>JAICJR010000253.1 GCA_025928345.1 Thermoleophilaceae bacterium | reverse complement strand
CGCCTCGGCCAGGCGCGCGATCTTCTCCGACGCGGTGTCGGCCTTGCCCTCCACGATCGTGCCCGCGTGGCCGAAGCTCATGCCCGGCATCTCGTCCATGAAGCGCCCGGCCATGAAGGCGACGATCGGCAGGCGCGAGTCGTTCTCCGTCACGTAGCGCGCCAGCTCGGCCTCCATGCGTCCGCCGGGCTCCGTGTAGATCACGATCGCCTCGGTTTGCTCGTCGGCCTCGAACAGCGGCATCAGCTCGGCGTAGGTGGAGCCGATGATCGCGTCGCCGCCGATCGAGATCGCGGTGGAGACGCCCAGGCCCGCGGCGGTCAGGGTGGAGGAGATCTCCGTGGTCATGCCCCCGGAGCGCGACATCACGCCCACGTTGCCCGGCTGGTACGACTTGGCCGCGTCCTTGGCGGGACCGCCGATGCCGCCCATCTTGGCCACGCCCGGGCGGATGATGCCGAGGCAGTTGGGGCCGATGATGCGCGCGCCGCGCAGGTTCGCAAGCTCGACCATCTGCGCCACGTCGTAGCGCGGGATGCGCTCGGTGACGATCACGATCAGCTTGATGCCGGCCTCGATCGCCTCGAACACCGCGTCGCGCGTGAACGCCGGCGGCACGGTGACCACACTGCCGTCCGGCACGTGCCCCTCGGCCTCCACGAGCTGAGCCACCGAGTCGTACACCGGCACGCCGTGCACCTCACGGCCCTTGCGTCCCGGCGTGACCCCGCCGACGATCTTCGAGCCGTAGTCGAGGCACTCGCGCGTGAGGTTGACCGCCTCGCGCCCGGTGATGCCCTGGACGATGAACGTCGTGTTCTCGTCAATTAGGTGATTCACGCGGCCACACCAACCTTTTCAACAGCACGGCGCGCTGCCTCGTGCAGCGACACCGACCGGTCGCAGTACTCGACGCCGTACTTCTCGAGGATCTTGAAGCCCTCGTCCTCCCAGGCTCCCGGGATGCGGAAGATCGCGATCTTCTCCGCGGGGTCATAGCCCAGCTCGATACACGCCTTGATCACGCCGCGCGCCACGATGTCCACGCGCGTGTTGGAGACGATCGACATCATCACCGCGATCTTGTCCACGCCCGGCTTGGAGAGCACGAGCTTGGTGAGGTTGCAGGCCTTGGACACGCTCGGGTTGCCGCCGATCTCGCAGTAGTTGGCCGGCTTGCCGCCCTGCGTCTGCACCGCGTCGAACAGGGTGAGCGATCCGCCGCCGGCACCGATCACGAGGCCTAGGTTGCCGTCGAACTCGGTGACGTTGCCGGCCACGCCGCGGTGGTCCACCGAGTCGATCTTCTCGCCCTCGATCTCGAACGGCGTGGGCTCGCGCGCCTCGCGCGTCTCCTCGTCGGCGATGCCGAGCTCGGCGAGCAGCTCCTTCTGCCGCGGCCGCGCCTCGTTCTCCATGTCCATGTGTGCGTCCACCGCCACGAACGTGCCGTCCTCGAGCTGCGCGAGCGGGTTGATCTCGGCGAGCGTCATGCCGTAGTTCACGAACAGCTGTGCCAGCTTGGACAGGATCGGGGTGAGCCGGTTGAGCTCCGAGCCGGTGATGCCCACGGACGCGATCGCGTCCTTCGCGCGGAAGTCCATGTGGGGGAGAAGCGTGGAGAAGTGGCCGCGCCCGATGTGGTCGGGGTGCTGCTCGGCCACCTCCTCGATGTCGATCCCGCCCATGTCCGAGAACACGAAGGTGGGGAGCTTGCGGACGCCGTCGTAGATCACGCCCGCGTAGTACTCCTTGGCGATCGGAGCCTTGGCGCCCACCAGCACGCCGCGCGGCATGTGCCCGTTGATCTCGAGCTGCAGGATCGCCTCCGCATGCTCCCGAGCCTCCTCGGGCGTATCGGCGAACTTCACCCCGCCGGCCTTCATACGGCCACCGGTCAGAACCTGGGACTTGATGACCACAGGCCCGCCGACCTCCCGGGCGATGTCGGCAGCCTCGTCAGCGGTCCGCGCAAAGCCACCCTGAGCGACAGGAATCCCAGCGCGCTGCAGAACCTGCCGCGACTCGTATTCGAAGAACCTCATGAAGAACAGCCCTCTGACCTATGACCTCTGACCTCTGACCCGGCGATGGTCATGCGTTCACCATCCCGTACTGCTCCGCCAATTCAGGGTCTTTGGCGGCAAGCATCTCAGCGAGCGTGACCATCACCTTGCACTGCTTCCACGTGGCGTCGTCCTGCATCTTGCCGTCGATCATGTGGACTCCGCGGCCGTCCGGGATCGCCTCGATCACCTTGCGCGCGAACGCCACCTCGTCCGGATCTGGCGAGAAGACCTTCTTCGCGATGTCGATCTGGACCGGGTGCAGCGACCAGGCGCCGACGCAGCCGAGCAGGAACGCGGCGCGGAACTGCGTCTCGCAGCCCTCGACGTCCTTGATGTCGCCGTACGGGCCGTAGAAGGGGAGCGCGCCCACAGCCGTGCAGGCATCGACCATGCGGGCGATCGAGTAGTGCCACGGGTCCTGCTGGTAGCTCGGCCGGGCGGCCTCGGGATCGTCCGGGTCGGGATCCGCGATCGTGCGGTAGCCGGGATGGCCGCCGCCCACGCGAGTGGTCTTCATGCGGCGCGAGGCGGCGAGGTCGGCAGGTCCAAAGCTCATGCCCTGGATGCGAGGCGAGGCAGCCGCGATCTCCTCGAGGTTGGACACGCCGAGCGAGGTTTCGAGGATCGCGTGGATCAGGATCGGCCGGTCGAGCCCCGCGCGCGCCTCGAGCTGCGCGAGCAGCCGGTCGACGTAGTGGATGTCCCAGGCCCCCTCGACCTTGGGGATCATCATCACGGAGATCTTGTCGCCGATCTCGGTGACCACACGCGTGATGTCCTCGAGCACCCACGGCGACTCGAGCGCGTTCACGCGCGTCCAGAGCTGCGTGTCGCCCAGCTCCATCTCCTTGCCCACCGTGAGCAGGCCGTCGCGCGCCGCCTCCTTGCGGTCCACCGGCACGGCGTCCTCCAGGTTGCCGAGCAGGATGTCGACGGTGGGGGCGATGTCGGGGACCTTCGACACCATCTTCTCGTTCGAGAAGTCGAGGAAATGGATCATCCGCGAAGGCGTTACCGGAATCTCGCGCAGCGGCTCCGGCGCGCCGATCGCCTGCGGAAGGAAGAAGTCACGTGGGTGTCTCAAGCTGCTCCTCGGGTCGTTTCCGTAGCGGGCCGAAATCTAGTCAAAAGCGCGCCGTCCACTCGATTTCCCCAATTTCCCGCCTCTTCTGTCCCTAAATTGGCCGCAATGCCCGAGGCCCAGCGCGACGACACGCAGGACTGGCTGCTGCCCGCCGCGGCCCGGCCGGTGACGATGCTGGAGCTCGAGCAGCGGGTCGACGTCGCCCTCGCCATCGCCAAGTCGGCGGAAGCGACCGCGGTCGAGATCGGCGCCGCCGCCTTCGACGCCGCCGACCAGGCCCGGCGCGCCGCCGAGGTCGCCGAGCGGGCGGTCGGCCTGAATCCATCCGCGCCGGCGCCGGCCCCCAACGGCGACGATGTCGAAGCTGGGCTCGAGGCGGAAGCTGAGACTGAGGGCGACGATGGCGCTGCGGACGAGTGGCTGCGGCAGTTCAGCGCCCGGGCCGACCGGGTGATGGTCCGCCTGCGGGCGCTCGAGCCGGCACCCTGACAGGAGGGCCTGGCCCACCCGGCGGAGCACCGCCGCGCCTACGG
>JAICJR010000245.1 GCA_025928345.1 Thermoleophilaceae bacterium | reverse complement strand
CGCCGCAGGCTGACCACACGCCGCGGTGCGCCGCACGCGCGTCTCGGAACGCCGCGGCCAGGCGCGGAAAGAGTTCGACCGGCTTGCCCGCGTAGACGTACGTGTTCGCCCAGCCCGACCCGAGCTGTGCGGTCTCGAGAAGCCGCCCGTCCCGAAGCCAGACGTACGCGAGCAGCCGCCCGTAGCGGTCCACGGGGTCCTGCGTCGGATCCGTCTCGAGCCGAACGCGCGAGCCTGCCGGGGCGAGGCGCTCCATGTTGGCGGACGCCTGCGGGCCGCCGCACTCCACGGGCGTGCCCGGCCGGTGCGTCTCCGGCGTGTCGATCCCGAGCAGGCGCACGTAGAAGGTGCGGCCGCCGGCGCGCGCCACGAGCGTGTCGCCGTCAACTGGTCGAACGACTATCGCCGAGATGCCGCGCCCGGTCTCGGGTTTCGAGTTTCGGGTCCCGGACGGCCAGGCGATGACGGCGACTGCCGCCACGGCCGCCAGCACGGCGATGAGGATGCGTGGCGCCACGAACCTCTAAGGGTTCGAACGCCGCGTCTTCGCCCCCTCAGCTGGCGCGCAGCGCGACTATGCAGAGGTCGTCTGGCAGCGCGCCGCCCGCGAAGCGCTCGGCCTCGCGCCGCAGCTCCCGCACCACGCGCGCGGGAGAGGCGCCCCGCAGCGTGGCGAGCGTGTTGGCGATGCGGTCGGTGCCGAACAGCTCGCCCCCGCCCCGCCGAGCCTCCGAGAGGCCGTCGGTGAAGGCCATCAGCCCGGCGCCCGGCTCGAAGTAGGTGCTCGCGGACGTGCACTCGAGGTTCGGGTCCACTCCCAGGGGATACGCGGGCGTGAGCTGGCTCAGCTCGGTGCCGTCGTCGAGCCACATGGGCGGCGGATGCCCGGCCAGCGACCACATCATCCTGTGCTCGCTCGGCACGAACACGATGCACGCGCACGTCACGAGCATCACATGATCGTTCGGCCGCTCGAGCAGCGCGGTGTTGGCGAGCTCGAGCAGGCGGCAGGGATCGTCGGTGAACGGCGCGGCGTTGGCGAAAGCGGTGCGGACGAACGCCGCGCGGCGCGCCGCCTCAACGCCCTTTCCGGCCACGTCCCCCACGACGACGATCGTGGAGTCCTCGGGTCCCGCCGTGACGAGGTAGAAGTCTCCGGCCGCTCCCTGCTGCGCCGGCACGTAGCAGCTCGCGAGCTCGAGCGATGGCCGCGACGGCGTGTGCCGCGGAGCGATCGCCTGCTGGATGCCGCGCAGCTCGCCCAGCTCGAGCCGCTGCTCGTCGACCATCCGGGAGAGAGCCTGTCGCTGCTCCGCCACCCTTCCGACGAGGTAGCCGAGCAGCAGGTAAGCGGCGAGGCGGAAGCCTCCGGAGCCGGCGAGCGTGAGGGAGTCGCCCGGGTTGAGCGCGCGCGCGCTCGTGTAGAGAGCTGCGGACACGATCGCCGTGATCACGCCCCCGCGGCGCCCGAACCAGAGCGCGCCAATGACCGTCGGGACCGCGAACAGCGGCCCGGGGTCGGGCATGACGGTTGCGCGCAGCGCAAACGCCACGGCGAGTAGAAGTGCAGTGGCCAGCCCGCGCCCAGCGCTCGTACTGAGGCGCGGACGGTCAAGACGGCCAAGCAGGGCGAGTCCTTTCCGTGGAGGGCTTGAGCGATCGTAACCCGGGTCCCCGCAGATCGCCAGAGATTCGCCGGTCGCTAGGCTCACTCGCCGATGCGCCACCTCCTGGCCGATCTCATGGGCGTGGCCGCCGGCAGGGCCGACTACGCCGACGCCCGTCACGTCAGCGCCGTGGCGGAGGCGATCTCCACCCGCAACGGAAACGTCGACCTCGTTCGGCGTGACTCGGAGGAAGGCTTCGGCGTGCGTGTCCGGGTCGGCGGCGCGTGGGGGTTCGCTGCCGCGAGGGGAAGCGAGCGCGAGGCCGCGGAGTCCGCGCTCGAGCGCGCCATCGCCGTCGCCCAGGCGCAGCCGCGCGCGAACGGCGCGGCGCCGCTCGTTCCGGAGCCTCCCGCCCAGGGCTCCTACTCGAGCACCTTCGAGATCGACCCGTTCGACGTCCCGCTCGAGGAGAAGCTGGGCCTGATGCTCGCCGCCGAGGAGGGGATGCGCGGCGATTCGCGTGTGAGCCTCACGCAGGCGCAGTTCAGCGCGTACCGGCAGGACAAGGTGTTCGCGTCGAGCGAGGGCGCGCTGTGCGAGCAGCAGATCGTGGAGTGCGGCGGCGGCATCGCCGCTACCGCAACGAATGAGGATGACGCGCAGGTTCGCTCCTTCCCCGGCTCGCACCGCGAGCACGTGGCACAGGCCGGCTGGGAGCACTTCGCCGGGCTCGGTCTCGTGGAGAACGCCCCGCGCGTGGCCGAGGAGGCCGTGGCGCTCCTGTCCGCACCCGCGTGTCCCGCCGGGCGCATGACCGTGGTGCTCGACGGCGAGCAGGTGGCGCTGCAGGTGCACGAGTCGGTTGGGCACGCGCTCGAGCTCGACCGCGTGCTCGGTCGCGAGGCTTCCTACGCCGGCACGAGCTTCGTGCAGGTGCCCGATCTCGGCTCCCTCCGCTACGGCTCCGAGCACATGAACGTGAGCGCGGACGGCACGTCGCCCGGCGGTCTCGGCAGCTTCGGCTGGGACGACGAGGGCGTGGCCGCGCACGCCTTTCCGCTTGTGCACGAGGGCGTGCTCTGCGGGTTCCTCTCCTCACGCGAGACGGCGGCCGAGATCGGACTCGAGCGCTCCGGCGGCTGCATGCGCGCCGAGTCGTTCGCGCGCCAGCCGATCATCCGGATGACCAACGTCAACCTCGCGCCCGGCGACGCGGGCACGATCGAGGACCTGATCGCGGACACCGACAGCGGCGTGCTGCTCGAGACCAACCGCTCCTGGTCGATCGACAATCGCCGCCTCCACTTCCAGTTCGCCACCGAGGTCGCCTGGGAGATCCGCGATGGACAGCGGGGGCGAATGCTTCGCAACCCGAGCTATGCCGGGATCACGCCGGAGTTCTGGGGAAGCCTCGACGCGGTGTGCTCGGAGTCCGAGTGGAGGCTGTGGGGACTCCTCAACTGCGGGAAGGGCGAGCCCGGGCAGTCGATGCACGTGTCGCATGGGGCGGCTCCGGCGCGGTTTCGCGATGTCCAGGTGGGCGTGGCGTGAACTCGCTCGAGCTGGCCGAGCGCGCGCTTGCCGCCGCGAACGCCGGCGAAGGCGGGGCACTCGCGGAGGTGATGCACGAGCGCTCGCTCATGCTTCGTTACGCCCGCAACCGGCCGACGCAGTCAACGGCCGTAGACGACGTGACCGTGGAGATCGCTGTTGTACGCGGCGGACGGGTGGGCAAGGCGTCCACCAACGCCACCGACGACGAGTCGCTGGCTCGCTGCGCCCGCGAAGCTGAGGCGGCCGCGCAGGCAATGGCGCGCTCCGCCGGCGACGAGGGCTACCCGGGGTTCCCTCAGCCGGCCGCGGTGCGCACGAGCGACACGTTCGACGCCGCCACGGCGGCACTCGACGCGAGCCTCGGCGGGCGCGCGCTGTCCGAGGCATTCGAGGTGGCGGGACGGCATGGCGTGGAGGCGCACGGCACCTGGACCGTGGGAGACGTTGAGGTGGCGGTGGCGTCCTCGACCGGCGTCGCCCTGTCCGAGAGGGCGACCGATGCCTTCATGAAGGTGGTGTGCATCGCGCCGAACGGCAGGAGCGGGTACTCGACCCAGGCGAGCCGCGCGGTGTCCGACCTGCGTCCCGCCGAGCTGGCCGAGCGCAGCGCGGGGAAGGCAGCCGTGAGCGGCGAGCCAGTGTCGCTCGAGCCGGGCGAGTACCCGGTGGTGCT
>JAICJR010000088.1 GCA_025928345.1 Thermoleophilaceae bacterium | reverse complement strand
GATCGCCGTAGCGCGACGGCTCACCGCAGAACACGAGCGTTCCGCCCGGGCGAAGCACGCGCAGGAACTCCGCGAAAGAGGCGTCGAGATCAGGCAGGTGGTGCAGCACGGCGTGGCCGAACACGAGGTCGAACGACTCGTCGGCGAACGGCAGCCGCTCCGCTTCCGTGCGCACGGTGCGGACCTCTAAAGCCAGCCGCTGCGCCGACTCGGACAAGGCCTCGAGCATCCCGTGCGAGATGTCGGTGGCCACCGCGTTGCGGATCAGGCCCGCCAGCATCAGGTTCAGCGTGAAGTAGCCCGTGCCGGCGCCGATCTCGAGCGCGGAGTCGAACGGCACCCGCGGTTCCTCACCGAGCGCTTTGCGCACCTTGCCGAGCACCTGCTGGCGGCCCTTCTCGCCGAAGTCGATGCCCCATTTGGAGTCGTAGTCGGCGGCCGCGACGTCGTGGTACCGGACGTTCACGTCCTTGATCTGCTCCGCTGCGACAGGCGCCATGCGGCGGCGGACTATAGCCCGCCCGCGCCTATACTCGCCGCCGTTTGCCCGCCTCCCAGGAGCACGTTCAGCAGAACCAGCCGGACGGCGTGCCGCCGCTCGAGCTCACCGGCGAGCGCACGCTCCCGGACGTTCCAGCCGAGAACTACTGGTTCCGCCGCCATCTCGCTGTGTACGAGTGGATCGGCCGCCGCTGCGCCGGGCTCGAAGTGGTGGACATGGCCTGCGGCGAGGGCTACGGCACCGACGTGCTCGCGCGTTACGCCACACGTGTAACCGGGGTGGACGCCAACCCCGAGGCGCACGAGCACGCCAAGCTCAAGTACACGCGGCCGGGGGTGACTTTCGCGCGCGACCTGGTGGAGACCTACGTGGAGCCGTGCGACGCGGTGGTCTTCCTGCAGACGATCGAGCACGTGCAGGACCCGAAGGCGGTGCTCGACCACTTCAAGCAGATGCTGCGCCCGAACGGGACCGCATACGTCAGCACCCCGAACCTGCTCACGCTCGCGCCCGCGGGTGCTGAGAAGTCGGACAACCCGTGGCATCTCAAGGAGTACCGCGCGGACGAGTTCCGCCAGCTCTGCGAGCAGAGCTTCGACCACGTCGAGCTGCTCGGCGTCTTCCACGCCAACAAGCTGAAGATCCACGAGCTCGCGATCAGGCTCGGCTGGGACGACCTCCACAAGAAGCTCGGCATCACGAAGCGTTTCTACGACTGGTTCGTGCCCGCCATCAGCGCGAGCGACTTCGCCCTCCGCGAGGCCGATCTCGACAAGGCGCTCGACTTCGTAGCGGTGTGCAGATGAAGCGCGGAGCACTCGCGATGGTGCTCCACTCCCACATGCCGTACGTGGAGGGCTTCGGCACCTGGCCGTTCGGCGAGGAGTGGCTGTGGGAGGCGGTGGCCACTGTGTACCTGCCGCTGCTCGACGTGCTGCACGGGCAGCCGGTCACGCTCGGGCTGACGCCGGTGCTGTGCGATCAGCTCGAGACCCTCACGGGCGAGCCGGGCGAGCGCTTCACCAGCTTCCTGCGCGAGATCCGCGCGCCCATTCATGACGAGGACGCCCGCGGCCTCGAGGACGGAAACGAACCAGGGCTCGCCGCCGAGGTGCGGCGCGCGGCCGGCGACTACACCAGCGCCGACGAACGCTTCAGCGAGCTCGGCGGCGACCTTCTCACCGCCTTTAAGAACCTTCCAGGCATCGAGCTGTGGACGAGCGCGGCCACTCACGCCGTCCTGCCGCTCGTTGCCACCGAGCCGGGCCGCCAGCTCCAGATCGGCGCGGGGGTGGCCTCGCACGAGCGCCGCTTAGGCGGCTGGAGCGGCGGCTTCTGGCTGCCCGAGTGCGCCTACGAGGCGGGCCTCGAGCGCGAGCTGGCGGAGCTCGGCACCCGCTGTTTCTGCGTCGACCAGACGAACGCGCAGGGCCTCGGCTCACTCGACCAGCTCGAGCCGGTGGCCACAGAGGCCGGCCCTGTGGCGGTGCCGATCGATTGGCAGACGGTGGAGCTCGTGTGGGGACCGAGCGGCTATCCGGCCCACGCCACTTACCGCAACTATCACGGCCGCACGATCCACGACCTCAAGCCATGGAACAACGGCGGCGAACCCTACGACCATGAGGCCGCGCTTGACCTCGCGCGCGAGCACGCCGCGGCTTTCGTCGATCACGTGGCCGCGCGGCTCGACGCCTACCGTGACGAGCGCGGGCGCGACGGCCTCGTGTGCTGCGCGCTCGACACTGAGCTGATCGGCCACTGGTGGTACGAGGGGCCGGCGTTCCTCGCCGAGGTCCTCGGGCGCTGCGAGAGCAGCGGCATCGAGCTGGTGACCCTGCCGGCGGCGCTCGACACCATCGAGCCGGTCACAGGCCGCGAGCTCGAGCCCTCGAGCTGGGGAAAGGACAAGGACCTGAGCACCTGGGACTCGCCGAAGGTGGCCGAGCTGGCATTCGCGGCGCGTTCCGCCGAGCTGAAGACGCTCGCGGCGGCCGCCAAAGGCCAGGGCACGCTCGAACGAGCCGCGCGGGAACTACTCGCGCTCCAGTCGAGCGACTGGGCCTTCATCACCACCCACGAGCTGGCAGCCGACTACCCGCAGCAGCGCGTGGACGGCCACCTCGCCGCGCTGGAGGCCGCACTACGGGGAGACGCCGACCCCGCGCTGCGCAACCTGGCGCCAGAGCTGGACGTATCCCCGCTCACAGCGCCCTAATTGCTAGCTTCCCACTCCGTATTCCCCTACTCCCACCGCAAGCGCCGAGGCGCCTTCCGCATCCGAAGCACCTTCGCGGGCACGCCCCCGACCACGGCATTCGCCGGCACATCCTTCGTCACCACCGCATTGGTGCCGATGATCGCGTTGTCGCCCACAGTCACGCCGCGGAGAATGCACGCGCCGTAGCCGATCCACACGTTGTTGCCCACGCGCGTGTCGCGCTTGTAGATGCCCTGGAGCCGGATCGGCCGCTCCACCTCCACCACGCCGTGGTCGAAGTCGATCAGCATCACGCGGTCGGCGATCACGCACTCGCGCCCGATAGACACGTGCTGGAAGGCGGAGATCGTGCACTCCTGGCCCATCACCGTCTTCGCCCCGATCGAGACGACGCCCTCGTGGCAGCGGATCTTCGTCCCGTGACCGAGCCATGACCAGCGGCCGAGCTCCACGCGCGCCTGCTTCCCGATCTGGATCGTCACCCGCGGGCCGATGAAGGCGAGGCCGTCGAGCTTCAGCCGGCGGCCGTACGTGGTGAGGAACCGCTTGCGCAGCAGCCGGAAGATCAGGCGGAAGTACTTGGGCGTGCACATGCCGTGGCCCCACATGAAGCGGAGCAGGGCAGGCAGCCCGCCATGCAGCGGCGCCGGTGCGGCGCGGACCAGTGGCGGGACTTCAGTCGGTGGCGGGCCTACGAGCTCCCGAACGGCTTCCATCGCGAGCCCGATGATATGTCGAGTGGCCTATGCCGCGGCCTCGATGCCGCGCTGCTCCCAGGCGGAGGGCTCGAACGCCTTGCCCACAGGGCCGCCGATCGCGAGCACCATCGTGCCGGCGCTGCGCGCGACCGCGTGCCGCACGATCGCGGGGTCCTTCACGAAGATCACCGTGCCGGCCGGAGCGTCGACCTCCTCGCCGTCCACGGTGAACGTCGCGCGGCCCTCGATCACCACGTAGACCTCCTCGTGCGCCAGCCGTTCTCGCTCATGCTGCTCCTCCCGTAACCAGTGAAACTGGTTTGCCAGCATAACGCGATTGGTGGTGACGTGCTAGCCCAGTGCCTCGGCGAAGCCCTGCCGCCAGCTCGGATAGCGCAGCTCGAGGCCGAGCTCGGCCTTCGCTTTTGCGTTGGAGGCGCCTTCGGTGCTCGTCATCATCTGCACCGCTCGCTCCCCGGCGATCCAGCGCGCAAGGAACACCGGCACGCGCCACGGACGCTTGGCGCCGAGCGCGTCGGCGTACACGGGAAGCCACTCGCGCACGGGCGCGGGCTCATCGTCCACGACGTTGTATGTACCGGGCGCTGCATGCTCGAGCGCGCGCACAGTCGCAGCCGCGGCGTCTTCGGTGTGGATGAACGAGAACACGCCGCCGCCGTCGCCCACGATCGGGAGCCTGCGCTTGCGCACCATCTCGGCCTGCGAGCCGTCCGATGCGTACGAGGTGCCTGGTCCGTAGAGGTAGCCGTAGCGGAGCACCACGCCCTCGATCCCGGCGGTGCCGGTTACGGCTTCCTCAAGCGCCGCCACCGCTTCCACGATGTCGCCCCACTCCACCGCCAGCGGGTCCTCTTCGGCGTGGAGCACTCCGCCGCCGTAGCGATACACGAACGCGATGCTCTGCGCCACGATCCTGCGCGCACCTGCGGCCACCGCCGCGTCCACGAGATTCCGCGTGCCCTCCCGCCTCAGCCGGTTGTTGCGCTCGAAGGCCTCGGCGTAACGCTTGGGGTCGATCGAGCGCGGAATGTCGGTGAGCTCGTGGATCACCGCCTCGGGACGGGCCTCCGCGACGACCTCGTGCAGGCGCTCCCGGTCGAACGCGTCCGCCACCACGGGCTCGGCCCCGAGCTGCTGGAGCAGCGCGGTGCGCTCCGCCGTGCGCGTCATCCCGGCGACCTCGTGGCCCTCGCGCACGAGCATCGGGACGAGCGCGCGGCCGATCACTCCCGTCGCACCAGCCACGAACACTCTCACGGCGGGCGATGCTAGCGAGCGAGGAAGGCCTCCACGGCCTCGCGGTGATCGGCCGTGGTGAAGCAGCCTGGCTCCGCGAACTCCTCCATGGCGAGCGCCTGATCCCAGCTCATGTCGGCGGCGGCGCGGAGCAGCGGCTTGGTCATCAGCACAGCGTGCTCGGGCAGCGCGGAGATGCGGTCGCACCACTCGTACGCGGCGTCCAGCAGCCCGTCGTGCGGCACCAGCGCGTTCGCGATTCCGAGCTCTGCGGCTTCCTCGCCGCTCAGGATGCGGCCGCCCGCGAAAAGCTCGAATGCGCGCTGGTAGCCGATCCGCCGGGTGAGCTGCCAGCTCGTGCCCACCTCCGGCAGAAGGCCGATCTTCATGAACGCGGGCACGAAGCGAGCGCGGTCGGAGACGAGCACGATGTCGCTCGCCAGCGCGAACGCCATCCCCACGCCGGCCGCCGCGCCATTCACGGCGGCCACGAACACCTTGTCCGACTTCGCGATCGTGCGCACCACTCCGCCGAACTGCCAGCGGATCCAGCGCCACGCCATCGTGGTCCCCTCACGCCCGGTGTCGATGTTCGCATGCGCCTCGCGCATAAGCTCGAGGTCACCGCCGGCGGAGAAGGCGGGATCCTCGCCGGTGAGCACGATCGAGCGAACCTCGCGGTCCGCCACGAGCGGCGCGAGCGCGTCCTGGAGCTGCAGCGTGAGCGGCGCGCTGAGTGCGTTCAGGTTGCTTGGATCGCTCAGACGCACGAGGGCGCGGTCGCCGTCGCGCTCGACCGCCACGAGCTCACGCTCGTCCTCCCGTGCGGCAGCGATCAGATCGTCGTAGGAGCGGTGGTCGCTCATCGTCGTCCTCCTTTGCGGATTGACTTCCAGGCGGCTTCGGCGAGCAGGTCGGCGGCGTCCTCGAGCGGCTCGGACATGCGCCCGTCGAGCCACTCGCGCGCAAGCTCCTGGCTCGGCCCGATCACAAGTGGGAAGTAGAGATGCGCGGGAACACGGCGGATGTGTCCTGCCGAGGCCTGCTCGTCGAGCCAGCCGAACACCTCGCCGAAGAACCCGCGGTTCATGGCCCGCACCCGCCTCTTCGACGCGAGCAGGACCTCCGCCGAACCCATCGAGAGCAGGTAGCGCGCCTCCTCTGGATGCGAGGCGATCCAGCGCAGATGGTTGCGGACCAAGCCCTCGATCCCCTCGCGCGCCGGCGGCCGCGCCCGGACCAGCTCGAGCACGCTGTCCTGGTAGCCGCGCAGCGAGCGCACATACAGCTCCGCGGCCACGCCCTCCTTGCCGCCGAAGTGGTGGTAGATGCTGCCCACGCTCGCCCCGGATGCCCGCCGCAGATCGTCGATCCCGGCAGCGGCGTACCCGTTGCGATTGAAGAGCCGCAGAGCCGCCCGCAAGATCGTCTCCTGCCGTGCAGCACTGGCAACAGCTCGGGCCGAAGTCTCCATAGAAAGAAATTCTAGAACACTTTTCTACTGCGCGGTGCACCGCTGACGGCGGGCTGTGGACCTAGACTCCCGCCGCGAATGAAGACCGCCGGCGATCTCCTTCAACCCCTGCTCCAAGGCGACAAGCGCGCCCTCGCCCGCGCGATCTCGCTTGTGGAGAACGACGACCCCGAGGGCTGGGCGCTCGTGCGCGAGGTCTACCCCAAAACCGGTCGGGCGCAGGTGGTGGGCTTCACCGGCCCGCCCGGCGTCGGCAAGTCCACCCTGATCGGCGCTCTAGTAAAGAACGCGCGCGCCGCTGATCGCGACGTAGCGGTGCTCTCCATCGACCCCTCGTCCCCTTTCACCCACGGCGCGCTGCTCGGCGACCGCATCCGGCTCACCGAGCACTTCCTCGACCCGGGAGTGTTCATCCGCTCGATGGCGAGCCGCGGCTCGCTGGGCGGCCTGTCCGAGGCCACGCTCCAGGCGGCGCTCCTGATGGATGCCTCCGGCAAGGACGACGTGTTTCTCGAGACGGTGGGCGTGGGCCAGGCGGAGGTGGACATCATCGACCACGCCGACACGGTCGTGCTCGTGCTGATGCCCGGCTCGGGCGATTCGATCCAGGCGCTCAAGGCCGGCGTGATGGAGATCCCGGACATCATCGTGGTGAACAAGGCCGACCACCCGCTAACGGACACGATGGTGCGCGAGATCCGCGGCGTGCTCAGCCTCGGGCCGAAGACCGATTGGCGCGTGCCGATCGTGCAGACCGAGGCGGCTCGCGGCGACGGCGTGGCCGAGGTGGCGGAGAAGATCGCCGAGCACCGCGAGCACATCAAGGCAGAGGGCACGCTCGACGAGCGCCGCCGCCGCAACCTGATGAACGAGGTGCTCGCACTGGCGGCGGGGAGGCTGCGCAGGCGGCTCGAGGAGTCGGTGCGCGAGGACGCGTCGGTGCAGGAGCTGCTCGACGAGGTGGTGTCGCGCAAGCTCGATCCCGCAAGCGCGGCGGCCAAGCTGCTCGAGCGCGAGCTCTAGCAGCGTCCTAACGCTTGGCGGCGGCCGGCCAGCCGAGCGCGACGAGCCGCCGCCACTGCCGCGCGTCGCGCCAGAAGAAGAGCACGATCGCCACGCCGGCCGCGACCGCCACGGTGGTGGCGTACGCGGAGCCGTCGAAGCGGGGGAACACCTTTACGAGCGGGCCCCAGGGAGCGTCGGGCCGTCCGGCGGCGAGGCCGCCGCTGCCGAAGCGCACGTCGACATAGAGCCATACCGACGCCACGGCGGTTAGCGCCGCGAGCGCGCTGCCGAAGCGCGGCGTGTGCCGGAAGCCCCAGGCCACGAGCGGGATCGAGAGAGGCAAAACCGCGATCAGCTGCCGGCCGGGGAACCAGGCCCCCGCGATGGCAGGCGCGAGGAACACCGCGACCACGAGCTGAACTCCGATGGCGGCGGCGCAGAGGCCCGCGGTGGTGGACATCCTGCGATAGCCCGGAACCGCGTGCGCGAGACGCTCGCGATGACCCCGCCACAGCAGCCAGACGCCCACCAGCGCGAGCAGCAGCACGGGTGCCCAGCGGAGCAACCCAACGTCTCGGTCGAGAAACATGCTCGCGAACCGCGAGACCCGGCTCGCGTAGTCACCTACGCTGCTCGCGCCCGTCGCGCTCACACCCGCGGGAAGCCCGGAGTACGGGGTGATCCCTCCGTAGAAGGCCTCGTTCAACGCGACGAACAGCGCGGCGCTGAAGCCCGCGATCTCCGCTCCCATCAGCGCCATCAGCCCGTGGCGCCGGCTTCGCAGCCGGGCGATCACATAGAGCGCGACGGCGATGCCCGCCGGCACGAGGCGCACAGACATCCAGGGCAGCAGCGCGAGCAGGGCGAAGCAGCCAAACACGCGGGGCCGCGTGGGCCTGTCGGCCGCGCCCAAGCCCAGGTGCGCAGCGCCGGCCAGCAGCGCCGCCGCTGCCATCTCCGGATAGACGGTGGTGCTGTAGGCGAGCAGTGGAGGGGAGAGGCCGACCGCCAGCGTCGCGCCGAGCGCCCACGGGTCCGGCACCACGCGCAGGGCCAGCATGTACGCGAGCGCGACGGCGAGCGCCGCCAGCGCGGCGAGGAAGAACTCCACCGCGTGCGGGCCGCCGAGCATGTAGGCGGGCGCGAGCAGCAGCGGGAAGCCGAGCCCGCCCGGCTCGTACAGCGTGCGGTGCACACGATCTGGCACGCCGGCGCTCACAAGCTTGTGCGAATAGAAGCTCCGGTAGGCATTCGACCGGTAGTCGTCGAATACGTTCACGTCACCGTCGCGGGCGAGCGACCGTGAGGTCATCAGAAAGCGCGGTTCGTCGCCTGCGTAGGCGGAATGGTCGAAGGCGCGCATGCCCACTGTGGCGGCGTACACGCCGAACAGCGCGACCCACACGACCAGGGCGCGCCGGCTCACGCGCAGCATCCCTTGCAGGGAACCATAAGCACGCAGCCTAAGAGGATGGTCGGCTGGGGGCGAGAAGGCGGGGGGATCAACCGACCCCGACAGACGCCTCCGGGAGGACGTTCTGACGATGAAACGCCTGCTCCTTGCCTCAGCGATCGGCGCGCTCGTTGCCTGTGCGCCTGCCAACGCCGCCGTCATTCACACCGTCCAGCCCGGCGAGACCCTATGGTCGATCGCCGCTGCCAACGGCTTCACCACGCACGCGCTCGCGGCCGCGAACGGCCTCTCGGACGACAGCAACGTCGTCCTCGGGAGCGAGATCAAGATCCCGTCTGTGAGCGAGGCGGCGGCCGCGCTCGAATCCGGAGAGGTGGGCGAGACCGACTCGTCGTCGTCGACCTCGGGAGCGCCCCCGATGGGCGGCTACACCGTGCGCCCGGGCGACACGCTCACCGCCATCGCGGCACGCAGCGGCGTGCCGATGATCGCGGTGGCGAACATGAACGGCGTCGATCCGAACAGGCCGCTCCTGATCGGCACGGTGCTCAAGCTGCCCACGGGCGCGCAGATTTCGACAAGCACACCGGCGCCGAGCAACACGGTCGTGCCGAACGCGCCGCCCTATCCGACTCCCGAGCGGGTGAGCTCTTCGACAATCTCCGAGATCGCGGCGGCCAACGGCGTACCGGCGTCGCTCGCCAGCGCGATTGGCTGGCAGGAGAGCGGCTTCAACAACGACCTCGTGTCGAGCGCGAACGCGCGCGGCGTGATGCAGATCCTCCCTGGCACGTGGTCGTGGATCAACAGCACGCTCACCAGCGCGCCGCTGAACGCCAGCTCGGCGGCCGACAACGTGCACGCGGGCGTGCTCTACCTGGGCCAGCTGCTGCGCGACACCGGCGGCAACATCCCGGAGACGATCGCGGCCTACTACCAGGGTCTCGAATCGGTGAGGAGGATCGGGATGCTGCCGGCCACGCGCCAGTACGTGGCGAGTGTGGAGGCTCTGCAGAGCCGCTTCGGCGGTTAACGCCTACGGGGAGGGCGGGGTCCTGCCGATAACAGGGCAGGACCCCGAACCCTCTCCACCGTGCTCGCATTCGCTTCGCTCTGGCTTCTGTCGCCCTTCGCAACCGGCGCTCTGCTCGGGTCGTCGGCGCGGGCGCGTAGGCTCGCCGCTCGCTTCTATCCGCTGCTCGTCCTGCTCGGGCTCAGCGGAATCGCGCTGGTCCTGCTCGGCGCCTTCGTGCTGCCGCGCCCGGACGCGCTCATCGCGCTGACGGTGGGCGGCCCGCTGTCGGGACTCGCTTTCTGGTCACGGCAGAGCGATGGCGACGACGACGGTCCCGGGGGCGAGGACGACGATCCCGAGCCGCCCGCGCCGGGTGGCGACTGGGAGCGGATCGTGCGCGACTTCGAGCGCCATGTCGAGCGCTTCGACCGTCCGCCCTCGATAGGCCGTGACCGCTCACCCGAGCCGTCGGCGCCGGTAAGCCCCGCACTCGTCTAGCGCCGTGAGCCGAAGCGACACGCTGCGCCGCGGGGTGGAGATCCTCGACGCCGTGATGGCGCCCGCCGGCTTCAAGTTCGAGCAGGTGCACGAGGGCGCCTACGTGTGCGGCCGCTACCGCCGCGCGGACCGCGCGCTCGAGCTGCACTTCTCCGACTCGCTACGGCTCGTGAGCCAGCGCATCGGCGACACCGTGGTCATGCACGACGACTTCATGCGCGCGCTCGTCGGACCCTCGGGCGGGCGCTACCCCGGTCGCTCGCCGGAGCCACTCGATGACTTCCGCGGCCTCCGCACCGATCTCCGCGAGCACTGCGGCGAGTTCCTGCGGGGCAACGCGAAGAAGTGGCGCATGGTGGCCGAGCGCGCGCTGCTCGACCCGCGGCGCTTCACCGTCACCCACGAGTTCCTCCAGCTGGAGGACGCGCGCCGCGACGCGCGGACCGCGTTCGCCAACCGCGAGTTCGCCAAGGTGGTCGCGCTGTACGAGCCGATCGAGAAGCTGCTGATGCCGGCGGAGCGCCGCCGCCTCGAGGTCGCGCGCGAGCGCGTGCGCACAGGCCGCCGCGACGGCTGGTAGCTGGTTGAGCCAAACGGATCCGACCACCTAGCCCATTACGTGAGAGAGGTGGTTTCGAACGATGTAGATGATCCGAGCTTTCTTTCGAAGCTGGCCTATGACGCCGACCTACGAGCGCTCGACAAACAGGAGGCACTGCTGGAAGAGGTGCGCTCCCGCACCGGCCTGCTGCTCGGCGCATCCTCGCTTGCCACCTCATTTCTCGGACAGCGTGCATTCGCCGGGTCGCCAGCGACCGGGTTCGCGATCGTGGCGGTGGTCGCGTTCATCCTTTCGATCGCGAGTGGCGTGTACATCCTGCTCCCGAAGAACGAATTGGTGTTCGCTTTCGTGGGAACCGCGATCTATGAGCAGCTATACGAGTTTCGCGGCGACCCAGGAGAGGTCTATAGACGGCTCGCGTACGACATGGATCGGTTCTGGTCAAAGAACGATCAGAAAATGCGCCGGCTGTTTGTGGCCTATCGGGTAGCGGCTGTCGCCCTGGTGGTGGAGATCCTGTCTCTGATCGCCTTGGTCAGCGATAGCATCCTTTGAGATGAGCGCTACCACGACCTCAGCCGCGCAGCCAGTTTCGGCGACGCCTGAGCCCGCGCCAGCGCCGCCCCCGCCTCCACCGCCGACTCCTGGTGTGGGTCGCCCGGAGACGCGGGGCGCTCCGAAACCAGCCGCAAAGTAACTGCGGTAGCTACGCGCCGAGCGCGCGGGCGATCACCATCTGCTGCACCTCGTCGGTGCCCTCGCCGATGGTGAGGATCTTGGCGTCGCGGTAGAAGCGGCACACCGGGTACTCCTCGATGTAGCCGTAGCCGCCGTGGATCTGCACGGCCTCCTCGGAGGCGCGCACGGCGAGGCGCCCGGTCTTGAGCTTGGCCTGAGCGGCCGTGAGCGAGAAGTTCTTGCCGGCGTCTTTCAGCAGCGCGGCCTTGTAGGTGAGTAGCCGCGCGGCCTCGATCTCCGTGGCCATGTCGGCGAGCTTGGCCTGGATCGCCTGGAACTTCGCGATCGGCTTGCCGAACGCCACGCGCTCCTTCGCGTAGGCGAGCGCCTCGTCCAGCGCGCCCTGCGCCAGGCCGACGCCCATGGCGGCCACGCCGATGCGCCCGCCATCGAGCGTCTGCAGGAACTGCTTGAAGCCCATCCCGCGCGGTCCGAGCAGGTTCTCCTCGGGCACGCGGCAGTCGGAGAAGGCGAGCGGCCGCGTATCCGACGCGTTCCAGCCCATCTTGCGGTAGGGCGGCTCGATGTCGTAGCCCGGCGTGCCATTCGGGACGATGATGTTCGAGATCTCGTCCTTGTCGGTGCGGGCGGTGATCGTCACGCAGCCGCTGATGTCGGTGCCCGCGTTGGTGATGAACTGCTTGGCGCCGTTGATCACCCACTCGCCGCCCTCCAACGACGCCTGCGTGCGAGTGTTGCCGGCGTCCGAGCCGGCCTCGGGCTCCGTCAGCCCGAACGAGGCGAGCTTGCGGCCGCTGCACAGATCCGGCAGCCACTGCTCCTTCTGAGCGTCCGAGCCGAACGTGTAGATCGGCCAAGTGCCGAGCGAGGTGTGCGCCGCGACCGTGATCGCCACCGACGAGTCCACGCGCGCGAGCTCCTCGATCGCGATCGCGTAGGAGAGGTTGTCCGCCCCGCCGCCGCCGAACTCCTCCGGGTACGGAATGCCCATCAGCCCGAGGCCCGCGAGCTTCTCGACGATCTCGTACGGGAAGCGGTGCTCGCGATCGAGCTCCTCTGCGACCGGCCGCACCTCCTGGTCGGCGAAGTCGCGAACGAGGCGCTGAATCTGCAACTGCTCGTCGGTCAGGTCGAAGTTCAATTGAACGAATGGCTTTCCACGTCGTGCTTGGCCACCCACACGGGCTGCGGCTTCGACTCGTCGCAGACGAGGAAGTACGTGGTGCCGCGACCGTCGAGCCCCTCGCGCGTATGGGCCGCCTCCGACTCCGGAGCCGCCGCGGCGATCGGATCGCTGTCCTGAACACCCATCGCGATCACGGGACCCGAGAACTCGCCGACGTCCGGCGCATCGCTGCGTCCCTCGACGCGGAGCCCGTTTACGGGAATGAGTTGGAAAGCCATTCGGACGCGGCAGTGTAAAGCGGAGTAGGGAGTACGGAGTAAGGAGTGCGGAGTTGGCCGCTCAGCCAGTCGGAG
>JAICJR010000283.1 GCA_025928345.1 Thermoleophilaceae bacterium | reverse complement strand
GCGATCGACCGCGAGCGCTGCATCCTCTGCTACCGCTGCGTGCGCTTCTCGCAGGAGATCGCCGAGGACTACCAGCTCGTGTTCCGCGAGCGCGGCGACCACACCTTCGTCGGGACCCACCACGGGCATCCGTACGTCGCGCCGTTCAGCGGCAACATCATCGAGCTCTGCCCGGTGGGCGCTTTGACGTCCACCGCCTACCGCTTCCGCGCGCGCCCGTGGGACATCGAGGACGCCGGCTCGGTGTGCCTGCTCTGCCCGTCCCAGTGCAACATCAAGTTCACCACGCGCGACGACATGAAGGTCATGCGCGTGCTCGCGCGCGACCACAAGGAGGTGGATGACGGCTGGCTCTGCGACAAGGGCCGCTTCGGCTACCAGGCCATTCATTCGCCTGAACGGATCGTGGAGCCGATGGTGCGCGACGGCGGCGCGCTGCGGCCGGTGTCGTGGGAGCGGGCGCTGTCGGACGCGGCTTCGGCACTGAAGCGCGCCGGCTCGAACGCGACCGCGCTCGTGGGCGGCGAGGCCACCAACGAGGAGGGCTTCCTCATCCAGCGCCTATTCCGCGAGGCGCTCGGCTCTGCCAACGTGGACTCGCGCTCGAACGGCGTGCTCAATCCCGAGCAGGCGCGCGCGCTCTCGCGGCCCGACTTTGCCGCGCGCGTGTCGGACATCGACTACGCGGAGTCGATCCTCGTGCTCGACACGAGCCTCGTCGACGAGGCGCCGATCCTCGACCTGCGCGTGCGCAAGGCGATCCGGCGAAACGGCGCGAAGCTCGTGGTGGCCACGAGCCGGCCCGGCACGCTCGACCCGAACGCGACGGCGTTGCTGCGCTTCGCGCCCGGCGCCACCGAGGCCGCGCTCGGCGGGCTGGCCGCAGCGCTCGCCGGCGGCCCCGATGCCGACCTCGACGGCCTCGCGCGGCGCGCCGGCACGAGCGCGGACTCGCTCCGCGACGCCGCGGGCGTGCTCTCCGGCAGCGGGCCCACTGTCGTCATCTGGGGCGAGCGCCTCTCGCACGGAACGCGCGGGCGCCAGACGGTGTCGGCGCTGCTCGCCGTCGCGCGCCGGCTCGGGATCGATGGCACCGAGGACGCCGGCCTGATCGAGGTGCCCGCCGGGACGAACTCGCGCGGCCTGCGCGAGGTGGGCTGCCTTTCAAATATGGGTCCCGGACTGAGCGATGCGAGCACCACAGGCTTGAGCGCCACTCAGGTGCCGGGTGCCGGAGTTTCAGCGCTCTTGCTGTTCCAGGCAGACCCCGTGCGGACGCATCCGGACCCCGCGGCATGGGAGAACGCGCTCGACTCCGCAACCAGCGTGATCGCCTTCGCCGACTTCGTCACGCCGGAACTCGAGGAGCACGCCACCGTGGTCTTCCCGGCCGAGTCCTATGCCGAGAAGGAGGGCACCGTCACGCACCCCGACGGCCGCCTGCAGCGGGTACGCCAAGCGATCGGCCATCCGGGCGAGGTGCGCTCCGGCTGGGCGGTGCTCGCGGAGCTGTCCGCGCGGCTCGACAAGCCGGTGGACGTGGAGTCGATGCCCGGGATCTTCAACCAGATGGTCGAGGCGGTGCCGTTCTACGGCGGGCTCACCCTCGAGGAGATCGGCGGCCGCGGCATTCGCTGGCAGGAGCGCGAGCAGGCGTCCGCGCTCGAGGCCTCGCCGCTGCCGGACACCCAGCTCGAGACGCCGCCGGAGCTTCCGTCCGAGGGTCTTCGTCTCGGCACCGTGCCGTCGCTGTGGGCCGGCCGCGAGACCCAGTACGCCGCAGTGCTTCGCTTCCTGCGCCCCGAGCAGACGCTCGAGATCTCAGCCGAGGATGCGCAGCGCCTCGGCGTCCGGACCGGCGACCAGGTGAGCGTGTCCGTGGACGGCCGCAGCGTGCGCGCCCGCGCGCGGGTTCACGATGTGGTCCCAGCGGGGAGCGTGTTCCTGGTGGAGGGCATCGACCCCGACAACGCGACCGCGTTGATGAACGGCCTGCCGCGCACGGTGGAGGTGACGAAGGCGTGATCGTCCCGTTCGCCGACGTCAACTACGCGGAAGGCACGCTGGTGATGATCGTCAAGTCCCTCGTCATCTTCCTGTTCGTGCTGCAGGTGGTGCCGCTGATCCTGCTGCTCGAGCGCAAGCTGCTCGGCCGCTTCCAGTCGCGCATCGGGCCGAACCGAGTGGGGCCGTACGGCCTGCTTCAGCCGCTCGCCGACGTGCTCAAGCTGCTGTCGAAGGAGGCGTCGACGCCGAACACCGCTGTGCCGTGGATGATGGCGCTCGCGCCGGTGATCTCGATCTTCACCGCGGTGGTCACGCTGGCGATCATCCCGTTCGGCCCGAACGGCGCCTGGGGGGGCAACTTCGGCCTCTACGGCATCGATGTCCCGATCGGCATCCTCTTCTACTTCGCGTTCGGGGCGCTCGCCTTCTACGCGCTCATGCTCGGCGGCTGGGCGTCCGGGTCGAAGTACTCGTTCCTCGGCGCGATGCGCTCCGCCGCGCAGCTCATCTCGTACGAGATCGCGCTCGG
>JAICJR010000017.1 GCA_025928345.1 Thermoleophilaceae bacterium | reverse complement strand
TCAGCATCCGGTACGCGGTGAAGTAGGTGAGGCCGTAGGAGGCGGCCTCCTCCCAGGTCTGGTTCGCGGGCTTGTGGAGAAGCTGCTGCTCCTGCACCTTCGTGAACTGGGCGAAAGAGCCCCACGAGGTCTCGTAGCCCCAGATCCGCTGCGACGGCGCCGCGAGCGGGTCGAACCCATGCACCTCCGGGTCCTCGTAGGAGGCCTGGTTGCAGTGGATGACGACCTCGTCGCCGGGCTTCCAGCGCGTCACGCCCTCGCCGGTCTTCCACACGACGCCGGAGGCGTCAGACCCGCCGATGTGGTGGTCGTCCTCGGGGTGGTAGCGGAATACGGACACCGGCTTGCCGAGCGCCGCCCACACGTTGTTGTAGTTCACGCCGGCGGCCATCACGCGCACGACCACCTCGAACGGGCCGGGCTCCGGCACCTCGATCTGCTCGAGCTGGAAGGCGTCCGTGGGCTGGCCTTCCCGGTCCTGGCGAATCACCCAGGCGGACATCGTCTCGGGCAGCGTGCCGGGCTCAACGCCCACATCCGCCACGTTCGTCAGGTCAACTTGCGCCATCGTGCTGTTCGGTCCTCCGAGGTCGGCTTTCGGGGGCGGGATGCTACCTATGCGGGCTGTACTTGCGTGGCGGGAACGGGCCGGGTTAGTCTTGAAACAAGACCCTGGTCCGGTCAAAGGAGCCCTGAAATGACTGGTCGGTGCATCCTCGTCGCGGCGCTCTGCCTATGCGCTGCTTCGGTCTTCGTTCAGGCCGCCACGGCGGCGCCGAAGATCGTGACCGTGTGCGCGTCTGGCTGCGGTTTCACGACGATCCAGGGTGCGATCAGCGACTCCACCACGAATGATGGCGACGAGATCCTCGTCTCTCCGGGCACCTACGGCGAGATCAGCGTCAGCAAGCGGCTGACAATCGAGGGGCAGCCGGGGGAGCCGATGCCTGTGATCGCCTCCACTGGCGACGACCACTTCACCGTGCTCACCGGCGTCGACGGGACGGTGCTGCAGCATCTGGACATCCGAGCCGGGGGCGTGAACGCGACGGCACTCCAGGCAGAGGCGGGCACCACCGCAAGCGACGTCAGATTGACCGCCACAGGCGCTGACGGCACTTGCGCGGACCTGCGGGGAACGTCGCCCTCGACGCTGGGACCGAACGTGACCGCCACGGATAGCGGCAGCACGGCCACATGTGTCGAGGCGGGCCTCTATGTGGCAGACACTGTCACCGGGGCGACGGTGAGCGCGACCGGGGATGGTTCCTACGGGCTCGATCTCGAGAACGGGGCGTCGTTGACGAATTCTCAGGTCAGTGGGACCCAGGAGGCGCTCGTCCTCTCCGGTGGCACGGCCCACCAGGTCACGGCGGACGGCGGCGTGAACGGAATCGAGGTTTACCGTGGCGACAACCTGGTCACCGACAGCGTCGTCACCTCGACCGCGGCTGACGGCCACGCCGTGCTCACGGATTTCGGGAGCGCTCCGGTGCACGCGACCTTGCGCAACGTGACCGCGATCGCCACCGGCCCCGGCTCTCACGGCCTCGAGGCGACCGCATGGGAGGGACCCAGTAGCTATCGCGCCGGGTCGATAGATGCCCGCAACGTGATAGTGCGCGGCGCGGCCGGGGACGTGGTTGGGAACGATGCGCCGAACCCGTGCCCGATGGGAGAGACGTGCGAGTCGGGCATTGTGACGATCAGCTACTCGAACTTCGTGACGCACACCGGCCCCGTCGTCAGCCCGGTGGACGGTCCGCACGATCAATCGCAAGATCCGCTGTTCGTGAACGGCACCCCCGGGCCATCGGAGGACTTCCACCTGGCAAGCGCAGCCTCGCCCGTAATAGGCGCCGGCATCGCCGATCCGAGTGATGGGTCGACCGACCGCGACGGGATCGCGCACCCCAATCCTCCTTCGATCGGCGCCTACGAGTTCACCGGCGTGAGCGCCCCTCCGGGCGGGGCAGCGAGCCCACAGCCGCTCACGCCGACGATCTCTTCGATCCACGAGACCAACTCGGTATTCGTGGTCGGGAAGTCAGCCACGCCACTGACCGGTCAGACGAGCGCCGCTCGCCACAAGCGGGGCACGGTGTTCTCCTTCCAGCTCGACCAGCCGTCGACCGTGACGATCGCGATCCGCACCCGGAGGCCCGGCCGCCGGGTGGGACGGCGCTGCGCGCCTCCGAGCAAGCGGCTTCGGAAGAAGCGGAGCTGCAAGCGGACCGTCACGCTGATGAAGCTGTCCCGCAGCGCCCATGCTGGTCTCAACAAGGTGCCGTTCAGCGGGCGTGTCCACCGCAAGGCGCTCAAGCCCGGCCGCTACCAGGCCGTGTTCACGGCGAAGGACAGCGCCGGCAGCTCCAAGCCGGCGACGCTTCGCTTCCGGATCGTCCGGCGCTAGCCGCGCAAAGAAATGCGCGGCGCCGACCTGGGCAATCGGCGCCGCGCTGGGGGAGGGGACTTGGTGAGGGGGAGGCTTTAGACGCCGACGGGCTCGGCGGTGCGTTCCGGCTGCACGACCGTCTCCGGCTTCGGCCGCTTCACGGACTTGATCAGCGTGAACGCGAGCACCGCGCCCAGCGCCGCCACGCCGGTCGACAGGATCATCGAGCCGGTGAAGCCGTGGATGAACGCGTCATGCGCGGCCTGCACGATCTGCGCGCTCGGGTGACTCGCGCCGGTGGAGCTCTGGCCGATGTTGTCCGCGATCGCCGACTTCTGGGCCGCCGACAGGTGCAGCCCCGCCAGGTTGCTCTCGAGCCGGTTATGGCTCAGCGTCTGAAAGATCGTGCCGAGCAGCGCCACGCCGAACGTGCCGCCGACCATCCGGTTCATCGACAGGATCCCGGACGCCACGCCGGCCTTGGCGGCGGGCACCGCGTTCATCGCCGCCGTGGACATCGGCGCCATCGTCAGCGCCATGCCGACGCCCATCAGCACGAACGCGGGCAGGAGGTCGCTGTAGCCGCTCGACACAGTGATCCTCGTCTGCAGATAGAGCGCGACCGCCACCAGGGATAGACCCACGGTCATCGGCGCGCGCGAGCCGATCTTGTCCACTAGCCGGCCGGCGAGCGGCGCGATCAGCACGATCATCAGCGTGGTGGGCAGGAAGCGCACGCCCGCCTGGAGCGGCGAGTAGCCGAGGATGTTCTGGATGTACAGCGCGGTGAGGAAGAACATCGCCAGCATCGCGAACGAGATGATGAAAGCGATCACGTTCGCCCCGAAGAATGTGCGGGACTTGAAGAACTCGAACTGCACCATCGGCGCGGCGGAGTACTTCGCCTCGACCAAAACGAACGCGACGAGCGCGACGACGGCCAGCGCGAGCAAACCGATCACGCGCGCGGAGCCCCAGCCCCAGCTGTTGCTCTCCACGAGCGCCAGGATCAGTGAGGTGAGGCCGAGCGAGAGCGTGGCGATGCCGGGGATGTCGACCGTGCGGTCGATCGACTCGTCACGCGACTCATGCGTGGCGAACAGCGTGACCGCGACGGCGCCCACGGCCACCGGCACGTTGATGAAGAAGATGGCGCGCCAGGACACGTACTGCGTGAGCGCGCCGCCGACCACCGGCCCGAGCGCGAGCGCCAGCGCAGAAACTCCGGCCCACGTGCCGATCGCGCGGCCGCGCTCCGACGGCGGGAAGGTGTTCGAGATGATCGAGAGGGTGCCCGGCATCATGAATGCCGCGCCGATGCCCTGAACCGCGCGGCCCGCGATCAGCAGCGAGTCGCTCGGCGCGAGGCCGATCGCCGCGCTTGATGCCGCGAACAGGACCACGCCCGCGAGGAACATGCGCCTGCGGCCGAAGATGTCTCCCATCCGCCCGCCGGTGACGAGCAGCACGCCGAACGTGAGCGTGTACGCGTTGACGGTCCACTCGAGGTTGCCGAGCGAGGTGTGGAGCGAGCGCTGGATCGACGGCAGCGCGACGTTCACGACCGTGTTGTCGAGCATGATCATGAACAGCGCGAAGCACATCGCGCCGAGCGTCCACCACTTGCGGTTGTCTTCGGTCAGTCGGAAGCGGGCGGGCATCAGCGAGTCTCCTTGTGGTGCGAAGTGGTCTCCCTCTCTGACGCGGTTGCATGCCCCTGTGTGACAAGTTCCGCGATGTCATCCCGCTCAGCCAGCACGGCGAGCGCGGCGCTGAGCTTGGTGCGCTCGCGCGGGGTGAGGGTCTCCACGAACTCTCCGAGCTGGGAGAAGCGGATGTCTGTGAGGCGAGCCACGAGCTGGTTGGCCTCCTTCGTGGGACGGACCCTCTTGATGCGGCGGTCCTCCTCGTCCTCGGTGCGCGTGACGAGGCCGCGGTGCACGAGCCCGTCCACCGCCCGGCTGATCGCCGGAAGCGAGAGCTCGAGCGAATCGCCGAGCTGCTTGACCGACATATCGTGCGCGTCGACGGAAGAGAGAAGCTGCACCGCCTTCAACTGCGTCAGCGACAGGCCGAGCTCATCGATCACCTCGAGCATGCCGCCCTTGGGACCGCACGTCTTGAAGATGTGATGGAGGAACGCGGCGAGAGTGCCGACAAGCTGATCCTCTGAAACAGCTTGCTTTGACGCAGTGGATGATTGCATGCATGCAAGTATTGCAGGCACGCATGGGTTCGTCAACTCGCGTTAGGGCACCCTAATACCTACTGTGTTAGTGTGCTTTCCGGTGAAGGGTTTCGGCCGGAAGAGCTGGATTGTCATGGGCGCCGCGGGGCTTGCGCTCCTGCTTTATGCGGCGCTGACCGCCAAGGGCGGGGTGCCGGATCCTACTGAGGAGGCGAACCTCAGCACCGGCGCGGTGATCCTCAACAGCGGCCTTCTGGTTCTGCGCGAGGGGCTCGAGGCGATCCTCGTGCTCGCCGCCGTGACCGCCAGCTTCCGGGGCGCCAACGCTGTTCGCCGGCGGCCGGTTGCCGCCGGCGCGGGTGTCGGTATCGGGATAAGCGTGGCCACCTGGTTCGCCGCCGCCTGGGTGATCGGACAGCTCGGCGGTCCGGGGCTCGACATTCAGGCCGCCACCGGCCTCATCGCGGTCGGCGTCCTGCTCGTGGTGATGAACTGGTTCTTCCATCGCGTGTACTGGACGGGCTGGATCGCGCACCATCACCGCCGCCGCCGCAAGCTTCTCGCGGGCGCGGGCGCGGGCGTGACCGCGGGCCTCGTGTTGCTCGGCTTCACGGCCGTCTATCGCGAGGGCTTCGAGATCGTTCTCTTCCTGCAGAACATGCGCCTCAAGTACGGCGCCGCCACCGTGCTCGAGGGAGTGGCGGTGGGGCTCGCCTTCACCGCGGTCGTGGGCGTGCTCACCTTCTACGCGCACAAGAAGCTGCCGTACAAGCAGATGCTCGTGCTCACCGGGGCGATGATCGGCTTCGTGCTCGTCGTGATGGTGGGGGAGAGCGCGCAGGAGCTTCAGCTCGCCGGCTGGCTTTCCACGACGAACATCGGCGTGACGTTCCCCGGTTGGATGGGCACGTGGCTCGCGTTCTTCCCGACGGTGGAGACGCTCGTCGCCCAGGCGCTGGCTGCCGCCGCGGTGATCGGCTCCTACATGGTCAGCGAGTACGTGCTCGTGAAGAGGCCGGCACGTGAAGGCCGCGAGCCTGCACGGCGCGCGGAGCAAGAGCCCGCGCTCGTCAGCTGAGCGCTACGGCAGGCCGACCTGGTCGTTCGAGTCGGGCCGCGCCTTGCCGATCACGAGTCGCGTGGCGGGCAGTTCCCTCTTCACGGCCGCGGCCGAGCCGGCCTTCACCGTGTAGACGCCCGGCTTCAGCGTGATCTGGATGCTGCCCGTATCTGCCGGCGCGATCGCTCCGCTCTGCACCGGCTGGATGTTGTCCCCATCGAGCTCGAGCGTGTGGGTGGACCGCGTCTGGTTCGACACCTGGATCTTGAACGGGCCCGCGCCGGCGTGATTCGGCGACACGGTCACGCCCGAGTTCGTGATCACGCCGTTCAGCATCAGCGTGGCCGCCGGCCGCGGCTGATCGGCGAAGTTCTTGCCGCCGCCACAGCCGGCCACCAGCAGCGCCGCCGCGGCAACGGCCGAGGCGAGCGCCCCGATGCGGATACGTCCCCCGTAGCTCATCCCTCTCCTGGCGCGGCAGGTTAACCGAACCAGACGGACGTCCGCGCAGCTACCAGCCGGTCCACCTCGGTCTGGATGCGGCCGCGGATCTGCTCGGCAAGCGTCTGCACGAGCTCGAGGTCCTCGGCGTCCTCAGGCCTGTAGCCGTCGAGCGAGACCGGCTCGAGGAAGCGGATCTTGAACTTCGCCGGCAGGTACATCATCGCCGCGGCGAGGCCGAACTGCGGGAACGCGTGGTTGATCGGGAAGTAGATGAGACCCGTGAGCCGCTGGAGCGCGGGCACATGGGCGAAGATCGGCATCGCCTCCTCTGCGCCCACCACGGCGATCGGCACGATTGGCACACCTGCGCGCAGCGCCGTCTTCACGAAGCCGCCGCGGCCGAAGCGGCGCAGCCGGTAGCGCTGCCAGTAGAGCTTGCGCGAGCCCTTCTGCCCCTCGGGAAACACGACCGCGAGGCGCCCCTCGTCCCGCAGCAACCGCTGCGCATTCGCGGGGTGCGCGGCCACCAGGCCGATCTTGTTCGTGAGCATCCCCACGCCCGGATAGCCCTTGAACCAGTGCTCGCCGAGCATGTAGAGCGGCCGCGGGTGCGGGTGCTCGTTGCGGATCGCCTGCATGATCATCGGCGCGTCCGGCGGCAGCGCGCCCGAGTGGTTCGACACGAGCAGCGCGCCGCCCTCTGCCGGCACGTTCTCCACGCCCTCCTGCTCGACGCGGAACCAGTAGCGGTAATAGAAGTTGAGCACCGGCTCCATGAGCGAGAACACGCGCTCGGAGCGGCCCCAGTCGTCCACCTCGCGCGAGGGGTCCGCGGCAGGGATGAGCTCGCGCAGGCGGCGCGGGTCCGGCTCCGGCGCGCCGTCGACGATGCCGCGCCGGCCGCCGAGCGAATAGATGTCCTGGCTCGGGTCGTACTCGATCGGCGCCGGGCGCGGATCCTCCGCCCCCGCGACTGAAGTGAGCGGCCCGCCGAGCAGCGGGCTCTCGGGGCTCAGCCGCCCACGACTAGCTGGCGCTCGCCGTCGAGCTCGCGAAGCCTCTTCTGCAGGCGATCCCACGACTGGTGTTCGGCCTCCTCATATTCGCGCCCCTTTAGATCGCGCAGGCTATCCGTGTAGGCGGCCCAGGCCTGCCTCGTCCTCGCGTCGATCTCGCTGAGCTTACGGGTGACCTGTTCGTGGGTGAGGGCTGGCACTAGGGCCATCGTACCCCGGATTCTCGATCCTTAGATCTCGAATCCGGGGGAGTCGGCAGAGGTGCAAAGGTGCAGAGTTGCGGAATTGCAGGAACTACTGCTGCTCTTCGAAGGGGAGCTCTACTACTTCCGCCTCGGTGGTTTTGCCCACTGTCACTGTGTCTCCTGGCTGGGCCTCGCGGCGGATCAGGGCGAGGGCTATTGGGCCGTGGGCTGGGCTTACGCAGGTTGAGCCGATCGTTCCGACTTCGCGGTGGCCGAGCGTGATAGGGGCGCCGTGCTCGGCCTCCGCTGTGAGGCGCAGGCCGCGGAGGAAGCGGTTGGGTTTTCCCCTGTAATGAAGGCGCGCGACGGTCTCCTGGCCGACGTAGCAGCCCTTCTCGAAGCTCACCGCCCGCTCGTTGAGGCCGGCCTCTTGGGGAATCGTGTTCGGGCCCATGTCGAGCCCGTGACGCGGCCGGCCCGACTCGATGCGCAGGCACTCCGCGGCTTCCTCGGACACCGGCTCTATTCCAAGCGCGTCCCGTACCGCGTCCGCCTGGTCGGCCGGGCAGATCACGTCGACGCCGAGGTCGGTGGCCACGTAGATGCCGTGCTCGCCCTCTACAAAGGAATGCTCGGCCTCGGGGGGCGGGGCGTCGAGCGCCTCGCGGGCGGTCGGGCCGATGAGGGACAGGATCGCGCGCTGCTCGGTCACGTCCTCGCCGTGGACGTCGCGGCCAAGGCTGTACATCTTGATCGTCTGGGCGAGCGCCGCGCGGCCGATGGCCTCGCAGTCGAGCCAGAACCAGTCGGCGCCGCGTAGCACGCGCATGTCGGCGCGGATCTTGGCCTTGTGGTCGAGCAGCGCGGCGTAGCAGCCGGTGCCGCGCTCGAGCGCCTCGACGTCGTTGGTCACCTGGCCCTGCAGGAACTCGGCCACCTCCGCGCCGGTGAGCAGGAACTTGCCGCGCTCCGAGCGGTCGACGAGGCCGACGGCCTCGCGCAGGCGCTCGTATTCGGTAGTGGCGATCACGAGATCGATTCTAGGGAGGGCTCTGTAGGGTGTTCGGCGTGGCATTGGCGGACGACTTCCAGGCCGTGCTCGACACGCTGCCGCCCGACTGGACGGATCTGTGGCTCGACATGCGCATCTTCGACGAGGAGCGCTACATCGAGGCGGCCACGCTGCTCGTGCAGATAAACGCGCAGCCGTACTCGAAGCACGACTGGCACTGGCGGTTGCTCGTGGCGCACGACTTCGGCCATGCGGCGGCGCCCGAGACGGTGCGCGGCACGCTCTCGCTCCTCGACGATCAGGGGATCGAGGGCGAGCTGGTGGCGCGCGAGGCGCGCTCCGGGCGCGTGGAGATCACCCAGATGTGGGGCCGGCCGGAGTCTGTACGCCGCGAGTTCGCGCGGCGACGCCACCAGTAGTGGCGCGCGTGGCGCTGCTGTGCCCGGACCTGCTGTTCGGGTCCAAGCTCGAGGGCGGGCTGCGGGCGGTGGGGCACGAGGTGGCGCGCTACTCGAGCGTCGACGAAGCGCGCGGGGCGGACGCCGACATCCTCGTGGTCGATCTGACGTCCGATGTGGACTCGCGCCTGGGGCTTGGAGACGTGACGGGGCGACCGAAGTTGGCCTTCTACTCGCACGTGGAGCACGACACGCGCCTGCGCGCGGAGGAGGCCGGCTTCGACCTCGTGGTGCCGCGCTCGCGGATGGCGCGCGAGATGGGTGCGCTGGTGGATAGGCTGGCGCCGCGATGAGCGAGCGCACGGCCGTTGTCACGGGAGCGTCGAGCGGGATCGGCGAGAGCACCGCGCGACGGCTCGCCCGCGACGGCTGGCGCGTGCTGCTCGTGGCGCGGCGCGAGGAGCGGCTGCGCGCGCTGTCCGACGAGCTGCGCGACTCGGCCTATCTTGCGGTGGACCTGACCGACGAGGACGCGCCGTCGCGCGTGCGCGCGCGTGTGGACGAGCTGTGGGGCCGGCTCGACCTGCTCGTGAACAACGCGGGCTGGTCCGAGCGGGCGGACTTTGCGGATGGCGGGTACGCGAACGTCAAGCGCGTGATGGAGATCAACTTCGATGCCGTGCTGCGTCTCACCGAGGCGCTGCTGCCGGTGCTGCGCGGGTCGGCTCCGAGCGCGATCGTGAACGTGTCCTCGATCGCCGGGCGCGTGGGCCGCGCGAAGATGGGCGCGTATACGTCTTCCAAGTTCGCCCTGGCCGGCTGGAGCGAGTGCCTTCGCATGGAGGAGAAGGCGCACCGTGTGCACGTCGGGTTGGTGCTGCCGGGCTTCGTCTCGACAGAGGGCTTTCCGCAGGAGCAGCTCACGCGCAGCGCGCGGACGCGCTGGATCGTTTCGACTCCCGACAAGGTGGCCGATGCGATCGTGCGCGCGGCGGAGGGCAAGCCCGAGGTGGCCGTGCCGAGGCCGTGGGCGCTCGTACCGCGGCTGCGCTACGGCCTGCCGGGCGTGGCGCGGCGCCTGTCCGGCTAGACCGAACCGGCGCCCCCCGGCACGACCTGGTTTATCGTCCCGCCCCGGTTCCGGGGGAGTGGGGGCAGATTGAATATCAGGCGACTGTTGGTCCTAGCAGTGCTGATGGCGCTGGCGACTGCGATGAGTGCGACGCCGGCCGGTGCGGCTCCGCGCGTGCTGCTCGTGGGCAGCTACAAGGGCATTCCAGGGCAGTACACGACGATCCAGGACGCCGTGGATGCGGCCAACCCTGGCGACTGGGTGCTCGTCGGACCCGGCGATTACCACGAGCAGGCTGACCATCGGGCCAACCGGGGTCCGCAGCCCGCCGACACCCCCGCGGGCATCGTGATCACGAAGTCGGGGCTCCACCTCCGCGGGATGGATCGCAACGGCGTGATCGTGGACGGCACGCTTCCCGGCTCAGCGCCCTGCAGCTCGGCCGAATCCGCGCAGGACTTCGGCGTGAAGGGAGACGACGGCACGCCGCTGGGGCGCAACGGCATCCTCATCTGGAACGCCGACAACACGTACGTCGAGAACCTCACGGTCTGCAACTTCCTCGGCGGCTCCGGCTCCGCCGGCAACGAGATCTGGTGGAACGGCGGCGACGGCACCGGCAAGATCGGCATGCACGGCTACTGGGGCAACTACCTGAACGCCACCAGCACGTTCTACAAGGACGAGACCACGGCGGCCGAGTACGGCATCTTCTCGAGCAACGACACCGGCGGCGACTGGGACCAGACCTACGCCAGCACCTTCACCGACTCGTGCAACTACATCGGCGCCTGCCAGCAGGCGTGCAACCAGGTGATGAACCACGCCCACGCGGAGTACTCGGCGCTCGGCTATTCGGGCACGAACGCGGGCGGCTCGCTCCTGGTTGAGAACTCCGAGTTCGACAACAACAAGGACGGCTTCGACACCAACAGCCAGAACAACGACGACTCGCCGTCGCCGCAGGACGGCGCCTGCCCGAACGGCGGCACCAGTCCGATCACACACACGCACTCGTGCTGGGTGTTCATGAACAACTACGTGCACGACAACAACGACCCGAACGTTCCGGGCGCAGGCGCGGCGGCCGCGGGCCCCGTGGGCACCGGCGTGTCGATCTCCGGCGGCCGTGACGACACGATCACGGGCAACCGCTTCGAGAACAACGGCGCCTGGGGCGTGATCCTCGTCCCCTCTCCGGACACCGAGACGCCGCCGCCCCCGCAGGACTGCCAGGGCGGGGTGAAGACGGGCCCGCCGTCCAACCTCTGCCTCTACGACGACTGGGGCAACGAGCTCTCCGGCAACACGTTTAAGCACAACGGCTTCTTCGGCAATGACACGAACGGCGACTTCGGCGAGATCACGACGACCTCCGCGCCCACCAACTGCTTCCACGGCAACGTGGAGGCGGGCGGCGGACAGCCCACGAGCTCGCCGTCGGGCCTGCAGCAGTCGAAGCCGAAGTGCGGGTCGAACGCGTCGCCCGATCCGAACCCGTCGATGACGAACCAGGTGGCGTGCGACTCGCAGTTCTTCGCGTCGCTGACGCCCCTCGGCAGCTCACCGTGCACGCCAGGGTCGAGCTATCCGACCCAGACCAAGATCGTCATGCATCCGCTGCCGCCCGGACTGGCGACGATGCCGCAGCCCTGCGCCGGTGTGCCGGCCAACGCGTGGTGCCAGCCGCCGAGCCTGAGTCACGTGTCGATGAAGCCGCGGCGCTGGCGCATGAGCTCCGTGCTGCCGCACCTGGCGCGCAAGCACGCTCGCCGGCGGGCCGGCACGGCGATCCGGTTCACGGTGTCGGTGCCGGCCACGATCCGCCTCACCTTCAAGCGGGCTCATCACAAGAGCCAGACGCTCGTGGTGAACGCGCACGCGGGAGCGAACTCGCTGCGCTTCGCCGGGCGGCTGTCGCGGCACCGGCGGATGCATCCGGGCCACTACGCCCTGCGCATCAAGGCGGTGGACGCGCTCGGCAGCTCGTCGAGGTCGAGGACGATCCGCTTCACGGTGCTGCGGCGGCATCACCGCAAGCGCTAGTGCTCGCCGAAGAGGCGCGCTCCACCCGCTGAGTCCGAGAACCAGCGGGAGGTGACGGTCTTCTTGCGCGTGTAAAACTCGACGGCGTCGGGGCCGTGGGCGTGGAGGTCGCCGAGGAATGAGTCCTTCCAGCCCGAGAAGGGGAAGAAGGCCACCGGTGCGGCAACGCCGATGTTCACGCCCACCATGCCCACCTCCACGTCGTGGCGGTAGCGGCGGACCGCCGCGCCCGACTCGGTGAAGATCGAGGTGCCATTGCCGTAGCTCGACGAGTTCACGATCTCGATCGCCTCGTCGAGCGTCTCCGCTCGCACGATGGCGAGCACCGGGCCGAACACTTCCTCGCGCAGGATGTCGGCGTCGCGGGAGACGTTGGTGAGGATGGTTGGGCCGACGAACGCGCTGCCCGGATCGGCGCCGCGACCGTCCACGATCACCTCGGCGCCGTCCGCCGCGGCCTTGTCGATCCAGCCTTCGATCCGCTCGCGCGCGGAGCAGGAGATCACGGGACCGACGGCCACGCTCTCGTCGAGGCCGTCGCCCACTTGGAGCCCGTGCGCGGCATCGGCCAGCGGGGGAACGAGGCGATCGTGCGCCTCACCCACGGTGACCACCACCGAGCCCGCCATGCAGCGCTGCCCGGCCGCGCCGAACGCGCTCGAGATCACGCCGTCCACCGTCTTCGGCACCACCGCGTCCGGCATCACCACCATGTGGTTCTTCGCGCCGCCGAGCGCCTGCACGCGCTTGCCGTTCGCGGCCGCGCGCGAGTACACGTGGCGCGCCACCTTGGCCGAGCCGACGAACGACACGGCGTCGATTCCCGGGTGGTCGAGGATCGCGTCAACCACCTCGCGGTCGCCGTTCACGAGGTTGACGACGCCGGGCGGAAGGTCGAGCTCGTCGATCAGCTCGAACACGCGGTTCTGCGTGAGCGGCACCTGCTCGGATGGCTTGATCACGAATGTGTTGCCGCACGCGATCGCGAACGGCAGGAACCAGAAAGGCACCATCGCGGGGAAGTTGAAGGGGACGATCGCGGCGCATACGCCGACGGGCTGGCGGATCGTCTCGGCATCGACGTTGGTCGCGACGTTCTCCAGGTTGCGGCCCTGCATCGTCGTGGGGACCGCGGTGGCGAGCTCGACCATTTCGATCATGCGCTCCACCTCGGCGCGGGCGTCGCCGATCGTCTTGCCCATCTCGGTGGTGACGAGGCGGGCGAGCTCGTCCACGTGCCCGGTCAGGCGCTCGCGCAGCGTGAACAGCCACTGGGCGCGCTGGATCACGGGCTTGGAGCGCCAGGCGGGGAACGCGTCGCGCGCGGCGGCCACGGCGGCATCGAGGTCGGCGGCGCTCGACAGCGGCACCATCGCCAGCGGCTCCTGGGTGGCGGGGTTGATCACCTCGAGGCTGCGGTCGGACGACGGCTGCGTGAAGGCGCCGCCCACGTAGTTCTGAAGAGTGCGAATCCCGGTGTGAACGGTGGTCATGCTGGCACGGTAGCGCGCCGCAACCGCCCCTGCGAGATCGCCACCCCGGCGATAATCACGAGCGCGCCGGCCGGCTCGTTCCAGCTCAGTCCCTCGCTCAGCACGGCCACGCCGAAGATCGTCGAGAAGATCGGCACGAGGTAGGTGACGAGCGATGCGGTGGTGGCGCCCGCGCGCACGATCAGGTCGTAGTTGAGGACGTAGCCGATCCCCGTGCCGAGAGCGCCGAGGGCGACCATGCTCGCCACCACGTCGAAGCCGAGGTTCGACGGCGCCGAGGAGAAGAACGGCATGACCACGGCGAGCTGGATCGTGGCCAGGAGCACCTGCGTGGTGGAGAGCGCGACCAGGGATGTCCCGCCGCCGACGATGTGCTTGCGCGTGTAGATGAAGCCCATCCCGTAACAGACCGCCGCGCCCAGGCAGAGCAGGCTGCCGAGCAGCGTGGATCCGCCGAGCCCGGCCCACGGGCCGAGCACCACGAGCACGCCCGTGAAGCCCACCAGGAGGCCGGTGACGCGCGCGGGGGTGGGCCGCTCCTCGCGCAGCCGGGCCATCGCGAAGATCGCGGTGAAGAGCGGGACGGTGGCATTCCAGATGCCTGCCACCACCGACGACACGTGCTGCTCGCCGAACGAGAACAGGGCGAACGGCACCGAGTTGAAGAGGATCGCGACAAGGAACAGCCGCGCCCAGAGCTTGCGCGAGCGGGGGAGCCGGTCGCCGGTGGCGCGCAGCAGAACGAGCAGCGTGACCGCGCCGAGCAGGCAGCGCGCGAACGCGACCTCGAGCGGGTCGAGTTCGCGCAGCCCCACCTTGATGAACATGAACGAGGCGCCCCAGATCGTGCTGAGCAGGACGAGCGAAACCTGCCAAGCCGGAAGTTCGCGCCTTCTCCCCATCGCCGTACAACGTTGGCAGGTACCGGCGCGTGAGGCCGGACGGTCTGGCACTCTTGCGCGCGGGGAGGCATGGAGGCTTGATTCTTCGGAGGGGACTGCTTGTCGCGCTGCTTACGGCGCTGCTGCTCGCCGTGCCGGCGTACGCGGCCGATCACGGCTGGCCGGGATCGGACCCGAACGAGAGCGTGCGCCTGCACACGCCGGACGACCCGGGCTTCGACTGCGCGGAGCCGGATGACCAGGACGGCGGCACGTGCACGAACGTGTTCGATGAGCAGACAGCGCGCTTCGGCTTCGCGCCGTCGGCCACACAGAACACGGCCACCTACCTGAACGACTCGAGCCCGGCCACGCAGCAGATTGAGCAGCAAAACGTGGCCGCCGGGCGCAACCGCATCGGCCAGGCATCTGGCGTGTCGGCGGACCGCGCCTGGAAGTTCACACCGGGTGACCCGCGCGTGAAGGTGGCGATTCTCGACACCGGCATCCGCTGGGAGGACCGCGGGCTCGTGGATCGCGTGGCGCTCAACAAGGGCGAGCTGCCGCTGCCAGAGCACGCCGACGGGTCGACGTGCTCCGACTACGACTGCAACGGCGACGGCGCCTTCAACGTCGAGGACTACGCGCAGGATCCGCGCGTGTCGAAGACCGCGGGTGACGACTCGGCGGATTCGATCCTCGACCCGAGCGACCTGATCGCCACCTTCAGCGACGGCACGGACGCGGACGGCAACGGCTACGTGGACGACATCGCGGGCTGGGACTTCTTCAACAACGACAACGACCCGTTCGACCAGTCGAGCTACTCGAGCGCGAACAACCACGGCTCGGGTCGCGCCGAGGACGCGGCGGAGGAGGGCAACGACTCGGCCGGTGGGCTCGGGGTGTGCCCGCACTGCCAGATCCTGCCGATCCGCGTGTGGGACACGTTCGTAGTCGACACCGACAACTACGCGGAGGGCGTCACCTACGCCGCGGACAACGGCGCGAAGGTGGTGGAGGGCGCCGTGGGCGGGCTGTTCAACTCTCGCTTCGCGCGCCAGGCGTTCGCGTACGCGTACTCGAAGGGCACGCTGCCGGTGCTGGTGTCGAGCGACCTCAATACGGCCGACCACAACTTCCCCACGGACTACGACCAGTCGCTGTTCGTCGCGGGCACCGTGCCGGACACCCAGGGCGCGGGCACCGAGCTGCCGGACTGTGCCGGCGGGGCGAGCTTCTGCCAGGCGGTTGAGAGCACTTTGCAGACGCTCGGCGTCGGCACCAACCTGCCGGTGGGCACGTGGTTCCGCAACTCGGGCACGACCCAGTACGGCGGCCACGCGCACATCGTGATGCCGGCGGTGACGGGCTCGGAAGCCACGGGCCAGGCGGCGGGCGCGGCCGGGCTGCTCCAGTCCGAGGCGCTGAAGAAGGGCACTGTCTTGGCGCCGAATGAGGTGAAGCAGCTGCTGACGATGACCGCCGAGGACGTCGTGCCGGAGAACACGCGCGGTGTTGGCGTGCCGGATCCATCTCAGTACGGCTGGGACCAGCACTTCGGCTACGGACGGCCGGACCTCGCTTTGGCGATGGAGCGGATCGCGGACGGGAAGATCCCGCCGCAGGCGCTGATCACGTCGCCCGACTGGTTCGCGCCGCTGAACGTGTCGCAGCAGTCGAGCGTGGCGATCGGCGCGACGCTGTCGGCTCCGCGCGCCTCGGGCTACACGTGGAAGCTCCAGTGGGCGCCGGGGATCGAGCCGTGCGACTCGGACTTCCGCGACGTCGCGAGCGGGAGCGGGAGTTCGCCGCGGACGGGCACGCTCGGCACGATCGATTTGAAAGCGGTGCGGGCGGCGCTGGACGCGCGCGTTCTCTCTTCTTCCTGTCCCAATCCGCCGCAGCCGGTGACCGGCGGGTCCACCCCCGATCCCACGGCACCCGCCAAGGGCCCGGGCGATGTGGACCCGAACGAGCCCGCCTTCACCGTGCGCGTGGTGGTGACGGATTCAGACGGCAATCGGGGCGAGGACCGCAAGGTGCTGTTCGACTACCGCGACACGACTCTCCACACCGGCTGGTCGAAGGCGCTCGGCACGGGCGGCGAGGCGTCCGAGCGGCTGTACGACCTGAACGGCGACAACAAGCTCGACGTTGTGCTGGCGGACTCGAGCGGCGAGCTGCACGTGCTGAACGCGAACGGCACGCCGCTGCAGAGCTTCAACAACGGGCAGCCGGTGAGCACGCAGCTCTACCCGAACGTGCACGCGGGGGCGCCCGTGTACGGGTCGATCGCGCCGCCACGCGAAGCGCTGCGCACGCCGGCGATCGGCGATATCGACGGCGACATGGAGCCCGAGATCGTGGACGCCGCGGGCGAGCACGTGTACGCCTGGCACGAGGACGGAACGCCCGTGGCCGGCTTCCCGGTGCGCCTGGATCCGGCGTTCTCGCAGCCGGCCGATGAGACCAAGCAGAACCACGTGAAGCGCGGGTTCGTCGGCTCGCCCACGCTCGTTGACCTGAACGGCGACGGCAAGCTCGACATCGCGATCCCGGCGCTCGACCAGCACATGTACGCGTGGGACGGGAGCGGCCATCCGCTGCCGGGCTTCCCGACGAAGCTGAAGAGCCCGACCGAGAACCTGGTGGGCGCGGAGTCGATCAACAGCGCCGCGGCCGGCGACATCAACGGCGACGGCAAGCCCGAGCTGGTGGTGCCGACGAATGAGCTCGGCCCGGGGAGCGACGCGTCCGAGCCGCAGCCGGTACCGGGCAACGTGGCCGGCGCCTTCGGGCAGATCGCGACGAATGCGCTGACGAACGCGATCGGCGCCACCGGGCGCGTGTACGCCGTGGGTTCCGACGGCAAGATCCTCCCGGGCTGGCCGATCAAGCCGGGCGGGCTCCAGCCGGACGCTTTGCCGCTGGTCGGCCCCGGCGTGGACCACGTGCTGGCGGACGTGAACGGCGACGGCAAGCTCGACGTGATCGGCAACGTGGCCACTGGCGACGTGACCGCCGTGGACGGCGCCGGAAACCAGATCGTCACCTACGACTCGCAGCCGGCGAGCGGCGAGACGGTGGACAAGACGAAGGTGCTGAACCTGTTCGAGAACCCGATCGTGGCCAAGCTCGACGGGCAGCTCGACGTGATCAAGGGCGGCATCACGCTCGACGGCCTGTTGAACGTGGGCATCACGGTGGGGCAGAACCTCCCGTACAACCACGTCGTGCAGGCGTGGAACGCCGCCACCGGGCAGGAGCTGCCCGCGTTCCCGCAGGCGGTGGAGGACTACCAGCTGCTGTCGAGCCCGGCCGTGGCCGACGTGTCAGACGCGCCCGGCAACGAGATCATCGTGGGCACCGGGCTGTATCTCATCCGCGACATCAACGCGCAGGGCGTGGAAGGCAGCGGCTGGCCGAAGTTCACGGGCGGGTGGAACTTCGCCGTGCCGGCGATCGGCGATGTGGACGGTGACGGCAAGCTCGAGGTGGCGTCTCTGACGCGCGAGGGCTACGGCTTCGTGTGGGACACCAACCAGCCGGCGTGCGGCACCAATGACGAGTGGTGGACCTCGCGCCACGACGAGTTCGGCAGCGGGGCGTATGGGACCGACAGCCGGCCGCCGGGGACGCCCACCGCTTTGGGCGCGGCTAAGGCTGAGGGCGGTCGGGTCCGGGTCTCGTGGAAGGCGCCGGGCGGCGACTGGATGTGCGGGACGGCGAAGCGGTACCGCGTGATCACTTCGTCCTCGCCGATTGCGCATCCGAGCGACGGCACCGTTGTCGGCACGTTCGACTCGAGCGGCGGCGCGGGCAGCGCGGCGTCGCAGACGTTCAAGCGGCCGGCGGGCGCGAAGTACGTGGCCGTGCTGTACCAGGACGCCGCCGGAAACTGGGGCCACCTGGCGAGCGCGAAGCTGCCGTAGCCGGCGCGGTCGTCCGGCGGCGCTGGATTTAGCAATAACGCCAGGCCCGGGTGACGTGGTTGATCTAAGGGGTCACTATGGATCCTTCGATCGACCACGTCGGCCGTGCCGCGGAGGCGGATTCCTTTTTCAGATAGTCCCAAGTTGGGACGTTCGCGCCGTGAGGCTCAGCAGCGCGCGATCAGGCCAGCGGAATCTCGGCGTGTACGGCGAAGCCGCCGCCGTCGCGCGGGCCGGCTTCGAGGCGGCCGCCGTAGAGAGCCACGCGTTCGCGCATGCCGATCAGGCCGTGGCCCGCACCGTCGCCGTTGGGGTGCGTCGCGCCGCTGCCGTCGTCGGCCACGTCCACGTCCAGCGCCGCGGGGAGGTAGCGCAAGCGCACGGCGGCACGCGCGGGACCGGCGTGCTTCAGCGCGTTCGTGAGGCTTTCCTGCACCACGCGATAGGCGCAGAGGTCGACGCCCGCCGGTAGCGGCCTGCGCTGACCCTCCACCTCCAGCTCGACCGGCAGCCCGGCGCGCTCTATCTGCTCAACGAGGAAGTCGAGCTGGTCGAGACCCGGTTGCGGCTCGAGCTCATGCGAGCCGTCGCCGTTTCGACGCAGCATGCCGAGCAGCCTGCGCGCCTCGGCCAGCGCCTGGCGGCCGGCGGTTTCGATCGAGGTGAGCGCTTCGCGGGTGGACTCCGCTCCCTCGGGAAGCGCGTGCCGCTCCGCGCCCGCCTGCACGACCATCACGCTCACGTTGTGGGCGACCAGGTCGTGCAGCTCTCGGGCGATCCGCGCGCGCTCCTCGGCCACGGCCTGCTCGGCACGCAGCTCGCGATCGCGCTCCAGCAGTTCGGCCTGTGCCGCAAGGGCCTCGGCGCGCAGCTGGCGGTCGCGCACGGCGCGCCTGACGAGGTACATGACGAGCGCCGGGACCCAGGTGAACTCGAGCACGCTCTGCAGGTTGTCGCCCGGCCCGAGGTAGGCGAGCACGTTCGAGACGACGAGGGAGCCGAGGCCAATTCCGAACCCGCGCGTGCTCGTCCACACCGCCACTCCGTAGAGCGCGCACATCCAGCTCACGCCCAGTGCGATCGAGGTCGACTTGCCGCCGGTGAGCCAGAAGATGCCGTTGGCCTGCATCACGACCACGCCGACTCCGAGGGGCCAGCGCCTGCGGATCGCCACGCACGCGGGCATGAGAATCGACAGCGGCACGATCACACCCCTTGGGCCGGTGATCGCGTGGCCAATCCACATCTCGATCTGGCCGAGCGCGATCAGGCCCACGGCCACGATGCGGTCGAGAGCTTCCCCTCTTGGCAGGCGCTTCACGAGACAAACCTAAACCGGATTCCGGCGTTTTTCATCTGTCCGGCGGCGGATATCCGCCGGCCGAAGATCGGCCAAGAGGCGTAGCCACAAATCGCCCGCTTTCCAGACGATTTGACACGGGCGCCCGCTTACGGTCCTCGCATCAACCCACCAAGGAGGACCCAGACATGACTCGCCTCTCCCACACAGCAATCGCCGCCGGCGCCGCCGCACTCGCGACCGCCGGCGTGCTCGCCACGAGCGGCTCCGCTCAGGCTCCGTCCGGCACCACGCTCCACCTGGTTTCGAAGCAGGCAAAGCACGGCGCCTTCTTCCCGAAGCACGGGCTGCGCAACGGCGACCGCTTCGGCTTCGTGGACAAGATCACGGGGGATGACTCGGGCTCGTCGCGCATCGTCTGCACGGATGTCGGCAACCGGGCTCTCTGCACGATCGTGGTCCAGCTGTCCAGGGGCACCCTCACCGCCGAGGGCATCGTTCCTGAACGCGCGAACAACTCGCCGGTGGCTATCACCGGCGGCACAGGCGCTTACAACGGCGCGCGCGGCACGGCGTTCACCACCGACACGAGCTCGACCAGCTCGAAGATCGACCTGACGCTCGTTCAGTAACCGGCGCATACCTCAGCTGCGGGCCGCTACATTGCGGCCCGCAGCAGGGGTACTGACGGCAGGGGGAATAGGTGCGAGGAGTTGCAGCAGGGATCGCCTGCGCGCTTGCGGCGATGGTGTTCGCCTCGAGTGCGGGAGCCGACTTTCCGTACGGCGCGGACGGGCCGCATTGGCATACGGCAGCGGGCCAGGTGCCGAACGACCTGGCGGGCGACGGCAACGACTGGAAGTTCGCCGCCACCGCCGGCAGCGACGACTCGATCTACTCGACCAACCCCGTTGAGCTGAACGGCGTGCGCGGCGCGCACGTGGACGACGCCGACGCGTCCGTGCGCACCGCCTGGATGACCACCACCGGCCGGCCCGACGTGACGCTCGCCGTGCTCGACTCCGGCATCAAGTGGAACGACAAGGGCGCGATGAGCGACCTGCGCGACAAGGTGAAGCTGAACCAGGGCGAGCTGCCGAAGCCGGAGCATTCGGACGGCTCGGAGTGCTCGGCCTACGACTGCAACAGCGACGGCGTGTTCAACCTCGAGGACTACGCGAACGACCCGCGAGTGTTGAACGTTGTGAACCACGATGCGCGCCGCGCGGGTCCGCCCGGCTACATGACGCCCGAGGACCTGATCATCGCCTTCAGCGACGGCACCGATGCCGACCACAACGGCTTCGTTGACGACATCGCCGGCTGGGACTTCCTCGACAACGACAACGACCCATACGACGACGTGCAGTACGGGCACGGCACCGGCGAGGCCGAGGACTCGAGCGCCGAGGCGAACAACGGCGGCCAGACCGGCTCGTGCCCGAACTGCACCGTGCTGCCGCTGCGCGTGGGCGACTCGTTCATCGCGGATGCGAACAACTTCGGGCAGGCCGCTCTGTACGCGACCGACAACGGCGTGTCCGTGATTCAGGAGGCGCTCGGCACGCTCAACAACTCGCACCTCGCGCGCGTGGCGATCGACTACGCGTACCGGCACGGCGTGGCAGTGATCGCTTCAGCTGCGGACGAGGCGGCGCAGCACCACAACTGGCCGTCCAACTATCCGCACACGATCGTCGTGAACAGCGTGGACAAGTACGACCAGACCTTCACGCCGCTCAACCCGTCCTACCTCCAGTTCAACGGCTGCACCAACTTCTCGACGAAGGTCACGCTGTCGATCCCGAGCTCGTCGTGCTCGTCGAACGCGACCGGCGTGGGCGCCGGCTTCGCCGGGCTCATCTACAGCGCGGCGCTGAACGCGCGCGACGACGGCAAGCTGTCAAACGCGCCCGGATGCAAGCGCACGAACGGCGACCCGTGCGTGCTCACGGCAAACGAGGTGCGCCAGCTCTTCATCTCCGGCGTGGACGACGTGAACTTCGCCACGCAGCCCGAGCCGTCGTGCGCGCTGCGCACGCCCGGCTGCACTGACCCGAACTCGCTCGACGCGAACGTCGCTCTGAACAGGCCCATCCTCGGAACAGAGGACCCGGCCACCACGAGCTATCCGGCGCGCAAGGGCTTCGACGAGTTCTACGGCTACGGCCGCGCGAACATGGCGAACACGCTTGAGGCCACGGCCGCCGGACAGGTTCCGCCCGAGGCCGAGATCACCTCGCCGGACTGGTACACGATGGTGGACCCGTCGAAGCCGAGCGTGGCGATCAGCGGCCACACGTTCGCCCGCGGCGGCTCGTACACGTGCAGCGTGGAGGTCGCGCCCGGATCCGAGCCGAACAACGAGGTGGACTTCGTTCAGGTGGCGTCGAGCTGGTGCGACGGCAAGACCGCGCACACGAGCTCGTTCGACGGCACGCTCGCGAACGTGGACATCGCGGCGCTGAAGGCGCGCTTCCCGGTGGGCACGAGCTTCGACGGCGCGCAGCCCACGGCGGCATCTTCTGCCAACCACAACAACCGCCCGGCGGTGGAGCCGAACGGCTTTACGGTGCGGCTGGTGGTGACGAGCGGCAAGCTGGTCGGCCAGGACCGGCGCAACCTCTACCTGCACCACGACGCGGACTTCCTGCCCGGCTTCCCGAAGCAGATCACGAGCGATGGCGCATCGTCGCCCGCGCTCGCGGATCTCGACGGCGACAACCGCAACGAGCTGGTGTTCGGCACGAGCGACGGGCGCATCCACGCGCTGCGCCCGGACGGAAAGGAGCTGCCCGGCTTCCCGGTGCACACCGATTCGCTTCCGCTGCACACCGGCGGCCGCGCGTTCGCGAGTGGCGATGTGCCGGCGAGCACGTCGTACGAGGCGGTGCTCGGCTCGGTGGCGGTGGGTGACCTGAACGGCGATGGCTCGCCGGAGGTGGTGGCCGACGACATGGGCGGCCACGTGTACGCGTGGACGAGCAGCGGCAAGCTGCTGTGGAAGCGCGAGGCCAACCCGGACTTCTCCGGCAAGCCGCTCCAGCCGTTCGTGAACGTGCGGCAGGGCAAGCGCTACCGCACGCAGCACGGCTTCATCGCCTCGCCCGTGATCGCCGACCTGAACGGCGACGGCAGGCCTGAGGTGATCGCCGCCGGCATGGACCGCCACGTGTACGCGTGGCACGGTGCAGACGGCTCCGACGTGAGCGGCTTCCCGGTGGAGGTGATCGACCCGTCGAAGATCACGTCGATCGCCCCCAAGACGGGCGCGCCCACCTTCAAGTCAGGACTTGGCGACGAGCTCGACCAGGGCGCGATCGTGGACACGCCCGCGGTGGGCGACATCACCGGTGACGGCAAGCCCGAGATCGTGGTGGGGACGAACGAGGAGTACCCGGCGGACTCGGACGGCGGCTTCAACGGCGGCCTGCTCGGCACGCCGTCGCTGGCGCTCGCCACGAAGCTCGGCGTGCTCAGTCCGGGCAACAGCCGCCTCTACGCGCTGTCGGCTGACGGCAAGCTCCTGCCGGGCTGGCCCACCAAGATCGGCCAGGTGGAGACGGAGCTCCTGCCGGTGGTGGGCGAGGGCATCACCGGCGCGCCGGTGATCGGGCCGGCGAGCTGCCCGCATGCGACGGGCGGGCCGGACAAGGCGGGCGTGATCTCCGACGCCGGCCTCGGCTATCTCTTCAACTCGGATGGCTCGTCGTGCTACGGCCAGTCGCCCGGCAACGACGGCCAGATGCACGACAACGCGCTGCAGTCCGACTTCGCGGTGGGCAACGGCAAGTTCGACACGCCGGCGATTCCGGCGGTGGGCCTGCCGGCGTTCGGCAACTTCGGCGGCGGCGTGTCGTTCCTCGCGCCCACGGCGGGCCTGTTGCGCTCGCTCGACGTCGCGCTGCCCGAGTACCAGGGCGGGCAGGACTTCCTGGCGGCGTGGGACGCGTCCACCGGGCAGTTCAGGCCCGGCTTCCCCGCGCCGGTGAACGACCTTCAGTTCCTCACCGGCCCATCGGTGGCGGACATCGACGGCAAGCCCGGGGAGGAGGCGCTCGGCGGCAGCGCGAGCCTGGACCTGAACGCTTTCGACTCCACCGGCTCGCCCGTGAGCGGCTGGCCGAAGCTCACGTCCGACTGGACGGTGGCGAACCCGGTGATCGGGCCGTTCGGCGCCGACGTGCACAAGGCCGTGCTCGGCCTCACGCGCTCGGGCGTGGTGCTCGGCTACAAGACGAGCGCGCCCGACTGCTCGCCGGGCTCGTGGCCGCGCTTCCACCACGACAACGCGAACTCGGGCGACTACGCGCGCGATGCCGTGGCGCCGGGACACCCGTACGACGCGGTGGTGGCGGCGGGCGCGATCACATTTACCGCCCCGGGCGACGACCTGCTGTGCGGCACCGCCACGCGCTACGAGGTGGCGCAGTCAGCACACGCGATCACCGGCGCGAACTTCGCGAGTGCGGATCCGGTGCCGGGAGCGCCGGCTCCGGCCGCTGCGGGTACGCGTCAGACGCTGACACTGCCGGTGGGGCACAAGCGCTACGTGGCGATCCGCGCCGTGGACGATCAGGGCAACGTCGGGCCGCCGCTCGTGGTCAAGACGACGGGGTAAGGCCGAGCTCGAACACATCGCTCACGCGCGGACGCGTCTTCAGGATGCCGAAGCGCGCGTCGAAGGCGGCCCACGCGTTGAGCGCGGCCGGGTCGAGCCGAACCCCTGGCGCCAGGATGGGCCGGACGGCCGCCAGCTCGGCGCGGATGAGCGCGGGATCGGCCCCCGACGCCTTCACGATCGGCTGAAGCGCGACGTTGGGGTTGGCGCGAGCGGCTGCGGTGCCGTCGGCGAGCGCGGCGAGCGCGCGGCGGATCGTGCCGCGGTCCTTGTCGAGCGTGCTGCGCTTCGTCGCGATCACGAGCTCCGGATAGGGCGGCGCGCCAAACTCGTCGGCCCGGAACACGTTCACGTGCACGCCGCGCTGCTTCAGCGTGACGCCCTCCGCGTTCCAGAAGGCGGTGGCGGCGTCGACCTTCTTCGCGATCAGGTCCGGCACCGCGGAGAAGCCGATCGTCACGGTGTGCACGCGCGCGTAGTTGCCGCCGTCCGCGTCCACCATCGACTTCAGCACCGCGATGTCGGACGGCAGCCCGGTCACCCCAACGCGCCGGCCCTGCAGCTGCCGCGGCCGCGCGATGTTCGCCTGCGCGATCACCGAGGCGAGCGGCCGGTTCACGAGCGCGCCCACGCCCACGATGTCTGCGCCCTGCTCCCGCGCGAGGCCGAGATCGTGGATGTCGACGATCGCGAGGTCGGCGCGCCCTGCCGCGAGCAGCTTGAGCGAGTCCGTGGAGGCACTCGGCTGCCGGATCACGAGCTTCACGCCGCGCTTCTCATCAAAGCCCTTCGCGACCGCCGCATAGATGCCGGCGTGGACGCCGTTGGGGGTGAAGTCGAGCGCGATCGTGACGGGCCGCGGCGAGCCGGACCCACCCCCGCAGCCTGCGAGCACGAGCGCCGCGACAGCGACTGAGACCGCTATCCGCGCGCGCATGCGGCGCGCAATGCTACGAGGTCTCTCGGTCCCAGTAATCCACGCCGCTCTCGCGGCGGAACATCACCCTGTCCTCGGGGTTTCCGGGCGACGCCAGGATCTTGTCGCTGTCCGGGTACACGGCGATGCCCACTGGCTGCTTGGTGGACAGCATTAGCACGCGAACGTTCCCCTCGCTGCCCGTGTTCTTCAGCTGATGGGCGCCCTCCGGGCCGGTGGGGAAGCACACGACGTCGCCGGGCTCGAGCTGGTCCTCGCCGCCCGGGTGGCGGAGAGTGGCCGCGCCCTCGAGCACGATCACCCACTCCTCCTCGGGGTACTCGTAGTGGTACGGGCAGAGCGCCTGGCCGGGCGGCATCTCGTAGATCGTCGCGCCCAGCTGGGCGGCGCCGATCTTCGGGCCGAAGCGGTCGTAGCCGGTCTGGAAGCCCTCGGGGTCGTCCTCATCGTGGACGATCTCCGGGCGATTGATGTTGTAGGTCTTCATGCCCGCGATTATCTCGGGTGAGCGGTTTCCTAGACTGGCGGGTCCATGCGGCGGGTCACCTTCTCGCGCAACTTCACGGTCTCGCTCTCGCGGACGTGCCAGTGCTATTGCAAGTACTGCGCCTTCGCGACGCACCAGCCGCACCTGTACGCGCCGGATGAGGTCGAGAAGATGCTCGACGATGCGGCGCGGCGCGGCGTGAAGGAGCTGCTCGTGCTGACGGGCGAGAAGCCGGAGGTGAACGCCGAGGTGTCCGCGCGGCTGGCCTCCTACGGGCACGACGACTTCGTCTCCTACGTGGCGTGGACGTGCGAGCGTGCTCTCGAGCGCGGGATGCTGCCGCACACGAACATCGGCGCGGCGTCGCGCGACGAGCTGGCGCGGCTGCGCGAGGTGACGGCGTCGCAGGGGCTGATGCTCGAGTCGATCGTGCCGGACCTCGTTGTGCATCAGGGCTCGCCGACCAAGCACCCGGCCGTGCGGCTCGACACGATTCGCGCCGCCGGCGAGCTGCGCGTCCCGTTCACGAGCGGAATCCTCGTGGGGATTGGGGAGACGCCCGAGCAGCGGGTGGAAGCGCTGGTCGCGCTGGCGGAGGTGCAGCGCGAGTACGGGCATCTTCAGGAGGTGATCCTGCAGAATTTTGTCGCCCACCCTCGTTATTACGGGGCTGAGCCGGCGGAGATCGCGGATGAGGTGCAGGGGGGAGGCCGGAGGTCGGAGGTCGGAGAAGTGCCTCTGCCGTCGTGGGCTACTCCGATTTCGCTCGATGACATGCGCGTCTTGGTTCGGGAGGCTCAGCGGTTGCTGCCTGGCGTTGGGATTCAGATCCCGCCGAACCTGTCGGATTGGTGGCTGCCTCTTGTCGAGGAGGGCGCGACTGATCTTGGTGGCCTGTCCGCGAATGGCGATCACATCTCGCCCGAGCATCCGTTCCCGTCGGTCCACCGGATGCGCAAGGAGCTTGCTCCGCGCGGCTACGCGCTCACCGAGCGGCTGTGCGTCTACCCGCAGTACATGGATCCGGAATGGCTCGAGCAGGGCGTGCTCGATGTGATCAAGCTGAAGTACTGGAGCTTCATTCCGCGGCGCGGCTCGGGACGGCGGGAGGAGCGCGCGATCCGGCGGGACCTGGTGCCGGGCGCCATCGAGAAGGGACGAAACGGGATCGAGCTGTCAGAGGAGGAGCTCACGGCGATGTTCGCCGAGACGAGGCCCGAGGCGATCGAGGACATGCGCCAGGCCGCGGACGAGCTGCGCGAGGAGCTGGTGGGGGACACGGTGACGTTCGTCGTGAACCGCAACATCAACGTGTCGAACGTGTGCATCGTGGGTTGCGCGTTCTGCGGGTTCGGACAGGGCAAGCGCTCGCCCGACGCGTACGAGCACTCGGAGGAGGAGTTCCGCCGGCGCGTGCAGGAGGCGGTGGAGTTCGGCGCCACCGAGATCTGCATGCAGTCGGGCATCCATCCCGACTGGACGATCGAGAACTACGAGCACTGGCTGCGCGTGGCGAAGGACGAGGCGCCGGACATGCACATGCATGCGTACTCGCCGATGGAGATCGACGCGATGGCGGTCGGGCTGCCGCTGTCCGAGGTGTTCGCGCGCCTGAAGGACGCGGGCCTCGGCTCCACGCCGGGCACTGCCGCCGAGGTGCTTCACGACGGTGTGCGCCAGCGCATCTCGCCGAACAAGCTGCCGGTGAGGCGCTGGATCGAGGTGATCGAGGCGAGCCACGCGGCCGGCATCCGCTCCACCTCTACGGTCATGTTCGGCCACGTCGAGGAGCCGTGGGAGCTCGCCCAGCACATGCGCGTGATCCGCGCCCTCCAGGAGCGAACCGGCGGCATCACCGAGTTCGTGCCGCTGAGCTTCATCCCGTTCCACACGATGCTCGGCCGCACCCACGGCATCGAGGAGATCTCACCCGAGGAGAACCTCAAGCACACCGCCGTCTTCCGCCTGGCGCTCGGCCGCACGATCCCGAACGTGCAGGCGAGCTGGGTGAAGATGGGCCTCGACGCCGCCACCGAGGCGCTCCGCTGGGGCGTGAACGACCTCGGCGGCACGCTGATGGAGGAGTCGATCAGCCGCATGGCCGGCAGCTACCACGGGGTGATGCTCACGCCGGAGCAGCTGATCGAGGCGGCGCGCGCCGCGGGCCGCCCGGTGGCGCAGCGCGACACGCTGTATCGCGTGCTCACGCACTACTAGGCGATGCCGATCACCGAAGTGGAGCCCTATCTGATGTGCGACGACATCGAGACGACGATGGAAGAGCTGCGGGACAAGGGCGTTGCGTTCGACGGCCCCGTGATCGATCAGCGGTGGGGTCGGGTCACAAAGATCGTGCTGCCCAGCGGGGCGCACCTCGGGCTGTACGAGCCGCTCCACGCGGGCCCGCTTTTGTGAGTGCCGTTACCGTCCACCCATGGCCGACTACACGCTCAAGCGCATCGATGACATGTACGCCACCTACCTCGGAGGCATGAAGCACGCTCGTGCCGAGCTCGGGGTCACGTCGTTCGGGATGCAGGTGATCGATCTGCCGCCGAACGTGGATGGCTATCCGGAGCACGATCACGCGGAGACTGGGCAGGAGGAGGTCTACGTGGTGATGCGCGGCGCGGCCGAGCTGATCGTCGACGGCGACAAACTGAGGCTCGAGGAGGGAACGATGGTTCGCGTGGGCCCCCACGCGAGGCGCAAGCTGGTGACCACCGACCAGCCTGTTCGCATCCTCGCCCTCGGCGCCACTCCCGGCGCCTCTTACGAGCCTCCCGCCGCCACAGAACTGGGCGCGCCGGATCCGCTCGCGCGCAACTAAGGGGTGCCCTTACACAACTAAGGGGTCGCGCGCCAAAAGTGGCTCCTAACGCCCGATGTGCAAACCCCGGTCTTAGTCCAGCATGACTGTCGAGCGATGCCGGAAAGGACCTCCTCATGCACAGCGACCTCATGTACTACTACCTCGTATCCACTCGACCGCAGCCCGCAGCGCGATACTCCGTCCATGACGACGCGACTGATCAGCGCTCGGGTGGTGGGTCGGGAAGCCGAGCTCTCGGAGCTCGAGGCCGTCCTGGCCGACGCTTCAGCCGGGCGCCCGTCGCTCGCCTTCTTGGCGGGTGAGTCGGGCGTAGGAAAGACCCGGCTGTTGAGCGAGTTCGAGCGGCGCGCCCGTGCGGGCGATCCCCCGGCCCGCGTGATTGGCGGCGACTGCGTCGAGTTGGGCGAGGGTGAACTGCCCTACGCCCCGCTCGTCGCGGCGCTCAGGCCTCTCGCACGGCAGCACGACCCAGTGCTCGACGGCCTCCCCAACGCGGCCCGCGCCGAGCTCGGGACCTTGATCCCCGGGCTCGGCGACGGGACCGCGTCAGAGCCCGCCGGCGACCCCGGCGACGACGCCGCCCAGGCCCGCGTCTTCGAGGCGCTGCTCACGCTGTTCGACGCGCTCGGCCGCGAGCAGCCGCTGCTCGTGGCGATCGAGGACATCCACTGGGCCGACAGCTCCACACGCGCCTTCCTCGCGTTCCTCGCCCGCTCGCTGTGCAACGAGCGCGTGATGGTGGTGGCGAGCTACCGGCCCGATGAGCTTCATCGCCGACATCCGCTACGGCCGCTTCTCGCCGAGCTCGAGCGAAACCCGGGCGCCCGTCGCGTCGAGCTCAAGCCCTTCACGCGCGACGAG
>JAICJR010000058.1 GCA_025928345.1 Thermoleophilaceae bacterium | reverse complement strand
CGGTCCGGAGATCCGCGGCCTCCTTCACCGACAGGCCGCGGTAGTCAACGGCGAAGATCGCCTCGGCAGAACGGATTTGATCCGCCACCTCGTCGATTACTGCTGCTTTTTCATCTCTATTCATTTGACCTTCTTCGAAATCTGAGACCGGAGGTCGAAGTTCTCAATCAGAGCGCGGGACAGGATGTCCCGCGGATGTAAAAAACCCGCACGTAGGCGGGCTCGGAGAAGCAGCGAATGCTCTCACCGGCTCCGCCTGCACCGGACTTACGCGACTGCGGCCGGTGGTCTGGGGCGTTCGGTGTGTGTCGGTTCAGGCTACCGCGGCGGGAGCCTCCACGATGTTGCGGACGCGAAGCGGGTCCACGCGCACGCCCGGGCCCATGGTGGTGGCCAGGGTGATCGTGCGCAGGTAGCGGCCCTTCGCGGCGGCGGGCTTGGCCCGCACCACCTCGTCGATCAGGGCCGCGTAGTTCTCGAGCAGGGCGCGCTCGTCGAAGTCGGTCTTGCCGATGGAGAGGTGGACGCTGGCGCCGCGATCGGTGCGGTACTCCATGCGGCCGGCCTTCGACTCGCTCACCGCGGTGGCGACGTCGTCGGTGACCGTCCCGACCTTCGGATTCGGCATCTTGCCCTGCGGGCCGAGGATGCGGCCGAGCCGGCCGACCACGGGCATCATGTCCGGCGTCGCGATCGCGATGTCGAAGTCGGTGAAGCCATCCTCCACGCGCTTGGCCAGGTCCTCGTCGCCGACGATGTCCGCGCCGGCATCCTGGGCCTCTCGCGCCTTGTCGCCCTTGGCGAACACCGCCACGACTTGCTCCTTGCCCGCGCCGTGCGGCAGCGAGATCGTGCCGCGCAGCTGCTCGTCCGCGTGGCGGACGTTGAGGCCGGTGCGGATGTGGACCTCCACCGTCTCGGCGAACTTGGCCGACTGCATGTTCTTGATGAGCGAGATCGCCTCGGCGGGCTCGTACACCCGCTCGCGGTCCACCTGCTCATAGAGCTCGCGATAGCGCTTTCCATGCTTCGGCATCAGCCCACCTCCACACCCATCGAGCGCGCGGTGCCCTCGATGATCTTGGCGGCCTGGTCGATGTCGCGCGCGTTGAGGTCCTGAAGCTTCGTCTCGGCGATCTGGCGCACCTGGTCCTTCGTGATCTTCGCGACCTTCTCGCGGTTGGGCTCGGCCGAGCCCTTCTGGATGCCGGCGGCCTCCTTGATCAGGACAGCGGCCGGCGGCGTCTTCGTGATGAAGGTGAAGGAGCGGTCCTCGAAGACCGTTATCTCGACCGGGATGATGCGCCCGTTCTGGTCCTGCGTCTGGGCGTTGAACGCCTTGCAGAACTCCATGATGTTCACGCCGTGCTGGCCGAGCGCAGGGCCGACTGGCGGAGCCGGGTTGGCGGCGCCGCCGGGCACTTGCAGCTTGATGAGTGTCAGGACTTTCTTTGCCATCTAGATCTTTTTCACTTGGTCGAAGCCGACTTCGACCGGAGTCTCGCGACCGAAGATGGATACCAGCACCTTGAGCTTGGCGCCGTCTTCGTTGATCTCCGAGATCTCGCCGGAGAAGTCTGACAGAGGCCCGGAAACCACCTTCACCGACTCGCCGATCGAGAACTGCGCGCGGGTGCGCGGCCGCTCGGCGGTCTCGCGGTTGAGCAGGCGGTCGATCTCGGTCTGGCTGAGCGGGACCGGCTTGTTCGACGCGCCGACGAAGCCGGTGACGCCGGGGGTGCCCTTCACGAGCATCCAGGAGTCCTCGTTGAGGTCCATGTTCACGAGCACGTAGCCCGGCATGGTCCGCTTCTCGGTCTGGATCTTCTGGCCGTCCTTCATCTCCGACACCTGCTCGGTGGGGATGACGATCTGACGGATGTTGCGGGCCTGGTTCAGCGAGACCACTCGATGCTCGAGGTTCTGCTTGACCTTGTTCTCGTGCCCTGAATAGGTGTTTACGGCGTACCAGCGAAACATCGTTGTCCTTACAAGATCTTGTCTATGACTTTGGAGAAGATGGCGTCGAGGAGCCCTAGGTAGGCCCCCATGATCACCACGAAGAAGAGGACCACGCCCGTGAGCATGGTGAGCGTCTGACGGTCAGGCCACTCCACCCGCTGCAGCTCGGCCCATACCGCGATCAAGAAGGATATGAGCCTATTGCGATGATGGCGTTGCTCGTGGTGCTCGCGAGCGCCGCGCCGTCCGCGGGGGCCCCGCTCCGAGACCTGTGCCGAGCGGTCAGGCTCGAGCGCCGCGCCGCCGTCATCGACGGGCTCGAAGAGCTCCTCATCTTCGTCCTCGCCCTCGAACTCGGGCTCCGGCGGCGGGTGCTCCACCACGGTGTCGCTGCGGCCGGTGTCCTCCGGCGGCGCGCCCGTGAGCAGCTCGATCTCCTCGAGCGCCTCCTCACGGGTCTCGGGCGCGTCCTCGCGAACGCGGGAGAGCCTCTCGGCGCGGCGCGCTTCCTGGCGTTGCTTTGCCCGCTGGCGATTACGTGCCATCGACGAAGGCGGTCGGGTACGTGCGCGCTACCGGGTTTCCCGGTGCGCCGTGTGCCTGCCGCACCAGCGGCAGTACTTCCGCATCTCGATCCGCCCGGGATCGTTGCGCTTGGACTTCTCGGTTTGGTAGTTACGGCGCTTGCACTCTTCGCAAGCGAGCGTCACGCCGATTCGGACATCTCCGCGGGCCATGGCTCCCCTTGGCGACGATATGCGCCGTCCTGAGCGAAGAAAGACCCCTTGAGGGGTCGCTTGCTCGTACGACGCGAGGTTGCTCGCTCAGTCTAGCGCGCCGCTGCTCCGGCGCCCGCTTCTGGAGCCCTAAGGGTGGGGGTGCGAGGGCCGATTACCCGGGGCGATGCCCTCACCCGTTCAGCAATCCGCCGGGGCGCTGCACGAGCTCGCCCGCGCGAGTGGCTTGAACCTGCTCGCGTACCGCGAGGACCACGTGAACGAGCGGGTGAGCCGGGCGCTCGAGCGCGAGGGGGTCGAGGACGCCGGCGAGCTGGCGCGACTGATCGCGACGGCGCCGGACGCGCGGGAGCGTTTCCGCCGTTCTGTAGCAATGGTGGTGACCGGGCTGTTCCGCGACCCGGAGCAGTTCGAGCTGCTCGAGCGGGAGCTGCTGCCGCTCGCGGCAGGTGCGCGCAGGCAGCTGCGGATCTGGTCGGCGGGCTGCGCCGACGGGTCGGAGCTCTACAGCGTCGGCATCGTGCTGGCGCAGATGGGGCGGCTCGACAGCGCCGGGCTGCTCGGCAGCGACCTTCTCCAGGAGAACCTCGCGGTGGCCGAGCGCGGCATCTACGGCGACGTTCAGCTGCCGCCGTCGCTGCGGGCGCGCATGCGCTGGGAACAGCGCGACCTCCTCGGCGACTCGATGCCCGCCGGCAAGTGGAGCGTGATCCTCTGCCGCAACCTCGCGATCTACCTGCGCGACGAGGCAAAGCGCCGCCTGCACGAGCGGCTCTGCGCCGTGCTGGCGTCCGGCGGCGTGCTCCTGCTCGGCCGCAGCGAGCGGCTCAGCGACCCCGACGCCATGGGACTCGAGTCGGTGGCGCCGCACGCCTACAGGCGGATCGCGTGAAGCGCGGCGGGCTCACCGCCCGGATGATCGTCGCCGGCGCGCTGCTCCTCGCGGTGGTGGCGGTGGTGTTCGCGGTGCTCCTGTCGGCGATCGGCGACCTCCGCGGCTCCACTCGCTGGACCGAGCACTCGGTGGCGGTGCTGGCAGCTTCAGGCGAGCTTCAGAACAACCTCAGCGACCTCTCCTCGGCCACGCGCAACTACATCGACGCGCCGGGCGTCGTGCCGCTCAGACGCTGGCAGTCCCTGCGCAACCAGGTGCCGCGCGCCGCCGGCCGGCTCGAGGCGATGGTGAGCGACAACCCCGCCCAGACCGCGGCGGCCCGGCTGCTCCGGTCGGACATCCGGTCGTTCATGACCGGCTACGACGACCCGCTGATGGCGACGGCCCGCAGGCCGGGAGGCCTCCCGCGCGCGCGGCTGATCGTCGAGGGGCCGACCGGCCGCAACTCGATCGCGGTGATCCGCTCGGAGTTCGAGCGCTTCAACGCGCGCGAGAAGGCGCTGGGGCTCGAGCGCGGGTCGAACTCGCGCAGCCATGCGCGCACCGCGGCTCTGATCGCGCTCGGTGCGCTCGTGGTCCTGCTGCTGGCGATCCTCGCCTGCGCCGTGCTGCTCGGCCGCTCGGTGGTAGTGCCCATCCGGCGCGTGGCAGCGGCGGCCGTGCGCCTCGGCCGCGGAGAGCTCTCCGCGCGCGTGGATGAGAACGGGCATGGCGAGCTGCGCGACCTCGCGCAGTCGTTCAACCGGATGGCGGCGGGGCTGCGCGACTCGCGCGACGAGCTCGAGACGCAGAACCGCGAGCTCGAAACCCAGCAGGCGGAGCTCGAGGACGCGCTCGCGCAGCTCTCGGACGAGAAGCAGCAGGTGGACGAGTTCCGCCGCTTCATCGAGCTCGTGTCCGCCGAGAACGACCCGAACCGGCTGGCGGACATGGTGCTGAGCCAGCTGTGCGAGTACGTGGGCGCGCCCGTCGGCACGCTCTACGGAGTCGACAGCGAGCACGGCGCGGCGCTCACCTGCCTCTCGACGCTCGGCGTCGACGGGTCGAAGCTGCCGCCGGAGATCCTCCCGGGCGAGGGCTTCGCGGGGCGCGCGATCGTGGCGCGCGAGATTGTGACGGCCACCTTCGGCGAGGCCGGCCTGCGCTTCGAGAGCTTCGGGCAGGAGGTGACGCTCAAGCAGGAGCTGCACATCCCGCTCGTCCATGGCGAGCAGTCCGTCGGCGTCGTGACACTGGGCCGGACCGCCGCGCAGAAGCTCACTCTCGGCGAGCTCGAGCGCATCCGCTACCTCGCCGCGCAGGCGGCAGTCGGTCTCTCCCACGCTTTCGCGCTGCGGCGGGCGCGCAACCAGGCCGCTGTGAACCGCGCCGTGCTCGACAGCGCGTACGACGCCTTCGTCTCCTTCGACGAGCGGGGCCAGATCACGTCCTGGACCCCGCGCGCCGAGGCTCTGTTCGGCTGGAGCGCGATCGAGGCGGTGGGACGCCAGCTCGACGAGCTCGTCATGCCGGCCCGCGAGCGCGACCGTTACCGAAACAGCATGGAGCGCTTCCTCTGCGGCGAAGACAGCGACCTGTTCAACCGCCGCATCGAGGTGGTGGGCCGCCGCCGCGACGGGCACGAGTTCCCGGTCGAGATCGCGATCTCCTCGGTCGAGCTCGGCGGAGGCTGGCGCTTCAACGCGTTCGTCCACGACATCTCGGAACGGCGCCTGCTCGAGGAGCGCAGCAGCCGCCTGTTCTCGCTCTCGCTCGACTTCATGTCCACCTTCACGCCCGACGGCCACTTCCGCCAGATCAACCGGGCCTGGAGCGAGCTGCTCGGCTGGACCGAGGACGAGCTGCTGGGAACGCACATGCTCGACTACGTCCATCCGGACGACCGGGAGCGCACGGTGGCGGAGGCCGAGCGCCTCACCTCCGCCGGCGAGCATGCGACCGACTTCGAGAACCGCTGGCGCTGTGCCGACGGCTCGTACCGCTGGCTCCTTTGGAGCGCGCACTTCAACCGCGAGGAGCAGCTGATCTACGCGGTGGCGAAGGACGTGACCGAGGCGAAGCGCGACGAGGTGGTGTTACACACGCGCTTCGCGGTCAGCCAGGCGCTGGCTGAGGCGGATTCGCTCGAGGAGGAGCTGGCGGGCGTGATCGCCGCCGCGGGCGAGAGCCTCGGCTGGGAGTTCGGCGCGGCATGGCTGCCTCATGGCGACGGACGGGTGATGCGCTGCGAGCGCATCTGGGCGGCGCCGGGCCACGACCCGTCGCAGCTCGTCGCGGGTGCCGACGGCGCCGAGCTGGCGCGCGGGCAGGGGCTCGTGGGCCGGGCGTGGGCGGACGCCGCACTCTGCTGGGTGGGCGACGTGCGGACGCTGACGGCGGACCGCTCGCATCCGCTGGCCGAAGTGCTGCGCCGCGCGGGCGTCCGCTCGGGCGTGGCGATCCCGCTCGTGGGCGACGACGGCGTGGTGGCCGTGCTGCAGCTTCTATCGCCGGAGGCGCGCGAGCGCGACGACGACGCGCTGCGCGTGCTGGCGGCGATCGGCGAGCAGGTGGGACACGCGCTGTACCGCCGCCAGGCGCGGCTCGAGGCCGACCGCATGAAGGATGAGTTCCTCGCGCTCGTGTCGCACGAGCTGCGCACGCCGCTGACCTCGATCGTCGGCTACCTCGAGCTGCTCGCCGAGGACGAGGACGAGCTCGGCTCAGAGCAGGGGCGCCGCTTCCTCGAGGTGATCGAGCGCAACGCCGTTCGTCTGCAGCGACTCGTGGACGACGTCCTCTTCGCCGCGCGCGCGGAGGCCGGGCGGCTCGCGCTCGCCAAGCGGCACATCGACCTCGTGGAGGTGGCTGCCGAGAGCGTGGCCGCGGCGCGTCCGGGGGCTCACGAGACCGGCGTGGAGCTTCACCTGGATGCCGAGCGCACGCCGTCGATGGCCGCCGATCCGGACCGGCTCGGGCAGGCGCTCGACAACCTCATCTCAAACGCGTTGAAGTTCACGCCGCCCGGTGGCCGCGTGGACGTGCAGGTGCGCAACCTGGCGGACGCTGTGCAGGTCGATGTGAGCGACACCGGGCTCGGCATGTCCGCCGGCGACAGCGAGCGCGCGTTCGACCGCTTCTTCCGCGCCGCTGCCACGCGCGACCATGCGCCGGGCGTCGGCCTCGGGCTCACGATCGTGAAGACGATCGTGGAGGGGCACGGCGGGAGCATCTCGGTGGCGAGCAGCGAGGGCGTCGGCACCACCTTCCGCATCGTGCTGCCGCTGGCGGCGGCGGCCGCGCCGGTCAGCCGGGAATAGCGTCGTCGCGGAGCTCGCCGCGTGCGCGGGGCGGCGGGCCGAGCAGCAGCCAGTGCCCGTTGTCGGTGCGCTCCACGAGACCGCGCTCCTGGAGGCGTCCGAGCGCGGTGCTCACGCTCGGGCGCCGGGCGCCCACCACTCTCGCGAGCAGCCCGTGCGTCATGCGGAGAGGAAGCAGGACGCCCTCGGGCGTCACACGGCCCCAGCGGTCGGCGTAGTACCAGAGGATCACGAGCAGCCGCATCTCCACGAGCTTGAGGTGGCTGACGGCGACGTGGAACGCGAGGGAGTGAGCCCGGCGCATGATCCGGTCCATCAACGTGGCGATGAACTCCGGCCACTGGGACACCGCAGTCGCGAACTCGTGGTCGAGCAGCGCGACCCGTGAGGGCTCGAGGAACTCCCACGAGACGTCGAAGGGCACGGAGGAGTCGACCTCGTCGCTGGCCGTGGGGCGCAGCACGTCCCCCGGGCCGAGCAGCTCAGCCGAGCGGCGGCCCTGGATCACCACTCCGCGAGTGATCACGCCGTCGAGAATGAAGAAGCCGAACGTCGGCGTGGGGATTGGCGTACCGCGGAACGGGCCCGTCTCGTACTCGACCACTGTCACGCCGGCAACTTGGCGGATGGCCTCGGCCGCACGGGGGTCGACCCCCTTCAGGAGATCCGGGTCCTCGTCAACGAGTGAGACCCTGCCGTTGGTTGCGATTCCTGCCGTCACCTGTCTCTGCATCCCGCCCGAGCGACGCTAGCAAAGCGGGCCGATGGCGAAGCGCGGCTAGAGCAACGTGAGGCTGAAGGCGGCGCCGAATACCGTCACTCCCGCGACTATCCAGGCGACGTAGTCACCCACGCGTCCGCTGTTCAGCTCGCGGACCGCCCGGACAGCTGCGCCGGCGCCATTGGCGACCGGCCGCGGCACGAGCGCCGGCAGACGCTCGCGGAAGAGCGCGGCCGCGGCGAGCACCAGCGCCCCGACCGACGAGAGCGCCCCGTAGAGGTAGTCGAGACCGGTGGGAGGCGGCGGGGCGGGCAGGTGCGGCACGCTGCCGGCAGCGCCGTGCAGCACCGCGGCGACGTAAGCGGCCTGGTCCTGTAGCGCCGCGGCGCCACGCAGAGCAGCCTGCGGCAGGCGGGGAATCAGGCCCATCGCAAGCCCGCCCGCCAGGAGCGCGATCACCGGCAGGAACATCACGAACGGCGTGCGCCGGCGCCCCTCGTCGTCGCCGGTTTCAGTCTCGGTCTCCTCATCCACCTCGAAGGCGGGCTCGGACTCTCCCTCCGGACCGAGCCCAAGGAAGACGCGGCCCGCGGAGCGCAGGACGGCTGCCCCGGTGATCGCGGACGCGAGGATGAACACCACGATCACCCAGCCGTAGCCTTCCTTTACCGCCGCGTCCTCGACGAGCGATTTGCCCAGGAAGGTGCCGAAGGGCGGGAGCGATGCGAGCGCGAGTCCGCCGATCGCGAACATGGCGCCGGTAAACGGCATGTCGCGCCCGCGGCCGTGGAGGCGGTACTCGTCCACGCTCGCGCGGCGGTGCTGGATGATCCCGACGCACACGAACAGCGAGGCCTTCACGAAGCCGTCAGCGACCAGGTAGACGGCCGTCCCGCCGAGCGCGTCGTGAGTCAATAGCCCGACACCGATCAGGAACAGTCCGATGTAGCTCACCGTGGCGTAGGCGAGCATCCGTTTGAGGTGCGTCTGCGCGAAGCAGAGGACCGCCGGAATGAGCGCCGTGATGGTGCCCGCCACCACCAGGATCGCGCGCAAAGCGTCCTCATGGTCGCCGAACGCGCCGTGGAAGCAGCTCCACCAGATTCTCACCACGGCGTAGAGGCCGAGCTCGCTCATCACCGCGGAGAGCACCGCGCAGACCGGGGTGGGCGCCACCGAGTACGCGTCGGCGAGCCAGAAGTGGAACGGCACCACGGCGGCTTTTATGAAGAAGCCCGCCACGAGGAGCGTGAACGCCGCCACCACCAGGCCGTCCGCGGGCTGCTGGGCGAGCGAGTGCCCGATCTGCGCCATGTTCAGCGCGCCAGTGCGGCCGTACAGGAGCGAGATGCCGAACAGCACCATGATCGCGCCGAGCGAATTGGTGATGGCGAAGTTGAGCGAGCCCTCGAGCGGGGCGCGCTGGTCGATCTTGTAGCCCACCAGCGCGTATGCAGCCGTGCTCAGCAGCTCGAAGAAGACGAAAAGGTTGAAGAGGTCGCCGGTAAGGCAGAACCCGACCATCCCCGCGAGGAACACGAGCATGAGCGCGTGGTAGACGTGGCTGATCGTCTCGAGGTGGCGCCACGAGAACACGAGCGCGACACAGACGATGAGGCCGGCGAACGTCGCGAGGCCTGCGCCGAGCGGGTCGACGGCGAAGGCGATACCGACCGCGATACCGCTCCGCGGCTGCCAGCCGCCGAACCAGTAGACCACCTGGTGATGGCCGCTGTGGGCGAGCAGGATTGCGCACAGCGTGGTGCTCGCGGCAGCCGTGAGAACGGCGACGATGTCGGCGAGCCTGCGGCTCGCGACCGACGCGGTTGCGGCGAGCACCCCCGCCGCGATGATCGGTACGGCGACCGCAAGCGGCGCTAGGTGGTTCACGATCTCATCACGCCGAGCTCGTCCGGGTCGAGCGTGCCGAAGCGCTTCTCCGCCTGCATGGCGAGCGCGAGCAGCAGCGCGACGACTGTCGCCTCCACGACGACGTCCGTGAGGGTGAGCGTCTGCACCACGGGATCGACCACCTTGGAGTTCAAGGGGATGTCCGCGAAGATCGGCGCCTTGCCCGCCCCGACGTATCCGATCGCGAGCAACAGGATGTAGGTCCCGGACTGGACGACGGTGAGGCACACCACGAGGTGGATCAGGTTGCGGCTGGTCGCCACCCCGTAGATGCCGACACCGAACAGCCACGCCGCCACCGCGTACGGCAGGAAGCTCACTCGCTGCCTCCGTCGCCGCGGAGCAGAATGGTCTGGTCGAGGAACTCCTGGAACGCGAGCGAGAAGGCGCCCGCCACCTCGAGACCGACCGCGATGTTGAGGAGCGGGATGAAGCCGCCTGAGAGCAGGCTCCCCTTCGTGCCCGGGTCGATGAAGTTCTTCATGTACATGCCCGCGATGATCAGACCCCCGAGGCCGATCAGGCCATAGGCCATGGCCCCGGTGGCCTCGCCCGCTTCGAGGAGCGGAAGCGGACTCACCTTCCTCATCGCCGCGTACCTCCCCGCCAGGTAGACGACGAGGAGCGCCGTGGCGAGGACGACGCCGCCCTGGAAGCCGCCGCCGGGGGTGAGGGTTCCGTGCGTGACTATGTAGACGCCGAGCACCACCGTGGGTCCCACCATTCCGAACCCGAAGATGCGGAGCGCGTCACTCGTGCGGTGCTCGCGGCCCGCATGGCCCTCCTGGTCATCGTGCGCTTCCTCTTCCTCCTCCTGCTCGCCTCGCAGCTCACGCAGGAGCACGACGAGGCCGAGAACGGCGGTGAAGAGGATCATCTCCTCGCCGAGGGTGTCGAAGCCGCGGTAGTCGAACGTGGTCGAGACGACGATGTCCGTGGCCTTGCGCTCCGGCACCGCGACCTTCGCGAGGAGGTTGCCGTAGGCACCCTGGAAATGCCCGAAGTCGGCCAGGCCGGTGAAGCCCCAGACCACGAGCGCCATCGTCCCCGCGAGCGCGGGAGCCAGCAGCCAGAGTCGCGCGCGCCTACTCATCGCGCTCGCGCTCCAGTTCGCGCTTGCGGACCTTTGCGATCGCCATGAGCAGCATCAGCGGTACGCCAACGGAGCCGATCACGATCTGGGACAGCGCCACGTCCGGCGCCTGGAAAGCGAAGAACAGGCCGGCGAGCAGCGAGCCGTAAAAGCTCACGACGACCGCCTGCCGCAGCGGATCGCGCACGAGCACGACGGCCGTGCCGGAGGCGGCGACGAGCACGAGCGCGACGATCTGAAACGCCTCGATCATCGCTGCAGCGTTTCCACGCGCTCGCCTTCTCTGACCTTCCACTGGCCGCGCTCGCGGACGCGCGCCGCGCGCGCGGTGGCATGAGTGAGCACGGGCCCGCTGATGAGCAGGAAGAAGGCGATGAGGAGGGTCTTGTTGCCGATCAGCGAGAACGACTCGCGCACCGTCACCGCCACGCACACGAGCGCCGCGCCGAAGCTCCCCGTGGAGACGTAGTGCAGCCGGTCGTACACGCTGTGCATCGCGAGCACGCCGATCGCCGACAGCGCCAGGATGCCGACGCCGAGGACAAGCAGGACGTATTCCGCGACATGCCTGACGGTCATACCCAGCGCTCCAGGATGCGCGCGAACACGAGCGCGCCCGCGAAGGAGAGCACCGCCGACACAACCGCCAGGTCCACGAACGGCTGGCGGTGGAACCCCTCCGAGAGCAGCACGAGGATCGTCGTCTCGATCACCCCGGCGAGCTCGAGAGCCACGAGCCCGTCCATCGGCGAGCGCAGCGTGCAGACGACTCCGCACGGCACCAGCGCCACCAGCAGCACCACCGCCGCGAGCAGCCACTCGTTCATCCGAGCTCCAGCGGATCGAGGTCCGAGGCGTCGCCGCCCGGCTCGAGCTGGTGCACGAGCATGACCTCGCGCTCCTCGTCCACGCCGACGACGTACGTGTTGGGCGCGAACGAGCCGGCGGTCTTTGCGAGCGCGCGCCGGGTCATGTCGTACGCGCCGTCCGGGCGGCCCGGCCGGAACGGCACCATCCGGAACTCGCCGCTCACCGGACGGCGGAGGACGAGTTGGCGCAGCAGCGCAAGGAGCACGCGCGCCGTCTCGGGGAACACGCGCACGACGGGGCGCCACGCGTAACGGAGCCACGACGGCTTCACGCGCACGCGCACGAGATGCTGGCTGTGTACCACCTCGGCCGCCACCGCGCCGATCAGCGCCGCGGCCGCCCCCGTCATCAGCTCCGGAAAGGCGACCGTGTCGTCGAGCGCCAGCCATAGCGCCGCGAGTGCAATCCACCAAGCGCACAACCGAGCCGGCATCGGCGTGCAGGTACCCCCGCCCTCAGCGGGTAAAACGAGCCTGCGCGCGGCGCGTCCGGCTCAGACTTCCGACACGTCGCTGTCGCGGAACGGCTTGCCGGCCGCGAGCGTCTCGACGGGATTCATCTCCTCCGGCGGGCTCCCGTGGAGGACCCAGGACCCGTCGGGCTTGCGCTCGATGAGACCGCTGCGGCGCAGGTTGCTCAGCGCCGTGGTCACGGAGGGTCGCTGCGCGCCGACCACTCCCGCGAGTATCTGGTGCGTGACGCGCAGCGGCACGGTCACGCCCTCGGGGCCGACGCGGCCCCAGCGGTCCGCGAAGTGCCAGAACACCACGAGCAGCCGCGACTCGATGCGCTTGAGGTGCGTGACCGCCATGTGGAAGGCGAGCCAGCGCGAGCGCATCATCACGCGGTCGAGGATCGCGCCGGCGAGCTCCGGGAAGCGTGCCACGGCGGTGGCGAAGCGGCGGTCGAGCACCGCCACGCGCGCGGGATCGACGACGGTCCAGCGCGCCTCGAGCGGCACCGACGAGTGCGGCGCCACCTTCACCCAGGGACGCAGGAAGTCGCCCGGGCCGAGCAGCTCGGCGCAGGTTCGGTTGCCCACCTCCACGCTGCGGCACATCAACCCCTCGATCACGAGCAGCCCGAGATGCCCGGCCGTGGCGGGATACGCCTCCTCGCCCTGCCACTCGCCCGGCGCGATCTCATCCACGCGCGCGACCGCGAGCCCGCGGGCGATCTCCTCCTGCTCGGGATCGAGGCCCTCGGCGAGCTCAGGCTCGAGCTCGAGCACCCGAACGATCTCCCCCGTTTGCAACGTCACGTGCTCGAATCTACCGCTCTCGCGCGTTTTTTCACCCAAATGGGAAGGATGTGGCCGTGGCTCGAGCCCGCGATGACTATCCACCCATCGCCGATTACGCGCTGATCGGCGACTGCCACACCGCCGCGCTCGTCTCCCGCGACGGCTCGATCGACTGGTGCTGCCTGCCCCGCTTCGACTCGGGCAGCGTGTTCGGGCGGCTGCTCGACCGCGAGGCCGGCGGGAGCGTGACTGTGGAGCCTCAGGGCGAGATGCTGTCGATGGAGCGCGCGTACATAGACAACACGCTCGTGCTGGTCACGACCTTCCACGTCGGCGGTGGCGTGCTGAGGCTCACCGACTGCATGGAGATGCGCGCGAACGCCGACGCGGTCGATCCACACCGGCGCATCCTGCGCGTGCTCGAGGCCGAGCGCGGCAGCGTGGACGTGCGGGTGAGGATCACCCCGCGCTTCGACTACGGCGAGCTGCAGCCGTGGATCAGGCACGAGGGCCGGCAGGTGTACAGCGCCGTGGGCGGCGACGAGGCGCTTGTGATGTCCGGGGACCTCGACCTGAGCGAGGGCGAGGATCACGAGATCATCGCGGAGGCCACCGTCAGGCCGGGTGAGCGCCTGCGGCTGTCCTTGTGGTTCTCCCGCCCGGAGCAGCTCGACCTCGACCCGCCGCAGGCGAGCGACCCGCACGAGCTCGACCGCATCCTCGACGGCACGATCAAGTGGTGGCGCTCGTGGGCGCGCGGCCTCGCGATCGAGGGCGCGGACGCGGGCGGCGCGCTGCGCTCTGCGGCGGTGCTGATGGCGCTGTCGCACGCGCCCACCGGCGCGATCGTGGCCGCGCCGACGACGTCGCTACCCGAGGACATCGGGGGTGAGCGCAACTTCGACTACCGCTACTCCTGGATCCGCGATGCGAGCTTGACGGTGCGCGCGATGGCCGACCTCGGCTTCGAGTCGGAGGCCGACCGCTTCCGCCGCTTCATGCTTCGCACGGCGGCGGGAAGCGTGAGCGACCTTCAGGTCTGTTACGGCGTGGGCGGCGAGCGGCGGCTCGACGAGATGGAGCTCGACCTCGCCGGCTACCGCGGCTCGAAGCCCGTGCGCGTGGGCAACCAGGCGAGCGGCCAGCTGCAACTCGACGCGTACGGCGAGCTGGTGAACCTCACGTGGCGCTGGCACAAGCGCGGCAACTCGCCCACCGACGACGATTGGCGCTTCATCCATGACCTCGTGGAGGCCGCGGTGGAACAGTGGCGCGAGCCGGACGCGGGGATCTGGGAGTGGCCCTCGGGCGGCAAGCACTTCGTGCACTCGAAGGTGCTCTGCTGGGCCGCGCTCGACCGCGGCCTGCGCCTCGCCGAGGAGTGCATGCGCCAGGCGCCGGAGAGGCGCTGGCGCAAGGCGCGCGACGAGATCCGCGAGGCGGTGGAGAGCAAGGGCTACGACTCGAAGCGCGGCGTGTTCGTTCAGGCGTTCGGCGAGAAGCAGCTCGATGCCGCGCTGCTCCTTCTGCCCACGGTGGAGTTCGTGGACTGGGACGACGAGCGGATGGTGCGCACCGCGGACGCCATCCGCGAGGAGCTCGACGACGACGGGCTGATCCGCCGCTACACGGTCGACGACGGGCTCGACGGCCGCGAGGGCGCCTTCCTCGCCTGCTCGTTCTGGCTCGCCGAGTGCCTCGCTCACCAGCACCGTCTCGACGAGGCGCGCGAGGTGTTCGACCGCGTCGTGGCGTGTGCGAACGAGCTCGGCCTCTACTCGGAGGAGTGGGACACGAAGACCGGCCAGATGGTGGGGAACTTCCCGCAGGGACTCACGCATCTCTCCCACATCGCGGCCGTGGTCGCGCTGCAGGAGAACACGCCGCCGGAGTAGGCCGGAGCTTGTAAGCGCCCGGACATTTTTGGCGTGGTTGCCGCATGGCAGGCGCGGGTAGCTACCTCAAGTGTCAGCGTCGAAAGGAAAGCGGTAGCGCATGTCCCAGAACGTCGGAGAGTTCATCCTGAACCGCCTCAACGAATGGGGCGTGGACAAGATCTACGGCTACCCGGGCGACGGCATCAACGGCCTCCTCGGTGCTTTCCACAAGGTCGAGAAGCCCGAGTTCATCCAGCTGCGGCACGAGGAGATCGCATCCTTCGCCGCCACCGCGCACGCGAAGTTCACGGGCGAGGTGGGCGTGTGCATGGCCACCTCAGGCCCCGGCGCGATCCATCTTCTGAACGGCCTCTACGACGGCAAGCTCGACCACCAGCCGGTGGTGGCGATCGTGGGGCAGCAGGCGCGCAGCGGCCTCGGCTCGAACTATCAGCAGGAGGTCGACCTCCAGGTGCTGTTCAAGGACGTCGCCTCTGAGTTCGTGCAGTACTGCATGGCCCCGTCGCAGGCACGCCACCTGGTGGACCGCGCGATGCGCGTGGCGATGGCGTCGCGCTCGGTCACCTGCATCATCGTGCCGGAGGACGTCCAGGAGTCCCCGTACGAGGACCCGCCGCGCTCCCACGGCTCTGTGTTCTCCTCCGTCGGCTACAAGAAGCCGCGGGTGGTCCCCGAGCCGGCGGATCTCGATTCCGCCGCCGAGGTGCTGAACAACGGCAAGAAGGTGGCGATGCTGATCGGCGCCGGCGCGATCGGCGCGGAGAACGAGGTGGCGCAGGTGGCCGACCTGCTCGGTTGCGGCGTCGCGAAGGCGCTGAACGGCAAGGCCGCGCTGCCGGACGACCTGCCGTTCGTGACGGGCGGCATCGGACTGCTTGGCACCAAGCCGAGCGACCACATGATGGAGAACTGCGACACGCTGCTGATGGTTGGCACGAGCTTCCCGTATTCCGAGTGGCTGCCGCCGGAGGGCCAGGCGAAGGGCGTGCAGATCGACATCGACGGCCGGCTCCTCGGCATGCGCTACCCGATGGACGTGCCCCTCGTCGGCGACTCGCAGGCCACACTCAACGCGCTCATCCCGAAGCTCCAGCGCAAGGAGGACCGCTCCTGGCGTGAGGAGATCGAGCACGAGGTGGCGCGCTGGTGGGAGATCCTCGACGACCGCGCGCAGCAAGGGGCGAACCCGCTCAATCCTCAGCTCCTGTTCCACGAGCTGTCGCCGCGGCTGCCCGACAACTGCATCCTCACCTCGGACTCGGGCTCGGCGACCAACTGGTGGGCGCGCCATCTGAAGATGCGCACCGGGATGAAGGCGGCGCTCTCGGGCACGCTCGCCACGATGTGTCCGGGCGTGCCCTACGCGCTCGCGGCGAAGTTCGCCTACCCGGACCGCCCGGTGATCGCATGCCTCGGCGACGGCGCGTTCCAGATGCTCGGCATCAACACGATGATCGACATCGCGAAGTACCAGGACCGCTTCACGAACAAGACGCTCGTGGTGCTCGTGCTGAACAACCACGACCTCAACCAAGTCACCTGGGAGCAGCGCGTAATGGCGGGCGACCAGAAGCTCGAGGCGTCGCAGATGATCCCGGACTTCCCGTACGCCCGCTACGCCGAGATGCTCGGGCTGAAGGGCATCCGGGTCGACTCGCCCGATCAGGTGGCGAGTGCCTGGGACGAGGCGCTCGCAGCCGACGGCCCAGTACTCATCGAGGCGGTCACGGATCCAGAAGTGCCGCCGCTTCCGCCCCACATTCGCTTCGAGCAGGCGAAGGAGATGGCGGTGGCGATGGCCAAGGGCGATCCCAACCGCGGCCACATCATCCGCGAGTCGCTGAAGGGCAAGCTCGCCGAGTTCGTGAACCGCTAGTCGTCGATGACTCGGACTGTCGTGGCCCCGGATGCGGCGATCGAGCGGCTGACGGTCTCCGCCTATGAGATTCCGACCGACGAGCCGGAGTCGGACGGAACCCTCGAGTGGGACTCCACGACGCTCGTGCTCGTGGAGGCCTCAGGCGGGGGCGAGACCGGCATCGGGTTCACCTACTCGGACGTCTCGGCGGCCAAGCTGATCGAGGGCAAGCTGGTCGACACGGTGCGGGGGTGCGATGCGCTCTCGCCGCAGGCGGCGTGGGCGAAGATGCAGAGCGCCGTGCGCAACCTCGGCCAGCAGGCGCTGCCGGCCATGGCGGTCTCGGCCGTCGACATCGCGCTCTGGGACCTGAAGGCGAAGCTGCTCGGCGTGGCCCTGGCGGACCTGCTCGGCCGCTACCACGCGCGCGTGCCCGTGTATGGGAGCGGTGGCTTCACCTCCTACTCGAACGAGAAGCTGGCTGAGCAGCTCGGCGGCTGGGCCGGCCAGGGCATCCCGCGCGTGAAGATGAAGGTGGGGCGAGACCCGAACGCCGACCCCGACCGGGTGCGCGCCGCGCGCTCGGCGGTGGGCCGCGACGTTGATTTGATGGTGGACGCGAACGGCGCCTGGCAGCGCAAGGAGGCGCTCCGCTGGATGGAGGTGTTCGCCGGCGAGTTCGGCGTGAACTACGTGGAGGAGCCCGTGACCTCCGACGACCTCGAGGGCCTGCGCCTG
>JAICJR010000309.1 GCA_025928345.1 Thermoleophilaceae bacterium | reverse complement strand
CGCCACCGAGGGCCTGCTCGGCGCGGGGATGCTGAACGCGGCCGTGGCTCGCATCGCTCGCGAGGTCGAGGCCTCGCACGAGCTCACGCTCGCCGCCTGATCGCTCCCCGCGCCGGGCCGCCCGCTCCCGCCCTTATAGGGTTTCGGGGGTGACGCAGACGCCCACCGACCGCAGCGCCGCCGTCTCGACCGTCGAGCTCGCGTGCCTCGACGGCACCGTTGCGCCAGCCGCCGAGACGTCGATCCCGGTGCTCGACGACGGTTTCCTGCGGGGCGACGGGATCTTCGAGGCGATCCGCGTGTACGAGGGCAGGCCGTTCGCCACCGACGATCACCTCGACCGGCTCGAGCGCTCGGCCAAGAACCTGCACCTCGAGGTGCCGGTGGCGCGCGCCGAGCTCGAGGCGGAGATCGCGGATCTGATCGAGCGGCGCGGCGGCGCCTCGTTCACGGGCGCGCTGCGGATCGTGATGACGCGCGGCGGGCGGCGGCTCGTGATGACCGAGCCGCTCATCGAGTACTCGGAGCGGGCGCGCCTGACGTTCGTCACCTACTCGCCCACGCGGATCCTGGACGGCGTGAAGTCGCTCTCCTACGCCGCGAACATGCTCGCGAGCCGGATCGCCAGGGAACGCGGCTTCGACGACGCGCTGCTCGTCACCCCGCATGGCCGCGTGCTCGAGCTGCCCACCTCGTCGATCTTCTGGGTGGCGGGCGACGGGCAACTCTGCACGCCGCCGCTCTCAGACCACATCCTGGCTTCGATCACGCGCGACAGGGTGATGCGCATAACGGATGCCGAGGAGCGTTCCTGCACGACGGATGATCTGCTCGACGCGAGCGAGGCGTTCGTGGCCTCGAGCATCCGCGAGGTCCAGCCGGTGGGCACGATCGAGGACCGCGACTTCGGCGAGCCGGGCGAGCGCACCCGGGCGGCCGCAACCGCGTTCCGGGAGCACGTTGAAGAGGAGCTCGGACGCGCGTCCTAGCCGTGCAGCTCTTCGTGCGTTGTGCCGTCCATCTGGTAGCTGAGGTACCAGATCAGATGGCGCGCCACTCCCGCTGCCACAGCGGCCGCTTCGACCGCTCCCCCGATGAGCATCCGTCTCATCTTGCTTTCCATTCTAAGCCTGGTTGACGACTTCCGCCATACGTGAGAATCGCCACTATCGTTGGTAATCGACCGCAGTTCGTGAAAGCGGCAGCGGTCTCTCGTCGGATTCGCCGCAGCCACGAGGAACTCCTCGTGCACACGGGTCAGCACTACGATGACGAGCTCTCGCGCGTCTTTTTCGACGAGCTGGACGTGCCGGCGCCCGGCCGCGAGCTTGGCGTTGGGTCAGGCAGCGCTGCCGACCAGACCGCGCGCATGCTCGCGGCTCTGGAGCCGGTGCTGCGCGACTGGGCGCCGGACCTGGTGCTCGTCTACGGCGACACGAATTCCACGCTCGCTGGCGCGCTGGCGGCGGCGCAGCTGCGGATTCCGGTGGCGCACGTGGAGGCGGGCATGCGCTCGGGCGACTGGTCGATGCCTGAGGAGCTCAACCGCGTTTTGACCGACCATGCCAGTGAGCTGCTGCTCTGTTCGACGCCGACTGCGGTGGCGAACCTCGAGCGCGAGGGCGCGCACGGCCGGGTGAAGCTGGTGG
>JAICJR010000307.1 GCA_025928345.1 Thermoleophilaceae bacterium | reverse complement strand
TCAGTCGTAAAGGTCGTTGTGGGGAAGGACGATCGGGACATCCGATGACCGTATGGCCCAACAGCTGTCAGCAAGGTCCAGGTCTGCTCGTGCCGGCGCCGTGAACATTGAGTTGTGCCCCTTTTGTGGATTTCCGTACTCGCGCGTGATGCGCAACAAGCCGTCCGGACGAAGGCCCGTGAGGGGCTCGGACCGCGGGACGTGGGAGCTCACGCCGCCCCTCGAGCGCCATGCCGTGCATATGCAACGACCGCAGCTCGGCGTCTGGGAGCGGCAACGACTCAGCTTGCGCTTTGCGCGACAAGAGCTACGTCGCAGTGGGCGACGACCGGATGTGTCCGGCATCGTGAGCATGCTGATGAGGTGCCGACGATCAGTCGCTTCTACGGGATCGTGATTCGCATGTACTTCGCGGACCATGCGCCGCCGCATTTCCACGCCGTCTACGCAGGCGAGGAGGCGGTCATCGCGATCGCGGGCGGCGAGGTCCTTCGCGGCACGCTGCCTGATCGAGCGTTGCGGATGGTGCGAGAATGGGCCACGATGCACCGGGGCGAGCTGATCGCCAACTGGGAGCGAGCCCAGGTTCCTGAGCAGCCCGTCCCGATCGCGCCGCTGCCATGACCTCACCGCGCACCACCGTCACCAATGTCGAGCCGCTCGCCGAGCGCTGGGTGCGTCTGACGTTCGGCGATGGCGCCGTGCACGAGGTCGATCTCGCCGGTCTACTTGCAGCCGGCGGCGCGTTCGCGTCGATTCGCGATGAGCGCGAGGTCTTCGAGGCGGTCACGGTCGACCAGGAATTCGGCACGATCGCATGGCCCGGCGACGTCGATCTCGACCCCGACGTACTCCGCGGAGACCAAACCCCGACCTCCGGACGAGTTCTTCCCAGGCGAGTTATCCAGCCGGCCTGACGAGCGCGCCGTCCAACGGCTCGAGCACTTGCGCTTTGCGCGAACACCGGCAAGGGTTGCGTCGCCATCCACGCAAAGCCGGTGCGGCCGCTCCATCGGGCTAGCTGTTGCTCGCAGAACGCGGGGGTTTCGACCTCGGCCCCAACGACCTAGAAGATGCAGGGCCCTCAGTCGGCGACGAGGAGGGCGGCTCGCTGAGTCCCGGGGCGCATGAAGCGTGCAGCACCGCAGCGCGGCATGTGTCGGTACGCCGAGATCGCTGGGCTGCCGGAAGGCAGCAGCGCATCGTTGATCATCGAGCCGCGGCCACCGACGACCGGGGACCGACGAGCAGGCTCCTCCGCGGCCACTATCCGATGCGCGCCGCATCACGGAGGCGCACCACTGGTTTGCGTCTGACTCAACGCCACACTTCGCGCCGGTAATCAGTCCGCATCTGGGAGCCTGTTGGGCACTTCTAGGAGCGAGCGAAGATGAGCGATCCGCAGTCCAATGGCAACGGTATCGGTCCGCGGCGTCGGCGCGGCAAGCGGTTTCTCTCGCCGAGCGAGAAGTACGAGATCTGGCTGAGCCTGATCCGGGGCGAGTACACGATCGCGGCGGCGGCCGAGCGCAGCGGGGTGGATCGCTCGACGGTCATGAAGCTCAGGTCGGTCGCGCGCCAGGGCGCGTTGGAGGCGTTGGCGCAGTCCAAGCCAGGGGTCAGGCCGGGCTACGGCCCGGACCCGGAGCTGGTGGCGGCCAGGGCGGAGATCGCGCGGCTCTCGGAGGCGCTGAAGGAGATGGGCGTCCGGTTGATGCT
>JAICJR010000278.1 GCA_025928345.1 Thermoleophilaceae bacterium | reverse complement strand
GCGAGCTGCACCGTGAGCACGCCGGTGCCGGAGCCGATGTCGAGGCAGCGACCGTGGCTGCCGATGCCCTCCTGGAAGAGGTACTTCCACACGAGGAAGCTGCCCTGGGTGGGGACGAATACGCCGTCCTCCACGAGGATGTCCGGGAAGTCGAGGGGGAAGAGCGAGCGGCCGCGGCGGTCGGTCCAGTTGGGCGCGTGGACGTGGCCGTTGCCGCCCCGCTCGTCGTCCGGCAGCTCGGGACGCTCGTGGCCGGGCTTCGTGGCGCTGAGCGCCTTCTTCGCCGCCGCGATGTGCTCGGGGCCGACTCCGCAGCAGCCGCCGATGATCTGCGCGCCCTCCTCGCGCCATGCGAGCGCCATCTCGGCGTACTTCTCGCCGGTGATGTCGGTCTCGAAGCGCCAGCCGGCGCTCGTGAAGTAGCCGAGGTTGGGATACACGCCGAGCGGCATGTCCGTGAAGTCGCGCAGCCAGGAGATCATTCCGGCCACGTGGTCCGGCGGGATGCAGTTGAGGAGCAGCGCGCCAACGCCCATCTCCTCGAAGCGGCGGGCCGCGCGGCCGAAGGAGTCGCCCTCGGGGCCGCCCCAGTGCTCGCCGTAGACGCCGCACACGCCGTGGCGACAGCGGCGGAAGCTCAGCCACACAGGGATGCCGGTGGCGAGCAGCGTCTCCACTGTCGAGTAGGTGGAGCTGCGAACCAGGGACAGCGTTTCCAGCAGGATCAGGTCCGGCGGGTCGTCCTCGAACGCGCGCGCGAGGAGGCGGACGGTCTCGCCGCCCTCGGGGGTGTCGACGTCGCCGTTGATGGAGAAGGCCACCGCCGTCTCGCCTGTGCGGCCGGCCTCTTCTACCGCCGTGCGCGCGATCTTTACGCCCTTGCGCGCGATGTCCATCCAGTGGATGGGGCGGGTGGAGTCCCAGAGGGCGGGGCGGTCGCTTCTGAGGGCGCTGGGGAGACCCCACGTGTCGGTGGAGATGACGTCGCAGCCAACATCCACGTAGCTGCGGTGGACCTTCATCACCGCGTCGGGCTGGTTCACCAGCGCGCTCGTGCCCCAGAGGCGCTCCTCGAGCTCGGGCTTGTCATGCGCGACCTCGTCGAGCTCGGTGGCGGTGCCGCCGTCGAGCATCACGCAGCGGTCGGTGACGATCAGCCGCTGGATTCGCTCCATCGCGCTCCGGGGCTCGCCGGCGTCAGGGGCTCCGTCGGCCGGCAAAGCGGTGCTCACGTTTGCCACTTCTCCTCGCCTCTCTCACGTCCCCGGCCGGGCTGGTCGCCCGAGCCTTCGTGGGATGGTCCTCCGTGCTTGTCCGCGCGGCGACCCCCATCAAGCATGACTTTCCCTACCTTTCGGGCAGGTTGAGGCTTGTATACAAGCCACATGAGCGTAGTTTGGCGTGCTTTTGGACACGAACCTCCCGTTCGACAGGGCAAGACCTAACCATCGGGAGGGTCTTTTCTTTTGATAGAGGCGTACGGTGCCGAGCAATGTCGCTTTACCGCAGCCCGCTGGAGGACGTGCTGCGCCGCGCCGGTGCGGTGATGACGCGCCGGGACGGCTGGCGCGTGGCCGCGCACTTCGGTTCGCCGGCCGGCGAGCTGGCGGTATGCGCTCGCGGTGTCGGGCTCGTGGACCGCTCAGAGCTTGCCAAGCTCGAGCTCCGCGGCTACCCCGAGGCCATCGACCAGGTGCTCTGCCAGGTTGCTGACCGTCAGCTCGAGCCGGGCGAGGTGTTCCATGCGAACGGGGTCGCGTGGTGCCTGGCCTCGCCCGACCGGCTGTTCGCGCTGGCCGAGCCTTCTGTGGCGTTTGCGCTGAGCGAGAGATTGCACGATGCGGTGCACCGTGCACCTGGGCTGCTGTTGACCGACGAGACCGAGGAGCTCGCCGCGCTTGCCTTGCTCGGCCCGGCAGCTCCCTCGGTCATAGCCGCGCTGGGGGCGTGGAACCTGGAGACGATTTCTCTGCCGCGGCCATCGTTCTGTGCGTTGCCTGTGGAGGGCCTGCCGGCGTACCTGCTGGAGGAATCGGCGGCGCGGTCGCTGCTGCTCGTGGACCGCGAGGACGCCGAGCGGCTGTGGGACCTGCTGGAGCGGGTTGGGCAGCGGTTTGGACTCAGCTGCGTTGGCTGCGAGGCGGCGGATCGCTTTGCGATGATCGAGCGGCAGCTGGTGCAGCGGCGCTCGCGGCCGGCGCTGGCGTAGAGCTCGTCGGGACTTACAACTTCCCGTCGGGCGAACAGCGCACCCTCGTCCCATTGACTAGAGACCTGCTTAGCAGCGACTAGGTCCGGTTGGCTGCTACCCCGCCTCGGGGATTGACCGCCGGCACGGCACTTCGGACGGACGCGCCCGGCTGAAGGCCCCATCTGTCCCGCCTCGGTGGCATGGCCCGTCCGCCACTCCGTGACCGCGAATCGCCGGTTTTGGAGACCGGTGAGCACCGACGTTGGCCCGCTTTGCCGAGTACGGGAAGCAGCTCGTGCGCGCAAACCTGCTTCCGCCGGAGAGCGCCACGCCTGTTATTCGGGCACTTGGCTACACCTCGGGCATCCGGCCGCCCGTGAGGCGCAGGTAGCGCGAGGCTGCTTCGGCTCGGTTCCCGGCGTGCAGCTTTCTCAGGATGTTGTTTACGTGGAACTTCACGGTGCCTTCTGAGATCACCAGTTCGGC
>JAICJR010000161.1 GCA_025928345.1 Thermoleophilaceae bacterium | reverse complement strand
TGCGCGCACGCAGTGGTACGAACCGGTGAACGCTGCCCGCCACGCCCTCGGCCTGGAGGAACTCTCTGCGGAGTCCGACTCAGTCACGGTCGCGTTGACGCGCCGCGCGGCCGGCGCGAACGTGGCCGTGGAGTCGTACGTTCCTCACGACGCGGTCCTGTCCCACGCGTCGGTTGTGGTAACGCATGGAGGTCACGGGCGCGCTCGCCGAAGTGCTGGAAACGCCGGGGTACCGAGAGCGCGCGATGTGGATGAGCTCGGTGATCCAGGGCTACGACGGCGGCGCCCCTGCTGTGCGGCTGCTCGAACGGCTGACCGCCGAGCCCGAACTCAGGTAGCGTCGGCAGCGTGTTCGAGGTCGAGACACGCACAGTCGCGGGCCGCCCGGCGGCGGTGGGCAGCGCGGGACCGTACACGCTCGTGGTGGATCGGCCGGCCGATGGCGGCGGCGACGGGATCGGCTTCAACGGCGGCCAGCTTCTCTACCTGGCTGTTGCGGGCTGCGTGTCGAACGACATCTACCGCGAGGCGGCCGGCATGGGCGTCCGCGTGGAGGGCGTGCGGGTGCGGGTGACCGGTGACTTCGGCGGCGACCCGCCGGTGTCCGGCCCGATCTCGTACGAAGTGGAGATCGAGGGCGACGACCCGAACCGGCTGCGCGAGCTCGTCGACCGCGTGGACCGCATCGCCGAGATCCCGAACTCGCTACGCGGCGCCACCGAGGTCCGGCTCGGCGAGGTGCGGGTCAGCGAACGCTGACCCGGGCGAGCAGCGCACTCAGCGCCAGCACCCCGAGCGCCACCGAGCCCGCCGCGATCCCGTACACGGCGCGCGGCCCCAGCGCATCCGACAGCCCGCCGGCGGCCAGCAGTGGCAGCGCCAGCGAGAGCTGGACCACCGCGATGTGCGCGGCGTAGACGCGGCTGCGCAACTCGTCGGACACTCTGCGCTGGAGGATCAGGTCCTCGCCCACCTGCACGACGCTCATCGTCGCGCCCCCGATCGCGAACCCGCCGAGGGCGAGCGTCAGCCGGGGCGAGAGCGCCACGAGGCCGAACGCGAAGCACAGCCCAACAGCGGACCCGAGGATCACCCGCGGCTCGTCGCGCCGGCCCAGTGTCCGCGGATAGAGCTGCGCTCCGGCAAGGCCCCCGACGCTCCAGATCGCGATCATCGCGCCGTAGCCGAACGTCCCGGCTCCGAGCACATGGGCGAGCGGCACGCCGGCCGGCATCACGAGCCCGTTGCCGACGTCCACCAGCGCGAACCCGAGCGTGAGAGCACGCAGCGTCGGATGCCCGAAGAGCAGCCGAAAGCCCTCGGTCACGCTGAAGCGCGCAGGGCCGGCCTCGGTCTCGGCGGCCCGAAAGGAGCCACTGAGCGTGGAGATCAGCAGCGCGGAGAGGACGAACGAGCAGGCGTTCGCGATGAACGCGGCGGACCCGCCGATCGCAGCCACGAGCCCCGCTCCGATGAGCGGGCCCACGAGCCGCCCGGCGGTCGCGGCCACCGTCAGCCGCGAGTTCGCCCAGGGCAGATCCGCAGGCTCGGCTACAGCGGGAACCAGCGAGCCCGAGGTGGGCAGGAACGGCGCCGCTGCCACCGCCCCCGCGAACGCCAGCGCGAGCAGCGCGCCCGGGGCGTGCACGGCGGCCATTCCGAGGAAGCACGCCGCACCGAGCAGGTCGGAGGCGACGAGGACTCGCCGCCGGTCGAAGCGGTCGCCGATCAACCCGCTCACGGGACTGAACAAAGCCGGCACCGCGAACGCGATCAGAAGCGCCGCCCCCACCCAGGTGGCCGAGCCGGTGCGTGCGTAGAGCACGACCGCCAGCGCCACGCCGGCCGACACGCTCCCGGCAACGGACACGAGCCGGGCGGCTGCCAGGCGGCGGACTGCGGCACGAGAGGGAGCGGGTACTGCGGTCATGGAGCGAACGTCCTGGAGGTCGACTGGGCGAAACGAATTGACGCGTGCGCTCTACTCCATGAGGCTTCAAGCGTAATCCCACCTACGAACGGAGGACAAGTGGAGGAAGCCAAAGTGCGTGAGCACGCAGAGCGTCACGGCAAGTCGGTTGAGCGCGGCGACATGGCGGCGGTCGCGAGCGATCTCATCGAGGACCTGCATCCGCAGCTGCCCGTGATCGGTCAGATCCTTCCCAATCCGTGCACGAAGGCGGAGGTGCTCAGTGTCGAGCCCGGCGAGGATCACGCGATCGTCCACATCCGCTACAGCGGCGACGACAAGACGGTCACGATCCGCTCTCGCTGGGAGGAGCGCGGCGGCACACCGATGATCGTCGACGCCGCGCCGGTCGAATGAACGCGCCTCCGAAGATCGTCCCGCCGTTCACCGAGGAGACCGCGCGCGCGAAGGTGCAGGGCGCCGAGGACGCGTGGAACACGCGCGATCCGGAGCGGGTTGCACTGGCCTACACGGAGGACTCGCAGTGGCGCAACCGCGACGAGTTCTTCAGTGGCCGCGAGGCGATCGTGGAGTTCCTCAAGCGCAAGTGGGCGCGCGAGCTCGACTACCACCTGCGCAAGGAGCTGTGGTGCTTCACGGACAACCGCATCTCGGTGCGCTTCGAGTACGAGAGCCACGACCCGGACGGCCAGTGGTGGCGCAGCCACGGCAACGAGCACTGGGAGTTCGACGAGGAGAGCGGGCTGATGCGCCGCCGCGACGCGAGCATCAACGACTACAAGATCGACGAGTCGGACCGGCGGATCAGGTAGCGGGCAGGAGCCAGTCCTCGACCTGGGAGACGAACATCGACGGGTCCGCGTCCATCGCCGAGTGGCCGTGGCCCGGCAGCTCGACCAGCTCGGCGCCGGGCACCGCCGCGTGGGAAGCATGGGCCGCGCGCGTGAGCGCCGGCGTGGTCGCGGTGCCGAGCAGGATGCGCACCGGCACGCCGATGGCGCTCAGCCGGGCCGGGTCCGCCAGGTAGTCGTTTGCCGCGCGCACCTCACGCGGGAGGGTGTGCGCTGCCGAAAGCCGGTGCTGCCAGAGCGGGGTGGCGCGGATGGCCTGGATCGTCGCGTCGTCCTGGTGCAGCATGCGGCTGTAGAAGATCGTGAGGATGGCGTCCCGGTCGCCGCTGGCGGCGGCGGCCTCAATCTCGGCCACGGCGCCTTCGGGGTTGAGCCCGCCGGCGTCTGTGCTCAGTGCGGGCTCATAGACGAGCATCCGCGCGATGCCGGGGCACGCGACCGCGGCCTCGAGGGACACCGCGCCGCCATAGGAGTGCGAGAGCACGAGCACCGGCTCGCCGATCGCCTCGACCAGCGCGCGAACGTCCTCGGCCTCGCGCTCGAACGAGTAGCCGTCCGCGTTCTCGTCGCTGCTGAGGCCGCGCCCGCGGCGGTCCATCAGGTGCACGCGGAAACGCCCCGCGAGCGCGTCGCGCACCGCGTCGAAGCGGTGGCGATCCGCCGTGCTGCCGTGGATCGCCAGCAGGGCGGGACCTTCGCCCACCAGCTCGCAGCCCACGCGAGTGCCGTCCGGCGATCGTGCGTAGAGCGTGTCCACCGGTTGACATGCTCGCCGATGCGCCGCCAGGATGCCGGTCAGTGTGGGCCGCCTCGACGAAGTAGACCTCAGCCTCTCCCTCTCTAAGCCGGAGTCCGAGGAGAGGATCGCCGAGCTGCAGAAGCGGCTGCTCGAGTTACGGCTGATCTCCGGAGGCCTGATCGGCGAGGGCCGTCTCGGCCCGCCCACCTGCGTGCTCTTCGAAGGCTGGGACGCATCAGGCAAGGGCGGGGCGATCAAGCGCCTGGTGGAGCCGCTCGACCCGCGCCACGTGCGCGTGGCCGAGTTCGCGGCGCCCACGCCCGACGCCAAGCGGCACCACTTCCTCTGGCGCTTCTGGTCCGCGCTTCCGGGCTGGGGCGGCTTCGCGGTGTTGGACCGCACCTGGTACGGACGGGTGCTCGTCGAGCGCGTGGAGGGCCTCGCGACCCGCGAGGAATGGACGCGCGCTTACGACGAGATCGTGGAGCACGAACGGGCGCTCACCGAAGAGGGCATGGTGCTCGTCAAGTTCTGGATGCACATCTCTGGCAAGGAGCAGCTCAAGCGCTTCGAGGCGCGGCGCGACGATCCGCTGAAGAGCTGGAAGCTCAGCGACGACGACTGGAAGAACCGCGGCCGGCGCAAGGAGTACAAGGCGGCGGCGGAGGAGATGTTCGAGCGCACCGACTCAGCGCACGCGCGCTGGGAGATCGTGCCGGCGGAGTCGAAGCACTACGCGCGCGTGCACGTGCTCGAGACCGTGATCGAGGCGATCGAGCGCGGGCTCGAGCGGCACGGAATCGCGACGCGCGCTACGAGCTGACGTCGGTGGGCAGCCGGGCCTCGTCGCGCAGCTTCTCGAGGTGTGCGTCGAGCGTGACGCCCGCCGCGCGGCGAAGGTCGGGCGACACGTGCCAGGGCACGTCGTCCCACGCCGCGTCGAGCAGCTCGTCGCGGTCACGCAGTCCCATCTCGAGCGCGGCGAGGAGCTTCCGCTCGCGCTCGAGGCGGTGCTCGATGTACTCGTCGAGCTTCGCCTGCGGGTCGTTCACGATCGGGCCGTGGCCGGGGCAGAGCGCGGTGAGGTCGAGCTCCCGCAGCCGTTTGAGCGCATCGAGGTAGCGGCCGAGCCCGCCGCCGCCCGGCACGATGAAGCTGCTTCCCGTACCGGCCACGGCGTCGCCGGTGAACGCAACCGTCCCGTACAGGAACGCCACATGGTCCGGCGCGTGGCCGGGCGTGGCCATCGCCGTGAGAGGCCCGACCTGCTCGCCGTCATCCGGGCGGACGATCGACACTCCGCCGGCGCGTTCCGCGAGCGCGGCCGCGCCCTCGTCATGGTCGGGATGCGCGTGTGTGATGGCGATTCCGTCGATCGCGCCGCCGGCAGCTTCGAGCACTGCGTCGAGGTGGTGCGAGTCGTCCGGCCCGGGGTCGATCACCCAGCTCTCGACGATGTAGGTGTTGGTGCCATCAAGTGTGAAGGCGGAGGGGTTGGGTGCGCGCACTCTGATCACGCCGTCCGGGACGCGCTCGTCGGTCCGATCCATGACGCAATCATTGCTGACCGCTGGCGAACCGGCGGCGACGTGGCTTAACCTGGCTTCGCCATGGACGGTGCCTGGCCCACTCGCGTTGTCTTGACCTGCCTCGCCGCGCTCGCGTTCGCGGCGCCCGCGCGCGCGTCCACGACGATCGGAATGGTGGCCGACAGCGAGCCGAACAACTGTCCCCCGAGCATGGAGTTCATCCAGGGCAGCGTCCCTAACGGGGGGCCGAGCTATGACGTACCGGCGGGCGGCGGCGTGGTCACGTCGTGGATGACACGGGGCGACGCGAGCAGCGGCACCGGCATGCGCCTCAAGGTCTACCGGCCCACCGCGGCGTCCGACACTTGGACGGTGGTTGCCGAGACACCGCTCAAAGCGCTCACGCCGGACGCCCTGAACACCTTCCCCACGCGAATCAGCGTGCAAGGCGGCGATCGGATCGCCCTGCGCCTATCGGACGAGTCCGGTGGGCCGTGCTGGTTCCCAGACCCCGCGACTCTTGGCCCGGACTACCAGGCTCTCGGCTACGCCCCATCGATGGGCTTCGACCCTGCAGTAGGCAGCAACGTCACGTTCGCCAACGCCGATCAGCAGGCGCTCGTGAACATCGCGGCCGTCGTCGAGCCCGATGCCGACGGCGATGGTTTCGGCGACGAGACACAGGACAAGTGCCTCGGCGCGGCCGGCTCGAGCAACGGCTGCCCGCCGCCCGCGCCGCCCGTGGTGGTGCCGCCTCCCACCGAGCCGCTCGTCCCGCTCGCGCCCCTGCAGCAGCTGAAGGTCACCACCGCAGCCCACCACACCCAGCACGTGCTCAAGCAGCACGGCATCGTGGTCACGCTGCGGCCGAACGTGGCGAGCACGGTCACCGGCACCGCCACCGTCAGCCTGCCGAACGGCTCCAAGGTGCTGCGCTTCAAGCGCGCGACGAAGAAGGCCGCGGCAGGCGCCAGGGTCACACTCAGGCTCAAGCTGACCAAGGCGCAGCTGCGGCGCCTGAAGGCGGCGCTGCGTCATCACAGGCTCACCGCCAAGACGCTTCTCACGACGACCGCCAGCGGCCAGAAGCCGTCAGTCAAGCGGCTCGGCATTCGCCTCAAGCCGTAGTAGGACACGCGGCGCGCGGTTAGGCTGCGCGCGACTGGCTCACGACGCGAGGAGACGGAATGCCTGACGACCTGATGTTCAAGTCCGCCACGGAACAGGCGGAGCTTGTGCGATCCGGCGACGTGAAATCGCGCGAGCTGGTGGAGGCATCGCTTGCCGCGATCGACGCGGTGAACGACGAGCTGAACGCCGTGATCACCCGCTGCGACGAGCGCGCGCTCGCGGAGGCCGACGCCGTGCAGACGGGCGACGAGCGGCCGCTCGCCGGCGTGCCGCTGCTCGTGAAGGATCTCGCGGCCGTCACCGAGGGCATCCGCACGACCATGGGCATGCGCGCGATGGGCGAGTGGATCCCGGACTTCGACAGCGCGACCGTGCGGCGCCTGCGCGGGGCCGGGGCGATCATCGTCGGCAAGACGAACCTGCCGGAGATGGGGATCCTGCCCGTGAGCGAGCCGTTGCGCTTCGGGCCGGCGCGGAACCCGTGGGACACCTCACGCACGCCCGGCGGCTCCTCCGGCGGGAGCGCTGCGGGCGTGGCCGCGGGCATCGTGGCGATCGCCCACGGCAACGACGGCGGCGGCTCCATCCGCATCCCGGCGTCCTGCTGCGGCCTCGTGGGGCTCAAGCCGAGCCGCGGCCGCGTGTCCTGGGCACCGCACGTGGCCGAGCTGGCGGCGGGCTTCGCCACAGACGGCGTGCTCACCCGCACCGTGCGCGACAGCGCGCTGGGGCTCGACCTCCTTGCCGGCTACGAGCCGGGCGACCCCTACTGGGCGCCCGATCCGTCCGCGCCCTTCGTGGAGGCCGTCGAGCGCGAGCCGGGCAGCCTGCGCATCGCCTTCGTGGTCGATTCGCCGAACGGCGTTCCGGTCGACCCGGACTGCGTAGCGGCCACGCGCGCCGCCGCCGAGCTGCTCGAGAAGCTGGGACACCAGGTGCAGGAGGTGGAGATCGACGCGGACGAGGGCTACGTGCCGAACTTCGTGACCGTGTGGATCGCGGGCACCGCCAACGAGGTGGGCATGTGGGGCCGCATCTCGGGTCAGGAGCTCGACGTGGAGCAGCTCGAGCCGCTGTCGCGGCAGATGTACGACATGTCGCTCGAGATGTCCGCCACGGACTACCTGCGCGCGCTCGATTGGCTGCACGACTACTCGCGCGGCCTTGTGGCGATGTGGGACGCCATCGACGTGCTCCTCACCCCCACGCTCGCCAAGCCGCCGATCGAGATC
>JAICJR010000287.1 GCA_025928345.1 Thermoleophilaceae bacterium | reverse complement strand
TCGGGGCCGAGCTTGACCCACGAGGCCTGCACGTTCGTGATCCACGGGTGCAGCACCAGCCGCGCGACCGCGTGGACGAGGATCGTCTCTCCGAACGTCGGGCCGGAGCGCGCGAGCCCGCGGCGCCAGAGCGGCGCCTCCATGTGCACGAACGGGAGCGGAACGAACTCGGTGAAGCCGCCGCTGCGGCGCTGTTGCTCGCGCGCGCGAAGCATGTGACGCGCCCAGTGCTGAGGGCCGTCCACATGGCCGAACATCATCGTCACGTTCGAACGCAGGCCGGCCCGGTGAGCCGCGTCGTGCACCGCGAGCCACTGCTCGGTGTCGATCTTGTCCGGGCAGATCACCCGCCGCACCTCGTCGTCGAGGATCTCGGCCGCCGTGCCCGGCAGCGACGCGAGGCCGAGGCCGCGCAGCCGCTCGAGATACTCATCGAGCCCCACCCCGAGCGTGGCCGCGCCCTGCCAGACCTCGAGCGCCGAGAACGCGTGCACGTGGATCTCCGGCACCTCCCGGCGAATCGCCTCGACGACGGAGGCGTAGTAGTCGCCGTCGAAGGCCGGGTGGATGCCACCCTGCAGACATACCTCCGTGGCGCCGCGCTCCCACGCCTCGCGGGCCCGGCGAACGATCTCCTCCTCGGGCAGGAGGTACGGCTTGCCGCGCAGGTCCGCGGCGAGCTTGCCTTTGGAGAAGGCGCAGAAACCGCAGCGGAAGTAGCAGACGTTCGTGTACTGGATGTTGCGGGTGACGACGTAGCTCACCTCGTCACCGCACACCTCGCGCCGCACGGCGTCGGCGGCGGCGAGCACCGCGGCGCGGTCTTCGCCTCGCGCGCGAAGGAGCGTCAACGCCTCGCCCTCGCCGAGCTCCTGGCCGGCGGCGGCAGCGTCCAGCACCTCGCGAACGGCGGGATCGCCGCCACCTACCGTGGAGAACGGCCGCCCGAAACGCTCCGGGACTTCCCCCTTGCCCGGCGACCAGCGGTCCTCCCGGGCGAGTCCCATCGCATCGGCCGCGCGCCGCACCGCGGGCGCCACCGCAACGTCCACCCAGCGATCGAGCTCGGCGACATAGTTCGGGTAGAGCGGCAGTCGCGGCACCAGCTCGAGGCCGTGCTCGCGCGTGACCCGTTCGAGACGCTCGATCTCCGGCCAGGGCGCCTCCGGGTTCACGTGATCGGGCGTGACGGGCGACACGCCGCCGAAGTCGTCGATGCCCGCGCCGAGCAGCGCGCCGAAGTCCTCGCGAAGGTTGGGTGGAGCCTGGAGGTGCACGGTGGGCGGCAGCACGAGACGCGCGACGGCGATGGTCCAGAGCTGCTCCTCCAGCCGCGGCTCCGGGTGCCCGGCCATGCGCGTTCCCGGCTTGGCGCGGAAGTTCTGGATGATCACCTCCTGGAGGTGACCGTGCTCGTCCGCCAGATCGCGAAGCTCGAGCAGCGCCTCGAGCCGCTCCTCGCGCGTCTCGCCGATGCCGATGAGGATGCCGCTCGTGAAGGGGATCGCGAGCTCGCCCGCGGTCCTGATCGTCTCGAGGCGCAGCGCCGGGTCCTTGTCGGGCGCCGCCCAGTGCGGACCGCCGCGGCGCCCGAGCCGGGAGGCGGTGGTCTCGAGCATGAGACCCATCGACGCCGATGCGCGGCGCAGCCTGACGAGGTCCTCGCGCCGCATGAGGCCGGGGTTGAGGTGCGGGAGGAGCCCGGTCTCTTCGAGCACGGTGCGCGCCGCGTCCTCGAGGTAGCGGAGCGTGCTGGTCATGCCCTTCTCCGATAGCTCATTGCGCGCGATCCGGTAGCGCAGCTCCGGCTTGTCGCCGAGCGTGAAGAGCGCCTCATGGCAGCCGGCGGCTTTGCCGGCGCGGGCGATCTCGAGCACCTCCTCGATCGGCATGAACGCGCGCTCGCCCGCACGCGCCGGCTGCGCGAACGTGCAGTAGCCGCACACGTCCCGGCAGAGCGTCGTGAGCGGGATGAACACCTTCGGCGAGTAGGTGACGAGATTGCCGAAGGCGAGCTCCCTGACCGCGCGGGCTTCCGTGCAGAGCTCGGCCGTGGTGGCGTTCAGCAGGTCTTTCACTGGAGCACTCCTTCAGCCACAGAGCCGGCGCGCTCGCGCAGGGCTGGGAGCACATCGGCGGCGAACTGCTCGAGGAAGCGGCGCTGGTCGGCGCCCGGGCCGTGGAAGACGAGCTGGTTGAAGCCAAGGTCGAGGTAGTCGCCGATGCGCTCCACGCACTCGTCGGGGTCGTCCGTGACGATGAAGCGCGTGTGAGCTCGATCGAGCGCGGCGTCCGCCAGACGCTCCATCTCGATCGGGTCCTCGATGCCGGCCTTCTCCTCTG
>JAICJR010000097.1 GCA_025928345.1 Thermoleophilaceae bacterium | reverse complement strand
GGGATCACCTGGACGGTGCCGCCGAGGTAGTCGCCGCGGCGCTCTCGCCGGATCACGGTGTTGTAGATCGCGCCGGTGGTTACGTTCGACCCGCGTGTGGTGTTCACGTCGGTGAAGCGCTCGTAGTGGCCGAGGTCGAGATCGGTCTCCGCGCCGTCCTCGGTCACGAACACCTCCCCGTGCTGGAACGGGCTCATCGTCCCGGGGTCGACGTTGATGTAGGGGTCGAACTTCTGGATCGTGACCCGCAGGCCGCGGGACACGAGCAGACGGCCGATCGAGGCCGACGCGATTCCCTTGCCGAGCGCCGAAACGACGCCCCCTGTCACGAATATGAAGCGGGTTTCCCGCAGACGATCAGGCATTCAAGCTCTCCCGAGTGAGTCTAATTGACGAAGGATCGGGGCCCGCTCGATCAGCTCGGAGAGCGAACGGAATTCCCCGTAAACAGTGGCTATTGCGATGACGCCGAGCGCGATCGCCTGGCCGAGCGTGGACAGCGCGAGCACCATCCACACCCCCGCGACGGCGCCGAGGACGTTCGAGCCCGTGTCCCCGAGCATCGCGCGCTCGCGCAGGTCGAGCGGCAGCAGCACGAGCGCCGGGCCGGCGAAGAGACCGACAGTCCAGAGCGGGTGGACGTCGGAGGCGCCGATCGTGAGCCCGGCGCCGAGCAGGATGAGCGCCTTGATCGAGCGCCCCGGCCGGAGGTCGAGCAGGTTGAAGAAGTTCGTGGCCAGTACGAGCAGCGCGACCGACAGCAGGTACTCGCCCGCGGAGGCGCCGCGGCCGCTCAGCACGAACAGCGCCGCGCCGAGGCAGCCGGCCGCCTTGAGCGCCCCGGTGGAGAAGCCGCCGGACAGGGTGGCACGCGCATGACCACGCCAGCCGCGCGGCTGGTCCTCGCGCCCGCTGCCCACGAGGTCGTCGAGCAGTCCGAGCAGGGCCACCGCGAACACATAGGTCACAACCAGTCCCGTGTTCGAGGTGAAGACGTTCGAGTCGCCCAACTCGTCGATCAGCGCGAGCGGTATGAGCGCGACGAGCGCCGACGCGACGATCCCGATTCCGCCCGGGAACGCGACCTCGGCTCCCCGGTAGTTCTGCCGCACGAACCCCTGCCGCCGGAGGCCCCGCACGGCGGCCGGTACGACCCCGACCGCCACTCCCAGCGAGACCAGGAACGGCAATGACTGCACCGGATCACCCTAGCTGGGTGCCCGGACAGGCCTACCCCGAGCCGATGGGCAACTTCGGCAGCGGCTGCGCGCCGCCCTTCACCCCGAAGCTTCCCTTCTGGCCGGTGAGCACGAACACGAGTGCGATCTGGCCGCCGGGCAGGTCCACGCTGTCCACGCTCGACATCCCGTGGTCCTTGTACCAGCCCACCTGTGAGGGATCGGTGCTCTGCTGCTCCACCCCCACGGTCTGCACGCCCTCGGACTTGAGCCCGTCGGCCAGCCCGTTCTCGAACGCCTCACGCAGCGTCTTGTCCGGGCCTGTCTCCTGGTCCGGCGGCGGGTTGCGGTAGTAGACGACTAGGCCCGCGCCGTGGAAGTCGCCCCGCATCGAGTCGGGCAGCGAGCGATGCATCCGCAGCGCCACACCCGTGCCGTTCACGATCGAGCGGACCACCCGCCGGGCGAATCCCTGGATGGCCGTCGGGTTGCGGCCGCGCACTCCCGCGGCCTGCTCGATCGCATCGAGCTGTGACGGCACGTCGAACACCGACACGGAGCTCACCGTCCCGCCCGCGGTCTCCACGGTCTGGCGCACGTCCGACTCCACGCTGCCCGGCAGCGAGCCGGTGGCCACGATCGCCACCCGCTGGCCGCTCAGCTCCCCCTGCACGAGCATCGGCAGCGCGCTCGAGATGATCTTGTCGCGCTGGCTGAGCTGGGACTGAGCTTGGCTCGCTGCGTTGCGCGCGTTCAGCACGTCGCTGTGGAGCGAGGACCGGATCCCCTTGTCGGCGTCGGACACGAGCGAGTTGCCGATCGTCGCGCCCAGCAGGATGCCGATGGCGAGCGCGAGGAAGACGGCCACGAGCGAGAGCGCGTGGTAGCGAAAGTCGAACATCCGTTACTTCAAGCCAAGCAGGATCTGCAGCTTGAGCCAAAGAAGGTCGAACAGCGGCCCGAGGTTGCGCGAGAACGCGATGATCACGACGAGCGCGAGCAGCGCGGCGCAGACGAGGATCACGAGCGGGCCGCGACCGGCTGACGGCCGGTAGAGCCGGCTCACGCCCTTGGCGTCCACGAGGATCTCGCCGATCCGCAGCCGCGTGAGGAAGGTCGAGGACATTCCGGCCCGGTTCTTCTCCAGGAACTCGACCAGGTTGAAGTGCGAGCCCACGGCCACGATCAGCTCGGCGCCCTTCTCCGCGGCCACGAGCATCGCCACGTCCTCGCTCGTTGCGGGCGCGGGCACGAGCTTGTAGCTCAGGCCGAGCGAGTCGAGCCGGTCGCGCCCGGGCGCGCGGCCGTCCGGATAGGCGTGCACCACGAGCTCGGCGCCGCACTTGAGGGCGGAGTCGGTCGCGGAGTCCATGTCCCCCACGATCATGTCCGGCTTGAAGCCCGCCTCGAGGATCGCGTCCGCGCCGCCGTCCACGGCCACCAGCACCGGCCGGACGTCGCGCACGTATGGCCGCAGGATGCGCAGGTCCTTCTGGTGGTCCACCCCGCGCACCACCACGAGCGCTGGCCGGTCGCGGAACTTGGTGTCGAAGTCCGGGAGGTCGAGCCGGCCCGCGAGCAGGTCGCGCTCCTCGCGGATGTGGTCCATCGTGTTCTCGGCGAACGACTCGATCGCCTGACCGATGCGCTTGCGCGCCTGCTCGTGGTCGCGCCTCACGGTCTCGAGGTCCTGCACGGTGCCCTCGGCGATCACGTGCCCGTCGCGCATCACCGTGCCGCCGGACACGCGGATCTCGTCGCCGTCCTTGAGCTCCTCGAACAGGGGCGCGCCCGGTACGTCCACCAGGTGCACGCCACTCTCGGCGAGGATGAGCGGGCCGCTGTTCGGGTAGCTCCCCGACGACGACGGCGCCACGTTGATCACACAGCGGACCCCGCGCGCCACGAGGTCGTCGGCGGACACGCGGTCGATGTCCTCGTGGTCCACGATGGCGATGTCGCCCGCCTCGAGCCGCTTCACGAGCCGCTTGGTGCGCTTGCCGAGCTTCGCCGGGCCCGCGTATTCGGGCGCGCGGCCGTTGCGCCCGTTCGCGGACGCGCGCGATGCGCCGTTACGCGGCGCGCGACGTGTGAGGCGTGGGGCGGCCATTTCGCGTCTGGCCCGTTTCGGCCGCGTGCCAGTCTACGCGGCTTGAGCAGGTATCGAGTGCGGGACTACCCGCACTCACGCTGCCGCAAGCAGCTCTTTCGCATGGCGGCGGGCCCCGCTGTCGGACGTGTCGGCGCCCAGCATCCGGCAGAGCTCCTCGACCACGCCGTCCCCATCGAGCTGCGCAACCTCGGCCCGAGCCAGCTCACCCGACTGCTGCTTCTCGATCGCGAAGTGCCGATCGGCAAGCGACGCGATCTGAGGCAGGTGGGTAATGCACAGCACCTGCCCACCCCGCGCAAGGTCCCGCAGCTTCTCCCCGACCACGCGCGCCGTCTGGCCGCCGATCCCGGCGTCCACCTCGTCGAACACGAGCGTGCGGCCGGCGCCGCCCCCACTCGCCACTGTCATCAGCGCAAGCATCACGCGCGAGCTCTCCCCGCCCGACGCGGTCTCGCGCAGCGGCTGCGGCGCTACGCCGGCGTTCGGCGAGATCATGAACTCCACTCGCTCGTCGCCCGTACGGGTGCGCGTCTCGCGCCCCTCGATCCGCACTTCGAAGCTCGAGCCTTCCATCGCCAGGTCCGCCAGCTCCTTCAGGACCGCCTTCGCGAACTTCGGCGCGCTCTTGCGGCGCGCGGCGCCGAGTGCGGCCGCCCGGCGGTCGGCGTCTGCCCGTGCGTCCGCGAGCTCGGCCTGCACTGACTCGAGTGCGGCGCCCGTGTCCTCGAGCAGCGCCAGCTCCGCCCGGCAGCGCTCCGCATGGTCGAGCACCGCCGCGACGCTCCCACCGTGCTTTCGCTCGAGCCGGTCATAGAGGGCGAGGCGCTCTTCCACCTCCTGTAGCCGCTCCGGATCGCCGTCGAGGCCGGCCTCGTAGCGCCGCAGCTCGGCGCCGAGGTCCTCGGCCTCGATCCTCAGCTCGCGCAGCCGGGCCGCCAGCGCATCCAGCTCCGGGTCCGCGCCCGCCACGGCATCGGCGAGCCGCTCGGCGTCCGCCAGCAGGAGCGACACACCCGGATCGCCTCCCTCGGGCGCGATCGCCTCCGCGCCGCCGCCAGCCGCGGCCCGCAGGCCGTCGAGCGCCCGCAGGCGCCCGCGCTCGGTGAGGAGCTCCGCTTTCTCAGCCTCCTCGGGCGCGAGCGTGTCGATCTCCGCCAGCTCGTAAGCCAGGAGGTCGCGCTCCCGCTCGCTGGCACCGGCGCGCGACCGCAGCTCCTCCAGCCGCCGCTCCAGCGCGAGCACGTGAGCGTGCGCCGCCCCGAACTCCTCGCGCGCGCGAACATGATCGGCGCCGCAGAAGGCGTCAAGGGCCTCGAGCTGGGCCGACGACACGACCAGCCGCCGGTGCTCGTGCTGCCCGTAGAAGGCGACGAGCCGCCCGCCGAGCTCCGCCAGGTCGCCCGCCGTGGAGGAGCGGCCCTGGATATACGCGCGCGAGCGACCCTCCGCGCTCACCCGGCGCGCGAGCACGATCTCCGGCTCGTCCTCGGGCAGGCGCTCCAAAAGCTCCGCGAGCGCCGGATCCTCGAGCAGCCCGGGCGGAGGCGCGAACACGCCCTCCACATACGCCTCCGGCGCGCCCGGCCGCACGATCCCCGGCCGCGGCTTGCCGCCGAGCAGCAGATCTAGAGCGTGGGCAAGCATCGTCTTGCCCGCACCCGTCTCGCCGGTGACTGCGTTCAGGCCCTCACCGAGGCGAAGCTCCGCACGGTCGATCAGCAGCAGGTTCTCCACTCGCAGCTCAAGCAGCACGAGTAGTTGTGTACCAGCGGCACCCGACGGATCGGCACCGAACAGCCGTTCGCGTTGCGCAACTGTTACGCGGGGAGCGAAAAAGTCACTCTGCGGCGCGACGCCCGAAGGCGAAGTAGGCGAGCGCGCCCACGGCGTTCAGGCACACGAGCCGCCAGATCCACTTCCTGCCACGCACCTCGGACTCAGGGCGCCGCTGCAGGTCACGCTGAGCGGCGGCGATCAGCGGGAGCGCAACCGCAAGCACGCCCATCACCGCCGCGCGCTGCCGCGGCGACATGTCCTTGAACTGCTTCTTCTTTGCCCTGGGCATAGGCGCGGCTAGAGCGTACGCCTAGGAGGCGAGCCGCCCGAACTTCTCCCGCAGCCGATGGTAGAAGTTCGAACCCGGGCGCTGGGCGAGCAGCACCTTGTCGGGCTCGAAGCGAATGTCCATCTCCGCCTGCGGCTCGAGCGCGCACACGATCCGGCCGTCCGTGGTCACGTCGACCGGTTCGGTCTCCGATCCGTTCTGCACGGTCAGCACCGCGTCCGTGGCCACCACGAGCGCCCGCGCGGTGAGCGTGTGCGGCGCGATGAACGACACGACGTAGCCCTGCACCCCCCAGGCGAGAACCGGGCCGCCGTTCGCGAGGTTGTAGCCGGTCGAACCCACCGGAGTGGACACCACGAGCCCGTCGCAGCGCACGCTTCCGAGCTGGTCGGGCCCGACGCTGTACGCGAGCTCGGCCACACGGTTGTTCGCTCGCCGGTGGAATGAGATGTCGTTCACGCCGAGGTGCTCCTCGCCGCCCGGCTCGATGGCGAGTGCGGGCATGTGGATCAGCTCGTAGTCGCCCTCGAGCACGCGCCGGATCCCCTCGTCGAGCTCGTCACGCTCCACGGTGGCGAGAAAGCCGATCGCGCCGAAGTTGAAGGAGAACACCGGCACGCGGCGCCCCGCGAAGGTGCGCATCGCGCGCAGCATCGTGCCGTCGCCGCCGAGCACGACCGCGACCTCCGTGCCGTCCTCGTCTGGGTCCGCGTCGAGGGTGAGCCCGTCGCGCGGCGCGAGCCCGTGCTTCTCCACCTCCTCGGCATCCACCCGCACCTGCACGCCGGCGGCGAGCAGCTCGTCGATCACCTTGTGGACGCCGGTGGTGGTCTCCTCGGCCGCCTGGTGGGTGAGGATCGTGACCACGCCCGGCCGCTTCATGCCTCCACCTCGCGCGCGGCCGAATCGATGTTCGCGACCGCACCAGTGCGCCCCGCCTCCGCGATCCAGATGAAGCTCTCGCGGTTGCCCGCCGGACCGGGCAGCCCGGATGACGCGAAGCCGAGCACCGAGTAGCCGAGCGCCTCCACCGCCTCGCCCACGGATACGAGCGCCGCGCGCCTGTCGTCGGCGGAGCGCACCACTCCGCCCTTCCCCACGCGCTCTCGCCCAACCTCGAACTGCGGCTTCACGAGCGCGAGGCAGTCGAAGCGCGCCGCGGCGCACGCGAGCACGGCCGGCAGGACCTTCGTGAGCGAGATGAACGACACGTCCACCGTGATCAGATCGGGCGCGTACGGCAGGTCGCCCGGCTCGAGCGCGCGTGCGTTCGAGCGCTCGATCGGGGTCACGCGCGGGTGGTTACGCATCGTCCAGTGGAGCTCGCCGTAGGCGACGTCGAGCGCGACGACGTGCTCGGCTCCGTGCTGGAGCAGGCAGTCCGTGAAGCCGCCGGTGGAGGCGCCGACGTCGAGGCAGCAGCGCGCATGCGGCTCGACCTCGAACGCCTCCAGCGCGTTCGCGAGCTTCACGCCCCCGCGCGACACGTAGCCCGGCAACTCGTCCACCGCGACCTGCGCGTCGCCTGGCACGAGCTGCCCCGGCTTCTGCGCGCGCTGGCCCGCCGACCCGAGCCTCACCTCCCCCGCCATCACCGCCGCCGCGGCGCGCGAGCGCGACTCGAACAGCCCCCGCTCCACGAGCAGCGCATCCAGGCGCGTCTTCGCCATCGGCGCAGGGTATACGTGAACAGGCTCACACAACGCCTGGTGAACCCTGGGTAGGTTCGACCCAGTGCGCCGGACCAAGCCCCTCACCATCGAGCTCCACGCAGCCCTCGAGCTGGCCCTCGCAGCGGCCCTGATCCTCGTTCCGTACGCGGCCGGGCTCGCTCCGGCGGCGATCATGGTCGGCATCGGAACCGGCTCGCTGCTCGCAGGGCTCGCCATCTCGGGTTCCGACCCCACGAGCCGCGGCGGCCTCCCGCTGTCGGCGCATGCCACCTACGACTGGGCCATCGGCACGGCGCTCCTCTGCGCCGGGATCGTGCTCGGCCTCGCCGTCGGATCCCACGCGCTCATCCTCTTCCTCGCGGCCGGCATCGCCGAGTTCGCGCTCGCCGGCTCAACGAGCTACAGCCCCACCAGGGCATAGGTCTTCACTCACACGATCAACACACACATACGCATCACTCCTCCCTCTCGCGGCCCGCTTCCCCGGCGGGCCGCGTGCCTTTTCAGGCCGTAATTCGGAGGAGAAGAACGCCGGCGGCGGCGCTAGGCGGACTGCAGCGCGCGCGGGTCGAGCACGGTTTCGACCACGCGCTCTGCGATGGCGGCCGGCGTGAGCCCGACCTCCTCGTGCAGCAGCGCGGGCTTGCCGTGGGCGACGTAGCGATCGGGCAGCCCGACGCGCAGCAGGTGAGTGTCGGCAGCGAGGCCGCGGTCGAGCATCAGCTCGCCCACCGCGGAGCCGAACCCGCCCATCACCACGCCATCCTCGATCGTCGCGATGAGGTCATGATCCGCAGCCAGCGACTCGATCAAGTCGGTGTCGAGCGGCTTCGCAAAGCGAGCGTCAGCCACGGTCACGTCGAGGCCGTGCGCCTCGAGCTCCCGCGCCGCGCCCAGCGCGAGGGGCACGCCGAATCCGTAGCCCACCAGCGCCACGCGCTCGCCCTCCCGCAGCACCTCGCCACGACCGATCTCGATCCGCTGGGGCCGCGCCGGCAGCCGCACGCCCTCGGCCTCGCCGCGCGGGTAGCGCAGCGCGATCGGCCCGCCGTCATACAGCGTGGCGGTGCGCAGCATGTTCACGAGCATCGCCTCGTCGCGCGGCGCCATCAGCACGATGTTCGGCAGCGGACGCAGATACGCGATGTCGAAGGCGCCGTGGTGGGTGGGGCCGTCGTCGCCGACGAGCCCGGCGCGATCCATGGCGAACACCACGTTGAGGTTCTGGAGGCAGACGTCGTGGACGATCTGGTCGAACGCGCGCTGCAGGAAGGTGGAGTAGATCGCGGCGACCGGCTTCATGCCCTGCAGCGCGAGGCCGGCAGCGAACAGAACCGCGTGCTGCTCGGCGATGCCCACGTCGTAGTAGCGCTCGGGCATCTCCTTCTGGAGGATGTTGAGCCCGGTGCCGGAGTTCATCGCGGCGGTGATGCCGCAGACGCGCTCGTCGCGCTTGCACTCCTCCACGAGCGCGTTGCCGAACACGGTGGTGTACTGCGGCGGCGCCGGCTTGGCGAAGCGAGCGGCCCCGTTCTTCTTCGGGGCGGGCGCCGGCGCGCCGTTCACGATCGAGGCGGGCTTGGCGGCATGCCACTTCTCCATGCCCTCGAGGCCGCCCTCTTCGGCGGGAGCGAAGCCCTTGCCCTTCACGGTCTTGATGTGGACCACCACGGGCCGGTCCGCCTTCAACGCCTCGCCGATGGCGTTGCGCAGCGCATGCACGTCGTGGCCGTCGATCACGCCCACGTACGCGAGGTCGAGCTCCTCGAACAGCAGACCCGGCGCCCAGAACGCCTTGATCGACTCCTTGATCTGCGGGCCGAGCCGCTCGATCCGGTCGCCGATCCCGGCCGGAAGCTTCGTGAGCCCGGTCTCCACGCCCTCGCGCGCGCGATGAAGCTTGGGGTTGAGCCGGACGCGGTTGAAGTAGCGCGACAGCGCCCCCACGTTCGGCGCGATCGACATGCCGTTGTCGTTGAGGATGATCACGATCGGCACGTCCATGCCGCCCGCGTTGTGAAGTGCCTCGAACGCGACGCCGCCGGTCAAAGCGCCGTCGCCGATCACCGCCACCACCTTGCCGTCCTCGCCGATGCCGCGCCGCATTGCCTCCTTCAGCCCCACCGCGTACGAGACCGAGGTGGACGCGTGGCCCGCGCCGATGATGTCGTGCTCTGACTCGAAGATCGAGCAGAACGGCGCAAGGCCGCCGTACTGGCGGATCGTGCTGAGCTGGTCGCGCCGCCCGGTGAGCACCTTGTGCGGGTAGGCCTGGTGGCCGACGTCCCAGATGATCTTGTCCTTGGGCGAGTCGAGCAGGCTGTGGAGCGTCACCGCCAGCTCGCACACGCCGAGGTTCGCGCCGAAGTGGCCGCCGATCTCGCCGATCGTGTCGATCACGTGCTCGCGCACCTCCTGCGCGAGCTGCTGGAGCTGATCGTCGTCCAGCTCGTGGAGGTCTTGGGGGTTGTTGACGTTCTCTAGAAAGCTCATGTGTCTCTGGTCAGGATGTAGTCAGTGATCTGCTCGAGCGTTGCGGTCTGGCCGCCGGCGTCCGCGAGTGCGGCGCGCGCGTTGTGATGTGACTCCCGGGCGAGCTCCCTCGCCTTTTCCAATCCGAACACGCTTACGTAGGTGCGCTTGCCGTGACGCTCGTCGGAACCCTGGGGCTTACCGAGCGCGGCCTCGTCACCTGTCACATCGAGTATGTCGTCGACTATCTGGAAGAGAACCCCCAGCTCCGCTGCGAAGCGGCGCAGGCCCATTGTCGCAGCTTCTCCGGCCCCAAACAAAAGCAGTGGGCACTCGATTGCGGCGGCGATCAGGCGGCCGGTCTTCAGCTCGTGCAGGTGACGTAGGCCCGCCTGGTCGTGGGGGGCGGTCTCCTTCACGTCCACGTATTGCCCGCCCACCATGCCGCTAACCGAGATTGCGGCCACAAGATGGCGCAGCGCCCTCAGTACCCGCTCTGGATCGCCATCCTGCTCGTCGAGCACGAGCTTGATCGCCTCGGCGAAGAGGCCGTCGCCGGCCAGGATCGCCACATCCTCGCCGTAGACCACGTGGCAGGTGGGCTTGCCCCGGCGGAGCTCGTCGTCGTCCATCGCCGGGAGGTCGTCGTGGATCAGCGAGTAGGTGTGAATCAGCTCAATTGCGGCCGCGAGCGCCATCACGTCGTCCTGGGTGTGGCCGAGCGCCTCCGCCGTGGCGAGCGCGAGCACGGGCCGGATCCGCTTCCCGCCCGCGAGCAGCGAGTAGCGCATGGCCTCCTCGAGCCCCGCCGTGGTGGTCTCCTCCGAGAAGCGCAGCTGCTCGAGATAGGCGTCCACCGCACGCTGCAGCGCGACCGGATACTCCGCCTGGCGCGCCGGCGCGTTCATAGAAGCTTCTCCTGGCCGGGCGGCTCGCCGGCCGTGGCCGCGCGCGCCTGCACGTCGAGCTCCGCGCCCAGCTGCTGCGCGAGCTCGGCGCAGCGCTCCACCGCTTGCGCCGCGGCGTCCGAGTCGAGCTCGCCGGCGCGAAGCCGGGCCGCGGTCTGCTCGAGCTCGTCTATCAGCGAGTCCAGCCGGCTCACAGCGGAGACGCGCTCCCCTGCTCTCGGTGCACCGCACCGAGGATGCCATTGATGAAGCCGGGCGCGTCTGCGCCGCACAGCTCCTTGGCTGCCTCGATTGCCTCGTCGATCGCTACCTCAGCCGGCACGTCTTCCCTCCTCAACAGCTCGTACAGCGCAACCCGCAGGATGTTTCGTTCGAGCGGCGCGATTCTGTCGAGAGTCCAGCCCACCGCGTGGCGCTCGATGAGCGCGTCGAGCTCCGGCTGCTGCGCCGCGGTGCCGTCCGCGAGCTCGCGCGTGAACGCCTTCGTCTCCCTGCCGAGGAGCTGGTCGAGCGGCCGGCCGGTCAAATCGCGCTGGTAAAGGGCCACCACGGCGGCCCGGCGCTGGTCGCTCCGTTTCAAGGGCCTACGCTCTCGAGACGTATTCGCCGGAGCGGGTGTCCACGCGCACGCGGTCGCCCACGTTCACGAACAGCGGCACGCGGACCGTCACGCCGGACTCGAGCTGCGCCGGCTTGTCGCCGCCACCGCTTGCCGTGTCGCCTCTCACGCCCGGCTCGGTCTCGGTTACCGAGAGCTCGACCGCGCTCGGCACCTGGAAGTCCGCCGGCTCCTCGTCCACGTAGAGCACGTCGACGGTCTCGTTGGGGATGATCCACTTGAGCGCCTCGCTCACGGTCCCCTCGGGCACGGTGATCTGCTCGTAGCTCTCGAGGTCCATCAGGTGCGCGTCCGCGCCGTCCGCGTAGAGGAACTGCATCTTGCGCGTCTCGGTGCGGATGGGGCGGAACTTCTCGCCCGCCCGGAAGGTCTTGTCGATCACGGCGCCGTCGGCGCTGCGCTTGAGCTTGGTGCGCACGAAGGCGCCGCCCTTGCCCGGCTTGACGTGCTGGAACTCGACGATCTTGTAGACGACCCCATCGACCTCGATGTGGGTGCCGTTCTTGAACTGGTTGGTGCTTATTACGTGAATCACCCCGCCGGCAGGCGGACATCGGTCAGTTGCGGTGCGGGTTCAGGTTAGCCCGAGAAACGGCCTCAGGCCGGGCGGCGCGGGAGATGATGGCGAATGGGGCGTGCGTGGAATCATCTCCGCGCTCGTGGAGGCCTTGATCGTGACATGGCAGGCGGGTGGCGGAACGCAGGTCGCGCTCGGGCTTGGGCGGCTGCTCGCGGAGCAAGGGCATCGCGTGCGAGTGCTGGCGCCGATCTCGTACGCCCACGCGTTGCCGCAGCCGGCTGTGTGCACCGGCCCTTTCCGCCTGAGCTCGAGCTGGAACCGCGGCAGCGCGTGGAAGAGCAGCGGGCCGTGCTGGAGCGGATCTTCTACGGCCCGCAGCTGGCCGAGGCCCTGCGTTCGGAAGTCGTCGAAGCTCCGAGCGACGTCATCGTCGTCGATTACCTCTTGCGCTCGGCAGCATCGGCGGCTGAGCTGCTGCCGCCGGCGCACGTCCTGCTGATCCACACCATCTTTGGCTTTCACGGCGGGCCGGACGACGACGAGGCTGCGCGCACGCAGTGGTACGAACCGGTGAACGCTGCCCGCCACGCCCTCGGCCTGGAGGAACTCTCTGCGGAGTCCGACTCAGTCACGGTCGCGTTGACGCGCCGCGCGGCCGGCGCGATCGTGGCCGTGGAGTCGTACGTTCCTCACGACGCGGTCCTGTCCCACGCGTCGGTTGTGGTAACGCATGGAGGTCACGGGCGCGCTCGCCGAATTGCTGGAAACGCCGGGGTACCGAGAGCGCGCGATGTGGATGAGCTCGGTGATCCAGGGCTACGACGGCGGCGCCCCTGCTGTGCGGCTGCTCGAACGGCTG
>JAICJR010000197.1 GCA_025928345.1 Thermoleophilaceae bacterium | reverse complement strand
GTGTAGCGCCGCTCCACTCTGACGCCCTTCGTCGCGAAGGTGGTGGTGGTGTCGGGGGCGCTACGGGTGTCCGGCATGTCCTCTCCTAACGGATTCGAGTTCTCCTTCCTGCCCGCGGGACGAGCCCGAGGGGGAAGTGCCGACACTCTCACGAGGGTCGGACGGAAGGACGAGTGGGAGTTGGTCGTCGCCGAGCACGGGCTCGGACTTGAGGCGCTCGAGCTCGGACTCGAAGTCCGACAGGTCCTCGAAGCTTCTGTAGATGGAGGCAAAGAGCAGCGCCGAGACCCGGTCGAGCCGCGCCAGCCCGCGCAGCACGCGCTCGCCGATCCACTCGGCGTCCACGCGCCCGCCACGCCGGCGAGCCTCGCCCGCGATCTTGTCCGCGAGCTCCTCGAGCTCGCTCACCTCGACCGGCCGCTTGTTCGTAGCGCGCAGCATCCCGCGGATCAACTTGTCGCGGTCGAACTGCTCGCGGCGGCCGTCGCGCTTGTCGACGATGAGCATCGGGCCCTCCACGCGCTCGTACGTGGTGAAGCGCTCACCGCAGCTCGCACACTCGCGCCGGCGGCGAATCGAGTCGCCCGGCTCGGCGAGTCGCGAGTCCACGACGCGGGTCGAGTCGAAGTGGCAGTAGGGACAGCGCATTCGGCCCCTAATTCTACTAGGTGTAGTGCCCGATTCCTGCGCCTACCACAACATATTGTGGTGGAGAATGCGGGAAGAACGTGCGCCGGGCCATCATCTCACGCGCGCGAGGGCATTTCGGGGTGCTGAGAGCGTCGATCCCGGTGTTTGCGGGATCAGCGCAGCGCGCAGCAGACCGTCTGCAGACCGCGCCGCCAGGGGCATTCGACCTCCGAGAAGCCCGCCCGCCGCAGTGCACCGAGTTCGCTGTCCAGCGGGAAGTAGCGGTCCTCGTCGGCCCAGGCCGCGATGTGCCCGCGCGCCTCCGCCTCGGGGATGCCCTGCTCTCCCATGTGGGCGACCCATCCGTCCAGCGCGAGCGCGCCGAGCCGCGCGCCCTCGCTCACGGCGGCGTCGAGATTGAGAAACACCCCGCCGGGCTCGAGCGCGGCGTGGATCGCCCGGTAGACCTCGACCTTCCGGTCCAGATCGTGGATGTGGTGCAGGGCCAGCGAAGCGACCACGGCGTCGGCGGGGGGCAGCGGGTCATGGAAGCTGCCTTCGCGGAAGGCCACACGATCACCGAACTCGGCCAGCCGCCGGCGGGCCTCGCCGAGCATGTCCGGGTCGATGTCGAGCACCGTGACGTGAGCCTCCGGCAAGCCGTGGAGCACGGCGGACGAGAGGGCGCCGGTCCCGCCGCCGAGGTCGAGCACATGCGCACTCGGCGGGGCGAGGGTCGCGAGCAGCTCGACCCCCGTGATCAGCATCTCGTCGTAATGGGGAATGAAGCGGCGGATCTGGATGTCGTAGCCCTCCGCGTCCACGTCCAGATGCCGCTTCACGGAATGCGTGTCAGACACGATTCGACCCTATCCGGAATCATCCGGCGTCATGGCTGAGGATTACGACATCCACACCGACGACAAGTTCGGCTCGCTCACCCTGATCGACATCGCAGCCGAGGCCGCGGCCCACGAGCCGTGGTTCAACCAGACGCTCACGACCGTGAACGACTCGGTCGTTCGGCTCGGCGTGCTCGAGGGCGAGTTCCACTGGCACAAGCACGACACCGACGATGAGTTCTTCCTCGTGCTGGACGGCGAGCTCGTGGTCGAGGTGGAGGGCCAGGAGACGGTGCGCCTGAAGCCGCAGCAGGGCTACACGGTGCCGCGGGGAGTGATGCACAAGACGAGCGCGCCCGTGCGAACGACGATCCTCATGGTCGAACCCGCGGGCGTCGTTCCGACGGGCGACTAGCAAGCGCCGTCGCGCCAAGTTACTCGCGGCACAGGCATTCTTCAGCATAGGGTCGCGCCAGGACTCGCCCTTTACCAAGGAGGAAATGGATGCGCCGCATCACCTCTGTACTGGCGCTGGGTGCCGTGTGCGTGCTCGCTATGAGCGCGAACGCATGGGGCGCCGGCGGACCCGCCAGGCAGCACTTCGGCCCGTACGCAAGCAGCTCGCCGGACTCCGGCACCTGCGGAAACCTCTGGGCCAACGACACGTTCGACCGCGACTACACGGTGGACACTCGGCCGAACGCCGACGGCACCTACAACGTCACCGAGGACTTCAAGAACGGGACGTTCACCACGCTCGCCGGGCCGAGCCCGGGAGCCTGCGAGACGGATCCGGGCGGCATGCTCAACAGCCCCGTCAGCGGCAAGATGGAGGGGACGTTCACCCTGGTCGTGACCCCTGGCGCGGGCGGCTACAACCCGGATGCCACGTGTGCGGCTCCGTGCTTCACGGCGGACTTCGTCACCGCGTTCTTCGGCCCTGGGGCATCGGACACCGTGACGTCCTTCGACATCCATTACAACGCCGGACCGAACGGCGATTGGAAGAACGCGTCGTCCGACAAGGGCGGCGACCGCGGCGACATCACGAGCTGAACTCGACTCGAAGGGGTCCCGGCGCGACCGGGGCCCCTTCGCCGCTTCAGCGCCCGAGCTTCAGCCAGTCCCAGAACTCGGCAGCTAGATCTGCCGCGCGCTCGCGCCGCTTGGCGCCGCCCGCCAGCACGAAGATCGCCACCGCCACCACGAGCAACGCGATGACGATCAGCACGACGGCGGGCGCAGACATCAGCCCGTGATCGAGGCGAGCGTGCGCTCGAGGCCTTCCTCGAGCTGCACCTTCGGCTCCCAGCCGAGCTCCTCGCGCGCGCGCGTTGCATCGAGCGCGATGTGCAGCACCTCGCCCGAACGCTCGGGCGCGTGCTCTGCCTCGAAGTCGTCGCGGCCGCCGAGCCGGCGCAGGATGTCGACGATGTCGAGCACCGTGCTCTGCACGCCGAGGCCGATGTTGAAGGAGCCGCCGACGTCGGAATCCGCCGCGGCGAGATTGGCCGACACGATGTCGCCGACGTAGACGTAGTCGCGAGTCTGGAGCCCGTCGCCGAACACGAGCGGCTTGCCGCCGTCGTTCAGCTTCCCGCAGAAGATGGCGATCACGCCGGCCTCGCCGAGCGGGTCCTGGCGCGGGCCGTAGACGTTGCCGTAGCGGAGCGAGACGGTCGAGAGGCCATGCAGCCGGCGGAACAGCCCGCAGTAGCCCTCCGCTGCGAGCTTCGACTGGCCGTAGCCGGACTCCGGCTCGGCGGGGTGCGTCTCCGGTGCTGGGATCACGCGGCCCTCGCCGTAGATCGCGCCGCCCGTCGAGCTGTTTATGAACCTGCGCACGCCGGCGGCCTGCGCCGCGGCGAGCATGTTGATCGTGCCGAGTACGTTCACGGTCGCGTCGTAAGCGGGATCGGCCACGGACTTGCGCACGTCGATCTGCGCGGCCAGGTGGAAGATCGTCTCGGGCTTCGCTTCGGCCACGATGTCGCGCACCGCGTCGGCGTCGCGGAGGTCGGCCTCCACGAGCTTCGCGCCGTTCGCGAGTGCGCTCTCCAGGTTCTCCCGGCGACCCGTTGAGAGGTTGTCGAGGATCGTCACCTCGTCGCTGCGCTCGAGCAGAGCGTCCACGAGGTTCGAGCCGATGAAGCCGGCGCCGCCGGTTACGAGCGCTTTCATAGGGCGCGGATCGTAGTGACTACTTGAGCCGCCAGGCCCGCTGATAGTTTCGGCAGCTGATGGCCGGCTTGTTCGTCACCTTCGAAGGCATAGACCGCTCCGGGAAGACCACCCAGGCGCGGATGCTGGTCGAGGCGCTGGGCGACGAGGCGGTGGCGGTGCGCGAGCCGGGCGGCACCGAGGTGGGGGAGCGGCTGCGCGATCTTCTTAAGGATCCCGCCGTGACGATCTCGGCTGAGGCCGAGGCGCTCATGTTCGCCGCCGCGCGTGCCGAGCTCGTGGCGCAGGTGATCCGGCCGGCGCTCGATGCCGGCAAGGTGGTGGTGTCGGATCGCTTCCTCGACTCGTCGCTCGCATACCAGGGCATCGCTCGCGCACTCGGTGTCGAGGATGTCGAGCAGATCAACAGCTTCGCCACGCGAGGGCTGCTGCCGGACCTCACCTTCCTGCTCTCGATCGATCCCGCGCGCGCGGCCGAGCGCGCCGGCCAGCTCGACCGCTTCGAGGACGAGGGCGACTCTCTGCAGAAGGCTGTGTTCGACGCCTACCGCGACCTCGCCGCCGCGGATTCGGGCCGCTGGGTGACCGTCGATGCCGACCGCCCGTCGGGCGAAGTGCACGACGAGGTGATGCGCGCGGTGCAGCGCGCACGCGAGGCGGCCGGGACGCGCGCGTGACCGCCGAGGCGCCGCAGCTCGCGGGAACCGAGGACCACCCGCACGCGCGCCTGGTGCTCGGCTCGGCACTCGCGTCGGGCAGCCCCTCGCACGCGTATCTCTTTCACGGTCCGCCCGGCACGGGCAAGCGCACCGCCGCGCGGGCGCTCGCCGCCGAACTGCTCGCCGAGGGCGAGGACGACGCGGACGCCGCGCGCACGCGCGCGCTCCACGGCACGCACCCCGACCTCACGTGGGTCAGGCCCACGGGCGCACACGTGATGCGCGTGAGCGACGTGGAGGGCCCGGTGGTGGCGGCGGCCGGACGCACGCCGTTCGAGTCGAAGCGGCGCGTGTTCGTGCTCGAGCGCGTGGACACGATGAACGACGAGGTGGCGAACCGGCTGCTCAAGACGCTCGAGGAGCCGCCCGCGTTCGTGCATCTCATCCTGCTCACAGACCAGCTCGGCCGCGTGCTCGAGACGGTGGTGTCGCGCTGCCAGCTCGTGCGCTTCGACCCTCTGCCGGGAGAGCGAATCGCCGAGATGCTCGAGGAGGAGGGTGTGGAGTCCGGGCGCGCGCATGCCGCCGCGCGGCTGTCGCTCGGCAACGCGTCCCGTGCGCGCTTTCTCGCGTCCGACGAGGGCATGGCGCTGCGCGGCGAGGTGGAGCGGCTTGTGTTCGACGCGCTCGGCGCGATTCACATGGAGGAGCCGTGGCGGGGTCTTCTGCAGCGCGCGGAGGAGCGGCGCGACGCGGCGGAGTCAGCCGTGGACGAGCGCAAGCGCGAGCGGCTCGAACAGGAACCCCGGGGCCGCGAACGCAGCGCGCTCGAGCGCGAGTTCGACGAGACCGCCAAGCGCGACGGCCGGCGCGCGCGCACGGAAATCCTCGAGCTCGGCCTAGAACTGGCGGCGCTCGCGTTCCGTGATCTCGTGGCCGCCAGCTCGGGCGCGGACGGCGCCGTGCTCGCCACCGACCGCATAGCGGACCTCGCCTCAGCCGCAAGCGACCGCGACCCCGTTCGCCTTCGCCAGGCCGCGGAGGCGTGCGAGGACACGCGCAGCTCGCTTCAGCTCAACGTCACGGAGGAGCTGGCGCTGTCCGCTCTGACATTCCGTCTACGAGAGCTCGTTGGATCCTGAGCCCATCGGCTAGCCGGCCGGCCTCGCCCGCAACCACCTCGATCACCGAGCGCGCGAAGCGGCTGTGCAGCACGCGCCGCGGCCCCACGTCGTACTCGATGTCTACCGGCAGCCAGTCGCGGTCCACGAACACGACGTCGATCGGGAAGCGCATGCCGAACGTGTGCACGGACGTGCAGTGAGGGATCACGAGAGCGTCGTCCGGATCGAGCTCGCGCATGAGCGCGAGGCCGAGCAGCCGCGCGCGCCAGGT
>JAICJR010000065.1 GCA_025928345.1 Thermoleophilaceae bacterium | reverse complement strand
GCGATCGGATCGCTGTCCTGAACACCCATCGCGATCACGGGACCCGAGAACTCGCCGACGTCCGGGGCATCGCTGCGCCCCTCGACGCGGAGCCCGTTTACGGGAATGAGTTGGAAAGCCATTCGGACGCGGCAGTGTAAAGCGGAGTAGGGAGTACGGAGTAAGGAGTGCGGAGTTGGCCGCTCAGCCAGTCGGAGTTAAGCTGCGCCGCGACCCAACGAGGAGAGGTGGCTCATGGCAGTGATGGCAGGCGTGCTCGACGAGACCCGCCGGCGGACGCTCGAGGCGCTCTGCGACACGATCGTGCCCGCGGTCCCCTACGACGGCGACGACGAGACGATGCGCGCTTACATGGCCCGCTCGGCCTCGGACATGGGAGTGGCCGCGCAGATCGAGGGGCTTATGGCGCAGGCGATGCTGCCCGAGGAGATCGAGGGCTTCGGCCAGCTGCTCGACGGGCTGAGCGCAGGCGACTTCGCCTCCCTGCCGCTGGAGGTGCGCACTCAGGTGCTCAAGCAGGTGAGCGCCAGCGGCCCGGAGGCCAAGCTCGGGATCAAGGTCTTCAAGGGCCTCACCATGCTCTTCTTCTACGCGCTGCCGGACGAGCAGGGGCGCAATCCGAACTGGGACGCGCTCGGCTATCCCGGGCCGGTCAGCGCGCCGCCGAGCGCGGACGAGGCACCGAAGACGATCAACGTCGAGCAGGTGAGCGGCGCAGAGCAAACGCTCACCGCGGACGTGTGCGTGGTGGGCTCGGGCGCCGGTGGCGGCGTGATGGCCGCGGAGCTGGCCAAGGGCGGCAAGTCCGTGGTGGTGCTCGAGCAGGGCGCCTACCGCAACGAGCAGGACTTCAAGCAGCTCGAGCTGCCCGGTTCGCTGGAGCTCTACCTCGGCGGCGGCCTGCTCTCGTCCGAGGACGGCTCGATCTCCGTGCTCGCCGGCGCGACGCTCGGCGGCGGCACGATCGTCAACTACATGAACTGCATCCGCACCCCGGAGCACATCCGCAAGGAGTGGGCCGAGCACGGGATGGAGGGCATCGACCAGCTCGAGTACGACCAGCACATCGACGCGGTGTGGGAGCGGCTCCAGGTGAACGCCGAGGCGACCTCACAGAACCGCTCGCACCGCAAGATGATCCAGGGCATGGAGGCGTGCGGCTTCCCCTGGAAGCCGATCACCCGCAACGCGGATCCGGCGTGCGACGACCCGCGCGTGTGCGGCTACTGCTACACCGGCTGCCAGCGCGGCTGCAAGCAGTCCACGATGAAGACCTACCTCCAGGACGCCTCGGACGCGGGGGCGAAGTTCGTGGTGGGCGCGCGAGCCGAGCGCATCACCACGGCGGACGGGCGCGCCACGGGAGTGGAGGCCACGGTGACGAACGCCGACGGCTCGATCACGAAGCTCACCGTCGAGGCGGGCACCGTGGTGGTGTCGGCGGGCGCGGTGGAGTCGCCCGCGCTGCTGCTGCGCAGCGGCATCGGCGGCGCGGCCGCCGGCAAGCACCTGCGGCTGCACCCGGCGGCCATCGTCGAGGGCGTGTACGACGAGGTGATCGAGGGCTGGATCGGCCAGGCGCAGTCGGCCGTCTCGTACCAGTTCGCAAACATGGAGGGCGACTGGGGCTTCCTCATCGAGAGCGCTCCCACGGCGCCCGCCCTGATCGCCGCCAACTGGCCGTTCGACGACGGCGCCCAGCACAAGCGCGACTTCAGCGCTTCGCTCAAGCACGCCGCGCCCTTCATCACGGTCGCGCGCGACCACGGCGAGGGCGAGGTCGCGATCGACGCGCACGGCCGCGCGGTGGTGCGCTGGTCACTCGGCGACGAGATCGACCGCCGTATCTTCGTCCGCGGCAACCAGGAGCTCGCCAAGCTGCACAAGGCGGCCGGGGCGAAGGAGATCTTCACCCTCCACGCGGAGCGCACCTCCTGGCGCGAGGGCGAAGACTTCGACGCCTTCCTCGAGCAGATCGAGAACGCGTCGTACGAGCCGAACGACGTCGCGATCTTCACCGCGCACCAGCTCTGCTCCTGCCGGATGGGCTCTGATCCGTCCACATCGGTGGCGAACGGGAAGGGCGAGCTGCACGACACGAAGGGCGTGTGGATCGGCGACGCGTCGGCGTTCCCGACGGCGCCGGGGGTGAACCCGATGATCTCGATCATGTCGCTCGCCCACCACACGGCGGGCGAGATTCTCAAGGAGGCTTAGGTGGCGAAGGTTGTGTACACAGCCGAGGCGAACGTCCAGGGCGGGCGCGCCGAGGGACATGGGAAGTCGACCGACGGGCAGCTGGACGTCACGCTGCGCCTGCCGGAGGAGATGGGCGGCGACGGCGGCGGCACGAACCCCGAGCAGCTGTTCGCGGTCGGCTACGCGGCCTGCTTCGAGGGCGCGCTGGGCGCGGTTGGCCGGCGCGAGAAGATCGAACTCGACGACGCCTCGATCGACAGCAAGGTGAGCCTGATCACGACCGAGGAGCGCGGCTTCAACGTCGCCGTGGAGCTGGACGTGACGCTGCCCTCGATCGACGACGCTGACGAGGCCGCGCGGCTCGTGGCCGCCGCGCACCAGGTCTGCCCGTACTCGAATGCCACGCGCGGGAACATCGAGGTGAAGCTCACCGCCAACGGCAAAGCGGTGGACTGAGTTTGCGCATCGCCGCGGCCGGGCACTCCGGGTGCGGCGATGAAGCTCGGCTATTTCATTTCGAGCGAGGAGTGGGGCCCGCGCGACCAGGTGCGGCTCGCGCAGCGTGCCGAGGAGGCGGGCTTCCACGCGCTCTGGATCTCGGACCACTTCCACCCGTGGATCGACGAGCAGGGCCACAGCCCGTTCGTCTGGGGGGCGATCGGGGCGATCTCGCAGGCAACGAACATGCGCGTGACCACCGGCGTCACCTGTCCCACGCTTCGCATCCATCCAGCCGTGATCGCGCACGCGGCCGCCACCGCCGCGGTGCAGCTCGAGGGCCGCTTCCAGCTCGGAGTCGGCAGCGGCGAGGCTCTGAACGAGCACATCCTGGGCGACCACTGGCCCGAGGCCGACGAGCGGCTCGAGATGCTCGAGGAAGCGGTGGAGGTGATCCGCCTCCTGTGGCAGGGCGGCAGCCAGTCCCACCGCGGGCGCCACTATCGCGTGGAGAACGCTCGCGTCTACGACCTGCCTGACAAGCCGCCGGAGATCCTCGTGTCCGGCTTCGGGCCGAAGGCTGTGAAGCTCGCGGCGCGCATCGGCGACGGCTACGCCACCACCAGCCCCGACGAGCTGATCAAGATGTACCGCGACGAGGGCGGGAAGGGCCCGATTCAGGCGGGCACGAAGGTGTGCTTCGGCAGCGACGAGGCCGAGGCGCGCAAGACGGCTTACCGCCTCTGGCCGAACGAGCAGCTGCCCGGCGAGCTGGCTCAGGTGCTGCCGACTCCCGCCCACTTCGAGCAGGCGAGCGAGCTCGTCACCGAGGACATGGTGGCCGACACGGTGCCGTGCGGCCCCGACCTCGACGAGCACATGAAGACGCTTCAGGAGTACGCGGACGCCGGCGTGGACGAGCTGTTCGTCCAGCAGATCGGGCCGAACCAGGACGAGTTCTTCGACACCTGGGCGCCCGAGTTCGTGCCGAAGTTCAACGGCTGAAATCGTGAGTCCGGCGCGTCCTTTGTGTTTGTAAGGACATAGTCGAACCACGGAGGGACCATGAAGAGTCTTATGCGCGCGGCCGCGGCGCTTGCTGTGATGGCGGCTGCGGTGGCGATCTACGCGGGCGTGGCGGCCGGCCACGACGGCGGCGGGAAGGGCCGCCACGGAGACCGGGGTGAGCACCACGGGAACAAGGTGCTCGAGCAGAACCTCGCTCCCTCGCAGCCGACGGATCCGCACTTCCACGGCGTCGGCCCGGGCGGCGTGCCATGGGTGCTGAACCGCGGCGAGGCGGAGCTCAAGATGGACGGCAGGTTCGAGCTGCGGCTGGACGGGCTCGTGATCCCCACCATGGGCAACACCGGCCCGGTCACCACCGTCTCGGCGTCGCTCTACTGCGGTGCGGACGCGGACGCTACGGCTGTGGACACGACGCCGTCGGTGCCGATCTCCACGGGCGGTGACGCGCGGATCCGCGACGACAGCTTCACCGTGCCGAGCACGTGTCTCGCGCCGATCGTGATGGTGCACCCCAACGGCAACGCCGGGGCGTACATCGCCATCAGTGGCTTCAGGATGTAACTGGGGGTCGAGGGTCTCCGCCGGGCTAGCGCAGCTCGGCGGAGGTCTTCCCGAGGAGCTGGCGCGCGACGATCAGGAGCTGGATCTGCTGGGTCCCCTCGAAGATGTCGAGGATCTTGGCGTCGCGTGCCCACTTCTCGAGCAGCTCCTGCTCGCCGTAGCCAACGCTGCCGCAGAGCCTCACGCAGCGGAGCGCGATGTCCACGCAGGTGCGCCCGGCCTTCGCCTTGGCCATGGACGCCTGCAGCGAGTTCGGCTTGCGGTTGTCGGCCATCCAGGCTGCGCGCAAGGTGAGTAGCCGGGCCGCCTCGTAATCGGCCTCGAGAGCGAGCAGCTCGGCCGCGGCGGCGGGCTGCACCTCTGGCGGGCGGTGCAGGTCCGGCTCCACTCCGGCCTCAGCCAGCAGGCGCTTCGTCTCCTCGAGGGACGCGCGCGCGAGGCCGACGGCCATCGCGGCCACGAGCGGCCGAGTGTTGTCGAACGTCTGCATCGCGCCCGCGAAGCCGCCCTTCTCGGTGATCTCCGGGTCGCCCAAGAGGTTTTCCTTCGGCACTCGGCAGTCCTCGAGCACGAAGTTGGCCGTGTCGGAAGCCCGGATCCCGAGCTTGTCCTCCACGCGCACGAGCTTGAGCCCAGGGTTGGAACGCTCAACCACGAACGACTTGATCGCGGCGCGGCCCTTCGATGGGTCCAGGCTCGCCCAGACCACCACGAGGTCGGCGCGCTCCCCCGCGGTGACGAAGATCTTCTCGCCGTTGAGCACGTAATCGTCGCCGTCGAGGCGCGCTGTGGTGCGGATGGCGGCCGAGTCAGAGCCCGCCTCGGGCTCCGTGATCGCCATCGCCGCCCAGCGGCCCGCGAAGCGCTCGGCCTGCTCCTCGTTCGCCACCGACGCGATCGCCGAGTTTCCGAGACCCTGGCGCGGCATCGATAGCAAGAGGCCGACGTCGCCCCAGCAGAGCTCCATGATGCTGAGGCAGGTGGCCATGTTGCTGCCGTTGCGGGTGACGGCGTCGCCGCCGTTGGACGATGCGCCGTTCTCCCGCCGCACGCCCGCGGCGCCGGCGCCGGAGATCCCGCCGCCCTCGTCGAGGCCGTCGATCGCGGCGGCGAGCATGTCCAGCTCCTTCGGATACGTGTGCTCGTCGCGGTCGTAGCGGCGCGAGTTGGGGCGGAACACCTCCGCCGCCACCTGATGCGCCTGAGACACCAGCGGCTTGAATTTCTTGGGCAGCTCGAGATTGATCATGTGACTCAGACGAGCAGCGCGCCCTCCATCAGGCCGGCCGCGCGCAGGTCGCGGTACCAGCGCTCAACCGGGTGCTCCTTCACGAAGCCGTGTCCGCCGAGGAGCTGCACTCCCTCAGAGCCGATCGTCATTCCCTTCGCGCCGCACAGCTCGCGAGCCACGGCGGCCTCGCGCGAGAAGTCGCGGTCCTGGTCCGCCCGCGCAGCGGCGCGATAGGTGGCGAGGCGCATGCCGTCGAGTTCGATCGCCATGTCCGCCACGGCGAACGCCACCGCCTGCCGGTTCGAGATCGGCTCGCCGAACGCGGTGCGCTCGTTCACGTAGGGGATCGTGTAGTCGAGCACTGCCTGGGCGGTGCCCACGGCGAGCGCGCACCAGCCGAGCCGGGCGCGCTGCACGCACTCTCTGTAGACGGCGGGGTCGCCGTCGGCGAGCAGCGCGCCCTTCGGGACACGTACCCCATCGAAGATCAATGCGCCGGTGGCGGCGGCACGCACGCCCATCGCCGGCTCGGGCTGGGTGGAGAGGCCGCGCGCGCCGGACTCGACGATGAAGAGGCCGGGGCGGCCGTCCTCCAGCGCGGCGGCCACGAGGAAGAGCTCGCAGTCGGCCACGCGCGGCACGAGCGCCTTCGCGCCGTCGAGCACGAAGCCGTCGCCGTCGGCGCGAGCGCTCGTATCGAGCTTCAGAGGATCGAAGAGCGGGCGCGGCTCGAGCAGTGCGAGGGCGGCGGCGGGAGCGTCGTCCTCGAGGAAGGGCGGGACGTAGGTGGACTGCTGATCGGCATCGCCCCACAGGCTCAGCGCGGTGGTGACGGAGGCGGGCGCGAGCGCGGCGAGCGCGATCCCCATGTCGCCGTGGGCCAGCGCCTCGGCGATCAGGACAGACGTCACGGCCGAGCGCTCGGACAGGGCGCCGCCGAGCTCCTCCGGGATGCCGAGCATCGTCACCCCGAGCTCGACGCTCTCGGCAAGCAGCTCCGGCGGAGCGGCGCACGCGTTGTCAGCGTCGAGCGCGACAGGGCGCATGCGCTCCTTCGCGAACGCGGCGAACGACTCGCGGAGCATCTGCTGCTCGTCGGTGGGGGTGAGGTCGAAGAGGTCGCTGCGGCGCGTGGGCGCCGGCCGCGCGGTCTTCGACAGCTTCGGGCCGCCTCCCCAGCTGCGCCCCACCCTCGTGGCCGTGGCGGCGCTCGTCTTCGATGCCCGGTAGAGCACGCGTTCCACCGGCTTGCGCAGCCCGAAGCGGTCGAGCGCTTCGAGGCCCGCAAGGCCGTTCAGGGCCCGCAGGCCCAGCTTCATCCCTGTCTCATCGAGCGACGGCATGAGGTCCGTTACACGGACTATAGATACATGAGTCGGTGTAACGATGCAGTCGGGCGCGCGGGCGCGCCGGCGCTAGTTCTCGATCGTCACCAGCGTGCCGATCGGCGTGTACGGCCACACCTTCGCGGCCGAGGCGAGCGGCAGCTCCACGCAGCCAAGGCTCTGCGGCGTGCCGAACGACGCGCGGTTGAACGCGTGCAGAGCGTCGCCGCCGTTGAAGTAGCTGATCCACTTGATGCCGGGATCGTTGTAATGCGAGCCATCCGGATTGGTGCCGCTCATCGTGCCCGAGGCGATGTGCTCGAATACGGGGAAGGTGCCCAGCTGAGTGGGCGCCGAAGGCACGCCCGTGTTGCCGGGCGAGGTGAGGATCACGTGGCCGTTGTGCCAGAGCGTGAGCTTCTGCGGCACGTTGCGGTGCACGTACACGTAGCTGTAGCCGGCGCTGCGGTGCTTGCCCGCGATCGCGTCGGTGAGCAGCGTGTGCCACACCTTCTGCCCGGCGAAGCCGTCCGCCTGCAGCCCGTGGTTGTCCTCGAACATCATCACGGCTCCGCGCGTGACCTCGTTGGCGTTGCCGGCGCTCCACAGGCGGCGGAGCTCCGGCGGAGTGTTCGAATAGCGCCAGGAGAAGTGACCGGCCGGCGGATTGGTGGCCGCCGCCACCTCGGCCGCGGGTGTGCGCGGCACGGCGGCGCCGGCAGGCTGCCAGCTCACCGGCAGATACCCGGCCTCGGCGAGCAGCTGCTGGAGGCGCAGCGTGGACCCCGCGGGAACGCTCCAGTCGATCCTCTTCGTGGTGCTCGCGCCGCCGCCCGCGGGACCGCGTAGCGACACGGCCTTCGGCAGGGTCACGTGCAGCGTGGCGCCGAACGGCGCGCCGAAGCCCGACGGCTTGAAGAGAAGCGTGTGGCTGTCCGGGCGGTGCCAGGTGCCGGCCACCGGCGGCGTGATCTTTGGCCGAGCAGAGCCGAGCACTTCGTCAACGGGCTTCGAGAAGGTGATCCTCAGCGGGGTGGACGGCGTGATCTTCGCGCCCGGCGCGGGGTCACTCACCGCCACCGGTGAGTGGGCCGGCGGGAACCAGCTCACCTCCTCGCCGGGGTCGAGACGCTCCCAGGGCCGCGCCGCGGCTGCCACGCGCAAGGTTCCGGCGGCGGGCTGCGAACCGAGGTCGAGCGTGCTCTGCGGGCTCCGCAGCCGGCGGTGGTGGAGCGTGGTGGCGTCGCCATATGCCACGCGGCTCACGCTGCTGTCGAAGCTCACCTTCAGCGGCGACCCCGGCGCCACCGTGATCCAGCGATTGGTCACGTGCGCGACCGGCGCGTGCAGCGTCAGCGTCTCGCGGCGCGTCTTGCCGAGCGCCCAGCTGAGCCATCCGGGCCGGCGCACCACCACGTTCACCGACACACGCTCGCCAGGCGTCAGCTTCGTGCGCGGGGTGAGGCGGCCGTTGTGGATGCTGAGCGGGATCCCCTTGCCGTTGGCGCCGAAGGCGTGGGCGCTCTCGATCGACCCGGCGAGCGGCTGCGACTTCAGGTGAGCGAGCGCGACCGGATCGCTCGTCAGTGAGGCGCCGGACCACTCGACCACGGCCGTGACGAGCAGGGCGACCACAAGCACCACCACTCCGGCCACCGCCCAGAGCGCGCGCCTGCGTGTGGACGACTTCCGTGGAGAGCCCGCGCTGATCGCCACAGTCGGAGGATAGGAGCCGCGCATCGTCAGCGGAAGAACATGAATGTGAAGTCTTTGTTGCGCGTTCGGTGCAGGCTTTTCAGCCGGCGCGGGAGAAGCGCGTGATCGCGGTGACGGTCTCGAATCCGAGGCGGGAGTAGATGCCCAGCGCCTCGTCGGTCGCGTCGAGGCAGGCATACCGGGCTCCGGCCTCTCGGGCGCTGCGCAGCGCGGCGGCGGTCATGGCCTGCCCGATGCCGCGACCGCGCCAGTCCGGATCCGTGTTGACGAAGAAGACGCTTGCTGCCTCGCCGAACACGCTTGAACCGGAGGTCGCGCGTACTGCGCCGCAGTCGTCGACTGCGACGAGCAGGCGGGCCGAGGACGGCAACGAGCCGAGGAAGGCGGCTACGGCCGTGGGCGGATCCTCGATCCGGGAGTCCGCTCGCACTGCGAGAGCGAGGGCGTCCTCGAGCGGTACGCCATCAGACGGGTCCTCGGCGACCCGCCGCACGGGCCGGAGAGTCAGGCTGCCCGGCAGCGGAAGCTGCGGAAGAGAGCGAAGCTCGCGCCGGATCATCGCCGTCGCCGTCTCGGAGCTCCACGCGGGATCGCGCTCAAGGAGCTCAGCGGAACGGACGGCGGCCGCGAAGACGGCCACCGTTCCGTTGCGAATTTCTGGCAGCAGGTCGGCGAGCTCGCCGTAGACGCCGTCGTCTGTGACCAGCAGCCGGGTGCGCTCGTCGCCGGAGCTCGAGAGGAGAGCGCGCAAGCCGGGCTTCTCCACCTTCGCCTGGCCAGGCCGGCGCATGCCGTCCCAGCGGGCGACAGTGGCGGCAAGGTAGACGTCAGCTGAGGAAGTCACCACAGCTGATGAGCTTGTCAGGCGCTACGTACTTGTTGCATGCACGGTACGAAGCTTTTGCGCCTGTTACCCACGTGTGACACGGCGCTCCGTAGGTTGCGGCCATGGCGAGCGAGCGCGGCCAGGCGACCATCGAATGGACGGCGGTGGTCCTACTCGTCGCGCTCGCGTTCGCCACGATCCTGGCGCTCGGCCTTTCGCACATGGACGGCCGCACCTACGGCGGGGCACTCGCCCGGGCAATCGTGTGCGCGGCTCGCGGAGGCTGCGACGACGGGCACGACGCGCTCGCCTCGGCCTACGGCGCTCGCGATGCCGCGCTCGTGCGCCAGTACGCGCCGAGCCTCGTCTACGAGCCGGGCGAGAAGGAGATACCGATCGACTACCGGCAGTGCCGCACCACCGCGTGCGGCAACGCCCCGGATGATCCCTCGCTCGACGTCAGCCAGACGGACGCCGGCGTCCCGGCCAGCGTCTTCACGCACGTCGTCCACGAGGACGGCCACACCTTCCTGCAGTACTGGTTCTATTACGTCGATTCGAACACCACCTGGGCGGGCTCGGACAAGGCGTACAAGGTGGCGACCTCGCCCCTCAACCTTGTCCACAAGGTGTGGAAGAAGGTGCCGGCGGCGCCGCGCTATCCCGGCTTCCACCACGACGATTGGGAGGGCTATCAGGTGGAGCTCGATCCGGGCGGCGGCGTGCGCGTGCGCGCCACCGCGCATCACGGCTACCAGTACTGCAAGCAGCGCCAGTGCGCCGACCAGTGGGGGCCGTGGACGGGCTGGACGCGCGTGTCACGAGGCAGTCACGCCGGGCACATCCCGCTGCGAACGCATCTCCGCGGCGTCGATGTGACGAGCGGCTTCCCGTTCGTGCGCGGGAGCTACGGGATCGACGGCCCGTCTTATCCGGGCGTCGACGTGCGTGAGCGCACCACCGTGGCGGCGGACCTCCGCCTGATCCCGCTCGAGACGGTGGACCAGAACGCGGCCCCCGAGTTCGACGGCATCACGCCACCGTGGAACAAGCCGGTCTACTGGGACCCGGTGGACGACGGAACGTAGGGGAGTAGGGAGTACGGAGTAGGGAGCTAACTACTTGCGACGCTCTTGGCGAGCTCGATGAACATGCGGGTGCCGAAGCCGGTGGCGCCGTTGCCCGCCCACGACTTGGCGGCCGCCCAGGCCGTGCCCGCGATGTCCATGTGCACCCAGGGCCGGTCGTCCACGAACTGGCGGAGGAACTCGGCGGCGTAGCAGGACGATGCCTTGCGCTGCTCGGACGAGTTCTGGAGGTCCGCGTAGGTGCCCTTCGTGAGGTCGAGGAACTCCTGGTGGAGGGGCATCCGCCAGCCCAGCTCGCCCGTGGCGTTGCACGCGGCGTCCACCTGGCGGAACCAGTCGTCGTCGTTCGAGAAGAGGCCGCAGTAGGTCGAGCCGAGCGCGACCACGATCGCGCCGGTGAGGGTGGCGATGTCCACCAGCCGCTCGGCGCCCTGGTCGACCGCCCAGCAGAGGGAGTCCGCGAGGATGAGGCGGCCCTCGGCGTCGGTGTTGTTCACCTCGATCGTCTTGCCGTTCATCGCGGTCACGATGTCGCCCGGCTTCACCGAGCGGCCGCTCGGCATGTTCTCGGTGGCGGCCACGACGGCCGTGATCGTCGCCGGGATGGCGAGCTCCGAGATCGCGCCCATGGCCTCGAGCACGGCGGCGCCGCCCGACATGTCGAACTTCATCTCGTGCATCTTGCCCGCGGGCTTGATCGAGATGCCGCCGCTGTCGAACGTCACGGCCTTGCCGACGAGCCCGAGGTGCGGTCCGCCCGCTCCCGGGCCCGAGTAGCGCAGAACGATCATCCGCGGCTCGACGTACGTCCCGCTCGCCACGGCGGTGAACGCGCCCATGCCCATCGACTTGATCTCGTCGCGGCCGAACGACTCGAACTCGAGGAAGTCGTGGTCCTCGGCGATCTCGCGCGCGCGGTTCTCGAGGAACTCGGGCGTTGCGACGTTCGAGGGAAGGTTCTGCAGGTCGCGCGCGCGGTTTGTGGCCTGGGCGCGGACCGTGCTCTCGCTCACCGCGTCGTCGAGGTCCGCGTCCTCCGAGGACACCTCGAGCGAGCTGATGCCGTTCGAGTTCGAGTCGCTGTCGTCCTTGGACGACTTGAAGCGCTCGAACTTGTAGAGCTTGAGCAGCGTGCCCTCCACGATCGGACCGGCCAGGTCCGGCGACGGAGCGGCCCACGACAGCGAGTGGGCGCCGATGTCAGACGCCCTTGCGGCGGCCACCGCCGCAGCCGTGCGCGCCCTGTCGGGCTCCATCTCGTCGCGTTTGCCGAGGCCGACGACCACCACGCGCTTGCCGTCCACGTGCGCGACCGCGAGCTTCTTGAAGCCGCCCTTCGCCTCGCCCGACTCGGACAGCTCCTTGAGGCCCGGCTCCTCGAGCTGCTCGCCCTCGAAGAGGCCGATCACGCGCGTGTCCGCGTCTGTGTCCCCCGGCGCCCCGCGGCGTGCGCTTACCCCAATCGGTGACATGCGTGCGGCAGTGTATAGACCGCCGCGTGCGCGCCGCGAGCCAGCGCCTCGTTCTAGAGTTCCACCTCCAAAGCGACCAGGAGACTGAGCACCAAATGCCCAAGACCGTGATCCTCGGCGCCGCCCGCACCCCCTTCGGGAAGCTCGGCGGCGGCCTCTCCAGCCTCGACGCCACCGACCTCGGCGGCACCGCCATCGCGGCCGCCCTCGAGCGCGCGGAGGTAAAGCCGGAGCAGGTCCAGCACGTGGTGTTCGGGCAGGTGCTGCAGGCCGGTCAGGGCCAGATCCCGAGCCGTCAGGCTCAGATCAAGGCGGGAATCCCGAAGGAGGTCTCGAGCGAGACCGTGAACAAGGTCTGCGCTTCAGGCCTCCGTTCCGCCGGGATCATCGACCAGGCGGTGCGTGCCGGCGACCTCGACGTCGCTGTCGCGGGCGGCATGGAGTCGATGTCCCAGGCTCCCTACCTGCTGCCGGGCGCGCGCTTCGGCTTCCGCATGGGCGACGTGAAGGCGCTCGACGCGATGATGCACGACGGTCTCACCAACCCGTTCACTGGCAAGGGCATGATCGCCGAGGCCACCGAGGTGGGCGAGGAGCTCGAGCTCACGCGGCCCGACCTCGACAAGTTCGCGCTGCGCAGCCATCAGCTCGCCATCCAGGCGACCGACGACGGCCGGCTGCCCGAGGAGATCGTTCCGATCACGGTCAAGACGAAGAAGGCGGAGACCACCGTCGAAGTGGACGAGGGCCCGCGTCGCGAGACCTCGCTCGAGGTGCTGGCCAAGCTCCCGGGCGCGGCCGGCAAGGAGGGCAGCCACACCGCCGGCAACTCGCCGGGCGTGAACGACGGCGCGGGGGCGCTCGTGCTCTCGTCCGACGAGTGGGCGAAGGCGAACGGTCGCAAGGCGCTCGCCACGATCGTTGGCCAGGCCGCGGTGGCGGACGACTTCCCGTACCTCGCCCGCACCCCGGCCAACGCCACGAAGCTGCTGCTGGAGAAGACCGGCGTGAGCATCGACGACATCGACCTGTTCGAGATCAACGAGGCGTTCGCCTCGGTGGCGATCAACTCGATGCGAATGCTGGGCATCGACGAGTCGAAGGTGAACGTGAACGGCGGCGCGATCGCTCTCGGGCACCCGATCGGGGCGAGCGGCGCGCGCATCCTGATGACGCTTGCCAACGAGCTCCGGCGCCGCGGCGGCGGCCTCGGCGTTGCGGCCATCTGCTCGGGTGGCGGCCAGGGCGACGCCGTGCTGCTCGAGGTCAACGGGGGGTAGCCCGGTGACGGTCGACGTTGGCGGCGGCGGGAAGGCCGCGGCCTTCTTCGACCTCGACAAGACGCTGATGGAAGGGTCGAGCGCGTTCCAGTTCGCGCGCGCGGCCTATCGCAACGGCATGATGAGCCGGCGGCAGCTCGCGCGCGACGTGTGGGCGAACGTCAAGTTCCGGCTCGAGGGCTCGACCGACGAGGCCACAGCGGAGCTGCGCGACCGGATCTTCGAGTCCATCGCGGGCCAGCGCGTGGTCGACCTCGAGCGGCTCGTTCCGGATGTGCTCGCCGGAGTGCTTCCGCGCCTCTATACGCAGATGCTGCAGGTGGCGTGGGAGCACCAGGACGCCGGGCGCTCGGTGTTCATCGTCACCGCGGCGTCGCAGGAGATGGCCGAGATGCTCGCGCACGTGCTGCACTTCGACGGCGGGATCGGCAGCCGCTCGGAGGTGCGCGACGGCGTTTACACAGGCAGGCCCTCCGGCCCGTTCACCTACCGAGAGGGCAAGGCCGAGGCGATCCGCGAGGTGGCACACGAGCGGGGCATCGATCTCGCCGCCTCGTACGCGTACTCCGACTCCGAGTCGGACCTCCCGATGATGCGGACGGTGGGCCATCCGGTGGCCGTGAACCCGGACGCCGCGCTCGAGCGCGTCGCGCGCGAGGAGGGCTGGCAGATCATGCGCTTCGACAAGCTGGGCCGGCGCTTGCGGATCGCGGCGGTGGCTGGAGGACTGGCGCTCGTGGGCGGCGGCGGCGGCTACGCCGCGGCGCGCATGCGCCCGCGGCGGCGCCTCACTCTGCGGCGATGAACAGCTCGTCGAAGCCCTCGTCGCGCGTGCGCACCGGCTCATAGCCGAGCTCGGCGCGGGCGCGAGAGATGTCGATCGTCGTCTCGAGCGCGGAGACCCATACCGCCATCCGCGTGAGCGGCGGCGACCCGCGCAGCGGCAGGTAGCGCCAGAGCGTCTCACCGAGCGCGGCGCCCCGCTTCGCCGGGCCGAGCGGCACGCTGCGGTCCGGCAATTCCACCCGCTGGGTGGCCACGAGCTCGGTAACGAAGTCGCGGAACACCACAGGGTCGCCATCGGTGACGAAGTACACGCCGCCGGGCACGCCGCGTTCGGCCGCGAGCATCAGGCCCTCGACAGCGTTGTCCACATGGGTGGTCGAGGTGAGGTGCGTGCCGCCGCCGATCCACGCGAACCGCCCGGCTTCCACCGTCTTCAGGAAGCTGGGTAGCACCGTCGTGTCGCCCAGGCCCCACACGAAGCGCGGGCGCACCACCACAGTCTCGAGCCCGTCGCCGTTCGCGTCGCGCACGAGCTGCTCGGCCTTCGCCTTGGTCGAGCAGTAGACCGACTTCGAGTCAGGCCGCAGCGGCGCCGTCTCGTCCACGTTCACGAGCGGCTCGCCGGCGAGCAGCACCGCCTCCGTGCTCACGTGCACAAGGCGCCTCACACCGGCCGCCCGGCAAGCCTCGATCACATTGGCCGTGCCGCGCACGTTCACCTGGTCGAAGCGCCAGCGCGCCCCCCACTCGCCCACCTGCGCGGCCGCGTGGAAGGCGACCTCGCAATGACTCGCCGCCTCCTTAAGCGAGTCGAGATCGCCGAGCGCGCCCGGGACCGGCTGCGCACCCGCCTCGCTCACAGCCTCCTCCGCCCTCTTCGAGCGCGCGAGCGCGAACACCACATGCCGCTCGTCGACGAGCCTCCGGATCAGGTGCCGGCCGATGAACCCCGAACCGCCGGTGACGAAGACGGTGGACATGGTGCGGATCGTAGAAAGAGGCCGGCCGCCCATACACTCTGAGCGTGGCCACCACCCCGCGCGCAATGACCGCCGCCGAGCGCTGGTATCGCGAGAAGTTCGCCCAGACGCCTGAGCGCGACGAGCTGTTCAGCACGATCAGCGGCGAGCGGATCGAGCCGCTGTACACGCCGGACGACCTGCCCGACCAGGAGCGGATCGGGTTCCCCGGCGAGTTCCCCTACACGCGCGGCGTCTACCCGAGCATGTACCGCGGCCGGCTGTGGACGATGCGGCAGTTCGCGGGATTCGGCACCTCGGAGGAGACGAACGAGCGCTTCCGCTACCTGCTCGATCACGGGCAGACGGGACTCTCAACAGCCTTCGACATGCCGAGCCTGATGGGGCACGACTCGGACCACCCGCGCAGCCTCGGCGAGGTGGGCCGGGAGGGCGTGGCGATCGACTCCCTCGACGACATGGAGACGCTCTTCAAGGGCATCCCGATGGGCGAGGTCTCCACCTCGATGACGATCAACGCGCCCGCGGCGATCATGCTCGCGTTCTATGTCGTCGCGGCGGAGAACCAGGGCGTGCCGCCGGAGCAGCTCGCGGGCACGATCCAGACCGACATCCTCAAGGAGTACATCGCCCAGAAGGAGTGGTGCTTCCCGATCGACCCGGCCATGCGCCTCGTCACCGACATGGTCGAGTTCTGCGCGAAGCGGATGCCGCGCTGGCACCCGATCAGCATCTCCGGCTACCACATCCGCGAGGCCGGCTCGACCGCTCAGCAGGAGCTCGCCTTCACGCTGAAGGACGGCTTCACCTACATCGAATGGGCGCTCGAGCGAGGCCTCGACATCGACGACTTCGCGCCGCGCCTCAGCTTCTTCTTCAACGCGCACATCGATTTCTTCGAGGAGATTTGCAAGTTCCGCGCCGCGCGCCGTATCTACGCGCGCCGGAAGCGGGAGAAATACGGTGCCAAGGATCCGCGCTCGTGGCAATTGCGGTTCCATACGCAAACGGCCGGCTGCAGCGCGACCGCGCAGCAGCCGGAAAACAATATCGTGCGCGTCGCCTACGAAGCGAT
>JAICJR010000213.1 GCA_025928345.1 Thermoleophilaceae bacterium | reverse complement strand
CGAACAGCCACTGCGGCCGCAGCTGGTCGTCGAGCGGGATCGTCGGCGCGAGGCCGGCCGCCTGGTACAGCAGCCAGGTGAGCGTCTCCATGAAGTTCTCCGGCTGCACCGGGCAGCCGGGCACGTTCACGACGGGCAGCCCGCCCGCGGAGCGGAAGTCCCAGCCGAGGTAGTCGGCGAGGCCCATGCAGCCCGTGGGATTGCCGGCCATCGCGTGGATGCCGCCGTAGGTGGCACAGGTACCGATGGCCACCACGCCCCATGCCTTGGGCGCCAGGCGGTCGAGCCACCAGTTCAGCGTCAGCGGCTCGCCGGTGGCCTCGTCGTTGCCGAACGAGGTCCAGTAGCCCTCACCGTTGATGTTCTCGTTCGGGATCGAGCCCTCGATCACGAGCACGAACGGAGCGTCCAGCCGGTCGTTCACGGCATCGCGGAACGGGCGCAGGAACTCTTCGCCGCCGAGCGTGGGGGAGAGCACCTTGTTGTGGAGGTTGACCTTCGGAAGGCCGGGGATCGCCCCCAGCACCACGTCCTCGATTCCGGGCTGGCCTGCCGCGGTGATCGAGACCGAGTCCCCGTCGCAGCTCATCCCCTCCGAAATCCAGAGGATGTGAACCTCGTCCACTCCGCTGGGCGCGGTCGCCTCAGCCGTCATCTCTCGTCCCTCCTGTCGTAGTCAGGGCCTCCTCGAGCTCCAGCGCTTCCACGAGCAGCTCTTCTCCGCGAGTCACCTCAAGGTCGAGTCCGCCGCACCGGGCGCAGGTGAGAGGGAATGCGTCGAGGGCGGTATCGGCGCCACAGTCCCGGCACAGTCCGGCCGCAGGCACAGCCTGCATCTCGAGCGTCGCGCCCTCCACCGGCGTGCCCTGTGCCACCAACTCGAACGCGAACTCGAGCGCGGAAGGCACAACCTGGCGCAGGTGGCCGACCTTCACCTCCACCTTCGAGACGCGGCGGTCACCCGCGTGAGCGGCCGCTATCCGCACGATGGCCTCGGCTATCGAGAGCTCGTGCACCGCGCGCCTCAACAGATCCTCGGCAGAGGATCGCCCACCAGCATGTCCATCACCCGGCGTCCGCCGAACCCGGTTTCCACGAGCACCATCCCGGGCGGCTCGCTCTTCACCTCGCCCACCTCCGCGGCCTCCTCGCAGCCGGGCACGGAGCGCAGCGCGGCCAGCGCCTGCTCGGCTCGCTCCGCTGCCACGAACGCCACGAGCACGCCCTCGTTCGCCACGTAGAGGGGATCGAGTCCGAGGATCTCTGCCGCGCCCGCCACAGCCGGGTGCACGGGCACGGCCGCCTCGCGCAGCACCATCGCCACGCTGGAGGCGCGGGCCAGCTCGTTGACGACGGAAGCCACACCGCCGCGGGTGGCGTCGCGCATGCAGTGCAGCGAGTCGCCCGCCGCGTCCAGCAGCGCGTCGGCGGCCGGCCAGAGCGGGCGGGTGTCCGAGCGGATGTCCGCGCCCAGCTCGAACTCGCCGCGGCTCAGCATGATCGCCATGCCGTGATCGCCCACGCGGCCCGACACGAGGATGCGGTCGCCCGGACGGATGCCGGCGGTGGACAGCCGGGCGCGCGGGTCGAGCGTCCCGATGCCGGTCGTGCAGATGTACATCGAGTCGGCGTGCCCACGCTCCACGACCTTGGTGTCGCCCGCCACCACCTCCACTTCCGCGCGGCGGGCGGCGTCCGCGATCGCCTCCACCTCGGAGCGAAGCTCGTCGGCCTGCAGACCCTCCTCGAGCACCATCGAGAGCGTGAGCCCGCGCGGCCGCGCTCCCGATACCGCGAGGTCGTTGACGGTGCCGTTCACCGCGAGCTCCCCGATCGAGCCGCCGGGGAAGCGGATCGGCTTGACCACGAAGCTGTCCGTCGTGATGGCGACGCCCAACTCGGGGAGGACTCCAGCGTCGCCGAGCTGCTCGAGCGACTCCGACGCAAAGGCGGGCGCGAACAGCCCTTCGATCATGCTCTGCGTGGCCTTCCCGCCGGCGCCGTGCGCCATGGTCACGCGCTCGTCGCGGAACTTTGCCCGCTTCCCGCGAGCGGTCTCGATGATCTCGAGCACGCGCTCCTCAGTCCTCACACCGCCTCCTTCTCGCGGGCGAAGCGGCCGAAGTTGTAGTAGGCGGCGCAGGCGCCTTCGGACGACACCATGCAGGTGCCGATCGGCCGCTCCGGCGTGCAGGCTGTGCCGAACACCTTGCACTCCCAGGGCTTGATCACGCCCTTCAGCACCTCGCCGCACTGGCAGGCCTTTGGATCGGCCACGCGCACTCCCGGCACGGCGAAGCGCAGCTCGGCGTCGAGCTCGGCGTAGGCGTCCGAGAGCTTGAGCCCGCTCTGTGAGATGAACCCGAGCCCGCGCCATTCGAAGTGCGGCCTGAGCTCGAACACCTCGGCCATGACCTCGAGCGCGCGCAGGTTGCCCTGCCATGGCACCACGCGCTTGTACTGGTTCTGCACCTCGCAGCGGCCCTCGTCGAGCTGGGCGAGGATCATCCGTATCGCGTGCAGGATGTCGAGCGGCTCAAAGCCGGCGATCACCACCGGCCTGCCGTAGTCGGCCGGGATGAACTCGAATGGCCGCGCGCCCACCACGGTCGACACGTGGCCCGGGCCGATGAAGCCATCGAGGCGAAGGTCGGGCGAGTCGAGCAGCGCGCGCAGCGGCGGCACGATCGTCACGTGGTTGCACATGCACGAGAAGTTCCGTACGCCCTCGGCCCGGGCGCGTTTGAGCGTGAGCGCCGTGGACGGCGCCGTGGTCTCGAACCCGATGGCGAAGAACACGACCTCGCGGTCCGGATTGGCCTTCGCGATCCGCAGCGCGTCGAGCGGCGAGTAGACCATCCGGATGTCAGCTCCGGCGGCCTTCGCCTCCAGCAGGCTCCCGTTTGACCCGGGCACGCGCATCATGTCGCCGAAGCACGTGAAGATCACGCCCGGCTCGTGTGCGATCGCGATCCCGTCGTCCACCCGGCCCATCGGGATGACGCACACCGGGCAGCCCGGTCCGTGAACCAGCTCCACGTTCTCCGGGAGCAGGTCGTCGACGCCGTACTTGTAGATCGAGTGCGTGTGTCCCCCGCAGACCTCCATGAACTTGTAGTGGTGGCCGGGCTCCACCGCCGCGAGGATCTCCGCGGCGAGTGCGCGGCCAAGCTCGGCGTCGCGGAACTCGTCGACGAATTTCATAGGCGCACCAAGCCCACGCCCGCATGGACGAGGAGCGAGTCGCCCACCGCCACCGGATCCACGAGGGCGACCTCCACCGACTGTCTCGACCCGTCCTCCCCTTCGCAAAGCGCGAGCACTCGCTCTTCATCCACGCCGAGCACCTTCATGGGCACGCCCTCGTCGCTACACGTGATGCAGTGGTCGGAGTGGCAGTCGAGCGTCACTCGATCACGCTCGCCTTCAGTTCCTCGAGTTCCTGCTCGTACTCGGCGCCCATCTCCTCGAGCAGCAGGCGGGTCGCATGAGCCTCCTCCTCGTCGATCCTCGAGATCGCGAAGCCGACGTGAATCAGCACCCAATCGCCCCGCACGATCGAGCGATCGGACTCGAGCAGCGCGACGTTGATCGTCCGGCGCACCCCTGCCACTTCGACCTGTGCGAGCCGGTTGGTCTCGTCGACTATCTCGGCGATCTGTCCGGGAATCGCCAGACACATGGCGGACGACGCTACGCTCGCAAGCAGCGGCTCACCAGACGGTGGGTTGATTCCCAACGTTGGGTTTCAACCACCCGCATTTTGGGTCTAGCCTGTGTTGGGCCAGCCAGCAAACCGAGGGACGCCTGATGGCTGCACAGCAGCGTCTGCGCAACTGCAACCGGGCATCGTGGGAGGAACTCGCGGCAGCGCCTGAGCCTCGCGGTGCGCGTCTGCTGGATCTTGATCCGGAGCTCGGCGTCCGGGTCCCGGCCCAGCAGCGGACGCAGGCGCGTGCGGCTCTCGTTGCCCGCACGATGACCGTCCAGCGGGGACGGTGGGAGCCGCCCGCTGCGGTTGACCCCCGCCACCTGGGATTCCTGGTCCTCGACGGACTACTTGCGCGAGATGTCGTTCTGGCCGGGACCACGTCCACCGAGCTGTTCGGTGAGGGCGACCTGCTTCACCCGTTGACGAGCAACGGCGACGACTCGCTGGTTCGCCACCGCGAGGTGTGGCACGTGCTCGAGCCGGTGAAGATTGCCGTCCTTGACGAGCACTTCTCGCGCTCGGTACTCGCGTGGCCGCAGGTGATGCGGATGCTGCTGGAGCGCGCCCTCCGTTGCGTCCGGCGAAGCTCGATTCACGCGGCGTTGCTCCAGCTGAGCCCGGTGGAGACGAGGCTGCTCGTGCTGTTCTGGTACCTGGCCGAGCGCTGGGGGCGCGTCACGCCGCTTGGGGTGGGGCTGCGCTTGAGGCTGTCGCACGAGACGCTGGGGCAGCTGGTGGGGTGCCAGCGCGCTTCGGTGACCACGGCCCTGAGGCATCTCTCGGAGAGCGGCGCGGTGGTCCGTCGCAGCGACCGCACGTGGCTGCTCGTGGGCTCGCCGCCAGACGAGATGGCGGCCGTCCATCTGAGCCCCGGCCTGGCGCTGTCGGGCGGAGCCGCGTAGACAACCTGCTCCGCAGTTAGCGCTCGATCGGGAAGCCCATGCGTTCCCAGGTCCCGACGCCGCCGTCCACCACGTGGATCACCTCCTCGGCGCCGTGGGCCTTCAGCAGGCTCGCCGCCACCGCGCTGCGCTGGCCGCTCGCGCAGATCACCGCCACGGGCTTCTGCGGGTCGATCCCGTCGGGCATCGCATCGATGTCGTGGTACGGCTTGTGCAGCGAGTCCGGGATGTGGCCCTCGTCCCACTCGGAGTCCTCCCGAACGTCGAGCACCTGTAGCGAGCCGTTGCGGCCGTGCAGCTCGCGCACGTCGATGCGCTCGATGCTTTCGGTCTCGCGCTTCTCCGCTCGCCACGAGGTCATCCCGCCGTGCAGATAGCCGCCGAGGTTGCGCACGCCCACGGCCACGGCGAGACGCGCAGCCACACGGCCGTCGTCGTCATCGCGGCCGACGAACACGATCTCCTG
>JAICJR010000277.1 GCA_025928345.1 Thermoleophilaceae bacterium | reverse complement strand
GGTCTGCGCGCAGCTACTCGGCGTCCGGCGTCGCGCCCGGTCAGCGGATCGTCTCCACCTACACTGCCGGCCCGTTTGTGGCGGGCGCTGCGCTCGCGCCGTTCGAGCGGCTCAGCCTCACCCACATCCCGGTGGGGACCGGCAACACCGAGCGGCTTCTCCGCGCCATCGACCTCCTCAAGCCCGAGGCTGCGGTGATCACCCCCTCGTACGCCGCCTACCTGATCGAGCAGGATCTCGACCTCCGGAGCTCGAGCGTGGAGCGGGTGCTGGTGGCAGGCGAGCCGGGCGGGGGCGAGCCCGCCTTCCGCGCGAAGCTCGAAGACGGCTGGGGCGCCCACGTTACGGAGGCGATGGGTATCGGGGACATCGGCGTGTCTCTCTGGGGCGAGTGCGAGGAGCAGAACGGCATGCACCTGGGCGCACGCGGCTTCGTCCACGCGGAGCTGATCGATCCGGAGACGGAGGCGGCGATCCCGCTCGAGGACGGCGCGTCCGGAGAGCTCGTGCTGACCCACCTCAAACACAGAGCGGCGCCGCTCCTGCGCTTCCGCACGCGCGACCACGTGCAGGTATGGACGAGCCCGTGCGGCTGCGGCCGCACAAGTCCGCGCATCCGCTGCCTCGGCCGCACCGACGACATGCTGATCGTCCGCGGCGTGAACGTGTTCCCCTCGGCGATCCGCGAAGTGGTGAGCGGCTTCGAGCCCGAGGTGAGCGGCCACATCCGAGTCAGGCCGAAGGCGGCGGGCGTAAAGCAGGAGCCGCCGCTGCCGGTGAGCGTCGAACTTGCCCGCGGCGGCGAAAGAAATTCGCACCTGGCCGAGTCAATCCGAGAGAGACTGCGCAACGTGCTGGTCGTCCAGACCGAGGTGGAGCTGGTCCCGTGGGGGAGTCTCGGGCGCAGCGAATACAAGTCGAAGCTCGTCGAGCAGGCGAGCGACAGAAAGTGAGGGCCATATGGCGGAGAACACGCTGAACATCCTCCAGCCGAGCGTGAACAACCTCTCCGCGAGGATCTTCGTGAGGGCGGCTGGCCTCGACTTCGAGGAAGTGAACGTGTGGGGTCAGACCACCACGCCCGAGTTCCTGGCGAAGGACCCGGCGCACCTCACGCCGATGCTCGAGGAGGCCGGCCTGCCGCGCGGATCGCTATGGGAGAGCTGCGCGATCATGCAGTACCTCTGCAACCGCCACGGGCTCGACCAGTTCTACCCGACCGATCCGGGCGAGCGGGCGATGGTGGACAGCGCGATGTTCTATTTGATCGGCACGCTCTACCCGCTGCTCGCGCGGGCCACATATCCGGCGCTCGGCTTCCCGCAGTACCCGGGCGAGGCGGCCACCTCTGACGCGGACGACGCCGTAAAGGCGAAGGCGCAGCAGGACGCGATCGATGCCCTGCGGGAGCCGCTCGACGCGTACCGCGCATTCTTCCTCGACGGCAAGAAATTCATCGGTGGCGACACCCCGTCGATCGCCGACATGCGCCTCGCGGCGACCCTCGAATTCCTGCACGCGATCGACTACGAGTTCCCCTCCTGGATGACGGATTACATGCAGGCGATGGAGGAGACACTCGGCGACGCGTACTCGGAGCCGGCGGCGGACGTCCGCGGTTTTGTGGCGCAATCGAAGGGGGTTTCGCCAGCCGGCGCTTAGCAGTAGTGTCAGCACTGTGACTCGCGACGATCTGGCTGTCGTGTCGCGCATGTTCGCCTGCTGGGCGGCTGACGACCTTGAGGGCATGTTCGGCTGCGTGGACCCGGACTTCGAGTTCCGCTCGGCAACCGACGGGAACCTCTACAAGGGGCGCGACGGCCTGCGCGAGTTCTATGAGCGCTGGCGTGACCGCGGCGAGCGGCTCGAGATCCCGCTTCAGCGCGCGGTTGAGGTGTCGCCCGGCCGGATCCTGGCGGTCGGCCGGGTGCGGGTTCTGCAGTCCGGACGCGGCTTTGCCGACTCCCCCGGCATCTGGGTGATGCAGGTCGAGCACGGCCGGCTCATCCGCGCGGAGGCGTTCCGCACGGAGCGCGAGGCGCGGCAGGCGCTCCGCCGCTTGCCCGGCAGCGTTCCCTCAGGCGCCTGAGGCGCCCGCCCTCCCTGGTTCGGCTAGCCCCACGGCCAGACGCTGGCTCACCGTATCGATCCCGGAGCCGCCAGCGATGAGTATGTGCTCGTCAGTTGGTCTAAACGGCTGACTACCCCGTACGTCCCGCCCAACAAGCGGCACTCACCAAGGCCCACTCGCACGGAGATCCACATGGCCACGTGGCAGACATCCACCACTGTCCAAGCACGACCCGAGCAGATCCTCGACGTGCTCACCGACCCGAAAGCGGCGGTGCGTTGGTCGCCGATCGACTTCGAGGTCGAGCGCATCGATGGCGGACGGCTCACCACCGGCAGCAACGCCCGCGTGACGGGCAGGCTGGCCGGCCGTGAGATCGCCTTCGACATCGAGGTCATCCGCGCGGATGAGCAGCGCCTCCTGCTCACCGCTACGGGCCCCATCGAGATCGACGTCAAGTACGACGTCGAGCCGCTGGACTCGCATGTTGAGCTGCGGGCGTGGGTCACCGTGCGCAGCCGGGGCGGCCTCTTCGGCCGAATCCTCTCCGGCGCCACCGAGGGCCTGCTCGGCGCGGGGATGCTGAACGCGGCCGTGGCTCGCATCGCTCGCGAGGTCGAGGCCTCG
>JAICJR010000141.1 GCA_025928345.1 Thermoleophilaceae bacterium | reverse complement strand
GAGCACGTGCGGGCGCGAGGTGCCGACGCGGCCGGTGAGCGGCGCCCGGGCATCCAGGTAGCCGAGCAGCACGGGCTCGCCGTAGCCGAGATCCACCGCTTCCCAGCGCCGGGTGGCCAGGAGCTGATCTCCTGTGATCGGGTGGACGGCGGAGTAGAGCGGCAGGCGGTCCGGCGCGTCGCTCGAGTGGAGAAAGCCGGCGAGCTCGCGATCCACCGCGGTTGCCGGTGCCGGGCGATGCATGAGGCGGCGCGGGACGGCCGCCGCGCGGCGACGCAATCCCGGTAGGTCCCGCCACACCAGCGGCGCGAGCGCCCAGCGCAGGTGAGTCCGCGCGGAGGGCGTGCGGTGCACGGGCTCGTATGCCGGCGTGAGCAGCGCGCCGTCCCCGCGGATCCACACCGGGATCGAGCCACCGCGATCGGTCTCGTGAAGGCTGCCCAACTCGCCGACGAACAGACCGCGCTCGATCCAGCCCGCGCTGTACACGTGCCTGCTGCGCTCTTCGTCGAGCACCCTTACGAGGCCCACGTGATCGCTCGGATCTCCGCCAAACACGGCGAGGTACGAGTTCGCCGCGTGCTCGCGAAACGACGTGGCCTCGCGCACGCCGCCGCGGAAGGAGCGGGCCGCGCGCTCCAGCGCCGCCTCGATCGCGGTGCGAAGGCGCACGTCGGCGTCGGAGTGGCCCAGCCGCTCGCACACCGTCAGCCAGTCGAGGCGGGACTTTCGAAATCCTCCGCGAATCGTCGCGATCGCGTCGAGATCGATCTCGTGGGGGAACAGACGCGCCTGCCCGAGCGCGCCGGCCGCCTGCAGCTCGGCCATGGTGATCAGGCACTTGCCGCAGTCGCCGCAGTTGTCGCTGCGGTTCTCTCGGTAGCAGACCTTGAGCTGCTCGAGCAGGTCTGGCCGGTTCGCGGCGAGCCATGCCACCTTGCTCGCGTGGCCGCGGTCGATCGAGTCGTGCTCGATTTCCACCGCCTCCGTTGAGAAGAGCGGATCGAGCAGCGGGCCCGTCCCGCACGGCTCGAGCGACTCGTGGTCGTCGGTGGACGGGATCAGCGCTCCGCGGATCCCGGCCGCGAGCGAGTGCGCCACGAACGCGAGGCCGGGCGCCACGAAGTCCTCCCAGTTGGCCACCACCTCGTCGGTCAGCTCCCGGAGGTTGGTGCGCGTCACGACGAGCGGCAGGCCGATCCGCTCCGCCACCACGCCCGCGAGGCGCACCTCCTCCGCGCGCACGCTCTCGTCGTGGCGCGGCTCGAGCCCGTCGCAGAACGCGAGCAGCTCCACAGGCTCTGGGCGCGGAGCCACGGCGCAATAGGTGGAGTCCACACCGCGCGAGAAGAACGAGGCGAGCGCACGGCCGGGCGATGTGCCGGTAGACGTCGCCCCTTGGGCGCGAACAGCCGGGGGACGCAGCGTCCTGTTCCACGAGGAGTACACGAGCGCGATTCGCTCGCACGCCTCGAGCAGCCGGCGCGAAACCGGCGCGTCGATCTCCAGGTCCTCGCCGCGGCGCATCGCGAGCTGCAGGGTGGCGGCGAGGAAGGCGGACCCGTCGTCGGCGGACGGCGCGAACTCGCGCGGGACGTCGATCGTCAGCTCGTGCTCGCCGCCCTTCCAGCGGACGCGAGCGGAGCGCTCCACGCGCTCGCCGAGGTCGCACCACCGAATGCGGTCGACGATCATGGGGCGGGGCCCGGCTCGGGCCACGGGGTGAGCGGGCCGCGCAGCCGCCAGCGCACGGGCTGCGGGAGGTCCGGCTGCCGGCGCGCTCCCTGCAGCACGGCTCTGCCCAGCGCGCCGTTCGCCGCGCCGACGGTCACCAGGCCGGGATCGCGGTTGGCGAAGCGCCACTTGTACGGCTCTGCGCCGCGCAGGAAGCGGTACTCCCTGACACCGTCCTCGATCGCCATCCGGATTGAGCGGCAGCGAATGAGGAAGCCCACGCTGAGGCGGTCGAACGCCGGGTCGCGTCCCGCCTGGTAGTCGTAGTCGCAGCCGGCGAAGCGGAAGTTGTACATCGCGGCTGCGGGGCGCCCGTCGACCTCCATCAGCAGGAGCCGGAGCCAGCCGCGCTCGAGGGCGAGGCCCGCGAAGTCGCGGTGAAAGTCCCGCAGGCGCCCGGCGAACGCGCGCGAGCCGCCGCGCCAGCGCGCCTCGTGAAGGCCGAGGAACGTCGCGAACGCCGAGTCGAGCTCGTCCGGCTCCGACACGAGGCGGTAGGTCACACGGTGCCTCGCCTCGATGCGCGCCTTGCGGCGGAAGTCCTGGCTGCGCGAGCCGAGGAAGTCGTCCCAGCTGCCGTACGTGGCGAGGTCGAGGACGGGCGTGGGGGTGCGGTAGAGCGTCCGCGCTCCCAGCTCGGCAGCCCAGTCCGCGCCGGCCGGCAGCTCGTGACCGAGGAAGACATCCCAGCCCAGGTCGCCGTCGCGAACGAGGTCACGCAGCGCCGCGGCCGCCGCCGGAAGATCCGCCGGCGCGGCCACCGGCCCGAGCTGGTCCGTGGGACCGTGGCCCACGAACCGCAGCGCGCGCAGCGGCCGCCTTCCACTGAGGTACAGCGGCAGCACCGCGAGCGGCTGCTCGCCCGGCTCGCCCGCCACGGCGAGCACGAGCCGGCCGCGCCCGAAGTGCCGCCACCAGGTCGAGAGCCATTCCCAGCTGCCAAACACGGTGCCCGCACGCTCGGCGAGTGGCGTGAGCAGGTCGCGGGCGGAGTCGAGATCGTTACGCGGCAACGCGAGCGGGCGCATGATCCTCTCGTTCCAGGAGGAAGTCGATCTCGGGCAGCGCCGGCGCGCGCAGCGGCGTGCCGCGCCCCCGGTCGAGCAGCCGCGCCGCCTCCGCGACCAGCCGCTCAGCGGAAGCGCCGGCGGGCAGCGTCGAGACGAGGCCCGCGGCCATCTCCGCCAGGCCGGCGAGCTTGATCCGCGTGTACGCGTCGCCGTGGACGCCAAGCGCCGGCACCCCGCGCGCGCTCGCGATCACCGCATGGTGGTAACGCGTCCCCACAGCCAGCTCGGCTCTGCCGATGATCCCCACCAGCACCTCGTCCGGCGGCAGCGGGTCGAGCACGCGGACGCCCAGCCGCCGTGCCAGGACGCGGTCGTCGTGGAGCTCGAAGGTCACGTGCGGAATGAACAGCGGCGTCAATCCGCGCTCGACAGAGAGCCACTCGACGAGCTCCGCGAGAGGCTCAAAGCTCCGCTCGAGACCCTCCCACTCGTGCACGCTCAGCGCGAAGAAGCGCTGCCCGTTCCCAAGCCCCGCGTCCGCCAGCGCGCGCTCAACCTCGCCCGCGGGCGCGGGTTCGAGCGCCACGGCATCGTCGGGCCGGCACTCGACTCGCGCGGACGCCACGCCGAGCAGCCGGAGCGCCCGCGGCGAATGGATCGAGTCGCGCACGGTGATCGCCGATGCCGTGCGCAGACCGAGGGCGGCGATGACGCGGTCGGTGAGTCCCTTGAACGGGCCGATCGTCACGCCCGACACCACCACCGGAACCCGCAGGGCTCGAGCCGCAAGCAGCGTGACCATCTGCGGCCAGAGGGCGAACGCGCTGAAGCTGCTCGTCAGTGACCCTCCGCTCGCGGCCACGAGCAGATCGAGCTTCGCGAGCTCAGCGAGAAGCGGCCGCCAGCCGGACGAGCGCCGCCCAGGCGGCCGGCCTTCCCGGAGCCGCCGCGCCTCAGCCAAAACGGCAGCGGTGCGCGAGCCGAGCAGCCTGAGCTCGGAGCGCCGCGTCATCCCGCTGGTCCAGCCGGCCAACAGCTGCGCGTGCAAACCGGGCACGACCTCCACACCGAAGCGCCAGCTCAGATCCTCGACGTCCGGATGCAGGATCACCGGCTCGCACCGCGGCGCGAAGGCGGCAAGCTGCTGCAGGTGGGCGCGGGTGATCATGTCGTCGCCGAGATGCCTGAAGCGGCTGGTACCGCCGATGATCCCGACGCGCTTCACGTCGTTCACTCGTGTTTGCTGCGTTTCGTCCTGGGCCGAGAGTCCAGGATCAACCTATCCGCGACCCGCGGCTACCGCAAACTCGCCTGGTCCAGCCGATCCGCGATCTCCCGCGCGATCGCAAGCGAGGCCGTCGCCCCGGGAGAGGGCGCGTTGCGCACGTGCAGGACGCGCCCGGTTTGGTCGAACACGAAGTCGTCGATCAGGCTGCCGTCGCGAGCGAGGGCTTGAGCGCGGATGCCGGAGTGGCCCCGCTGCACGTCGTCCGGTTCGATCTCCGGCACATAGCGCTGCGCCTCGCGCACAAGCGTGCGCGTGCTGAGCGCATGCTTCATCTCGGTCAGCCCGGTGCGCCACCAGCGGCGCATCATCTTCCAGCTGCCGGGCCACGACAAAGTGGCCGCAACGTCCGCGAGCGAGAGCTTGCGGCGCGGATCCCGCGTGGCCGCGAGAAGGGCCGTGGGGCCGACCGTCACCTCGTCGTCCACGTGGCGGCTGAGGTGCACGCCGAGGAAGGGCAGGGTCGGATCCGGCACGGGATAGATGAGCGACTTCACGAGCCCGGCGCGCTCCGGCCGGAGCGTGAGGTACGCGCCGCGGAATGGGACGATGCGCGGATCCTCACCGGCGCCCGCATCCCGCGCGAGCCGATCCGACCAGCCGCCTGCGCAAAAAACAGCCGTGTCCGCGGCTACCTCGTCGCCGCCACGCGAACGCAGCCGCACGCCGCCGTTGCGAACGTCCACGGCGGCCACATCGTAACCGAGCCGCAGTTCGCCGCCGGCTGCCCGCACATCGTCTGCGAGCGCACGCGCGACGGCCCGGAAGTCCACCACGCCGGTGGCGGGCGAATGCAGAGCCGCGATCCCGCGCACGTGCGGCTCGATCTCGCGCATCTCCTCGGGACCCACCCGTCGCAGCTCAGGCACCTCGTTCGCCGTCGCGCGGCGCTCGAGCTCGTCAAGGCGCGCCAGCTCGTCGCCGCGCGTGGCCACGATCAGCTTGCCGCAGCGCCGCGCCTCGATGCCGTGCCGTTGGCAGAACTCGTACATCTCGCGCGCGCCCCGCACGCACAGCCGCGCCTTCAGCGAGCCGGGCGCGTAGTAGATGCCGCCGTGGATCACCCCGCTGTTGTGGCCGGTCTGGTGGAAGCCCACCTCGGGCTCGCGTTCGAGCACGACCACGCGGCGCTCCGGCTCGCGCGCGAGCAATTCGCGCGCGGTCGCCAGGCCGAGGATGCCTGCACCTACGACGAGGACGGTGGAATCCACGCCGCCAACGCTATCGGTCGGAGGTCACTCCGCTTGGTGTGTCGTCGCGGCGGAAGAGACGCTTGAAAGCGCGGTCCACATTCGAGCGCGGGACGTGCTGCCGGAGGTAGGTGGCGCGCGCATCCTCGAGCCGCCGCTCGGTCTGCTCGCGCGAGAGATCGTGCTTGCGCAGGACGCGGCGCAGCTCGCGAAGGTGCTTCGACAGCGTGAGGTCCGAGGTGAGCCGCGACAGCTCGCGGTCGTCGCGGTAGACGTAGAGGCACTCCGGCACGGCCACGAACTTCGCCCCGTGCTCGGCCATGGTCCAGGGAAAGTCGAAGTCGTCGGGGCCGACCGAGTTGAGCGACTCGTCCATGCCGCCGAACGAGAGCGCCTTCGACGCACGCCAGCACAGCAGGTGCGTGACCGGCGCGCGCACCCTGAAGTCGGCAACCGTCACGTTCGGCTGCGTGATCCGCACGCCGAGCGCCCGCCCGTTCTCGTCGACGAAGCGCCGCGACGAGTGGAAGAAGTCCGCGTCCGGGTGCCGCTCGAAGCACCTGGCGAGAACCTCGACCGCATCGCGCGACCACATGTCGTCCACGAACAGCTCGGCCACGAACTCCGTCTTCGCGTGCCGCATCCCGGTGTTGAGCTTGCCGGCGAGCTTGCGCCCTTCGTTCTCGATCACCTCGATGCGCTCGTCGGCGAGCAGCTCGCTGTGCTCTTCGGCGAATGCTTCGGCCTCACCCTTGTTGCGGATCACGAGAAGCCGCCAGTCGGGCCGGGTCTGGCCCAGCAGCGAGCCGATGGCCTGCTCGAGATAGGCCGTGCGGTATGCGCCCACGGGCATGAGAACGGTGAGGATCGGATCCGCCATCTGCGCTCCACACTACGGTCGGGCCGCGCGCTACGCCAGTTACTCGGCTGGCACTGTGAGACCAGCCGCCCGGAGCCCCTGCTCGCGGCTGTTGAAGTAGTCGGCGGAGACTACCTTGGCGCCTCTGAACTCGTACACGAGGGCGTCGAGCCGGTCGATCTCGAGGCCGCTGCCGCGTCCCTTCGCCTTCATGCGAAGCACGATCACCACCTTGTCGCCGGCGTCGAGGTACTCCACCGGCTCGAGCGTCCACTCCTCCCACGCCTCGCCCCAGTCCTCGAGCCATTTGACGAAGCCTGCACGGCCGCGGTAGTCGCGCGAATCGGGAATGTCGTGGTCCCGGATGACGACTTGCTCGTCGAGGACTTCCAAGTCGAGCTCGCCGGTCGTGAGGAAGTGCTCGAGTCCGGTGCGCACGATGTCCACGTTCTCCTGCGACATCGGGTGCAGTATCGCCGCTACTCAGGCGTAATGCACGTCCTCTTCGGCGCCCTCGTCCTCCACCGGCGTCTCGCACGTGGGGCAGTACCAGACGGCCTCGAGCGGGGTGCCGCAGACGCTGTGGCGAGGCGCCTCCACGTCGCCTGTGTGCCTCGCGCCCCAGTCCGCCAGCAGGCGCAGCGCGCCCGCCAGCTCGCGCCCGGATTCGGCCAGCTCGTATACGAAGCGCGGCGGGCGCTCCGAGTAGCGCTCGGCGCGGACGAGCCCCTGCGACTCGAGGTTGCGGATCCGCTGGGTCAGCACGTTGGGCGCGATGCCCGGCAGCTCCTTGTCGAGGTCGCCGAAGCGCCGCGGACCGTCGAGCAGCGCGGCGACGATGAGGAGCGTCCAGCGGTCACCGACGCTCGCGAGCGCCTCTGCCAGGGGAGTGACGCGGTTCTCGCTCTGCTCGGGCACAGCGCCGATGCTACCTGCGTTTGCGGTGGTATAACTAGTCACTTGCAATCTGCAAGTTACTACGAAGGATGCAGAAAATGGCTGTTCTTGAAGAGCTCCAGCAGGTGATCTCGGGCGCGGCGGAGCGCCACGGCCTTTCGGTCGTCGGCCTCGGGCGCGGATGGGGCCTCGGCTCCGGAACCATCATCGGGAAGGACCAGGTCCTCACGAACGCGCACAACCTGCGCCGCGACGAGGTGGTGGTCACGTTCTCCGACGGCACGCGCGAGACCGGCGCGGTGGGCGGCGTGGATGCGGACCTCGACCTCGCGGTGATCAACGTGCGCACCAACGGGCGCCCGCCGCTCGAGTGGGGCGACGCGGGCGAACCGTCCATCGGCGCGCCGGTGCTCGCGCTCGGCAATCCGGGCGGCCGCGGACTGCGTGTCACGCTCGGCTTCGTCTCCTCCGGCCCGCGCAGCTTCCGCGGACCGCGCGGGCGGCGTGTGGCGGGTGCGATCGAGCACACCGCGGCGCTGCCGCGCGGCTCGTCCGGCGGCCCGCTGCTCACGGCCGACGGCGCGCTGATCGGCATCAACACGATCCGCACCGACGGCAACCTGATCCTCGCCCTCCCGGTGGCCGCGCTGCGCGAGCGCGTGGAGTCGCTCGCCCGCGGCGAGGCGAAGGACACGCCGCGGCTCGGAGTTGCCGTGGCGCCGCCACGCGTGGCCCGGCGGATGCGGCGCGCGGTTGGCCTGCCCGAGCGCGAAGGGCTGCTCGTGCGCGGGGTTGAGGACGGAAGTCCGGCGGCCACCGCCGGCATCGAGCGCGGCGACCTGATCGCGGCGGCGGGCGAGCGCGCGCTCACGAGCGTGGATGCCCTCTACGCGGCGCTCGACTCCCTGCCGGGCGACGGCAAGCTGCCGCTCACGGTCGTGCGCGGCACGGACGAGCGGGAGCTCGAGGTGTCATTCCGATGAGCGCGCCCACGCACGAGGAGATCGAGGCGCTCGACGCCTACTCGCGCACCGTGGTGGGAGTGGCCGAGCGCGTTGGGCCGTCGGTGGCGAACCTGCGCGTGACCCGCCGCACGCGCGCCGGCAACATGCCGGTGGGTGCGGGCTCCGGCGTGGTGCTCACCCCGGACGGCTTCCTGCTCACCTCCGCGCACGTCGTGGCCGGGCGGCAGCGGCGCGGCCGCGCGCAGTTCACGGACGGGCGCGACTTCGCCTTCGAGGTAGTGGGAAGCGACCCGCTGTCCGACCTCGCCGTCCTCCGCGCCGGCGGCTCGGATCTCGAGCCCGCCCACCTCGGCGAGGCGGACGACCTCCGCGTCGGACAGCTCGTGGTTGCCATCGGGAACCCGCACGGCTTCGCCGGGTCGGTGACGGCGGGAGTGGTGTCCGCGCTCGGGCGTTCGCTTCCCGCCAGCTCCGGCCAGGCGGTGCGGGTGATCGACAACCTCATCCAGACCGACGCTTCGCTCAACCCCGGCAACTCCGGCGGCGCGCTGGTGGACAGCGCCGGCAAGGTCGTCGGCGTGAACACGGCGGTGGCCGGCGTGGGCCTCGGCCTCGCGGTCCCCATCAACCCAGCCACGCGCAAGATCATCGGCTCGCTGATGAGCGAGGGGCGCGTGCGGCGCGCCTACCTTGGCATCGCCGGCGGCGTGCGTCCGCTGCCGCCGCACGCGGCGGCGGAGCGGGACGGCGGGACGTGCGTGGAGGTGGTGGAAGTTGTGGAAGGCAGCCCCGCCGCCCAGGGCGGCCTCCGTCCCGAGGACCTCCTCGTGGAGCTCGACGGCCAGCGCATCGCCGACGTCGGCGACCTCCAGCGCATGATGGTCGCCGAGCTGATCGGCACGCAGGTTGAGGCCGTCGTGATCCGCGCGGGCCGCACTCTGCGGCTGGGACTCGTGCCGGTGGAGCTCGTTACGTCGTAGCCTTTCTGGGGTGGGGCCCGGGAGGCTCATCTGCCTGGCGCTGGCGCTCGTCCTCGTGGCCGTCGCACCGTCACTCGCGCGCACGCAGAAGCGTCATGTGACGGTGGTGCGCGGGCACGGCTTCAGCCTCACCGCCTGGGACCACGGCAAGAGTCTCTGCCTGCGGCTGAAGTCGGCGGGAAAGAGCTCCGCCAAGTGCACTTCCTCGCCGGGCCTCGCGTACACCTCGCTGCGTGGCACGACCGAGACCGTCCTCGGCGGCCCGGTGCGCAGGG
>JAICJR010000252.1 GCA_025928345.1 Thermoleophilaceae bacterium | reverse complement strand
CCGCTATGCCAAGCAGATCGCCGCCGAGCTCGGCATGAGTCCGCGCGAGACCGAGCGCGTGCACCTCGCCGGCATGCTCCACGACATCGGCAAGATCGGGATCTCGGACACGATCCTGCAGAAGCCCGGCAAGCTCACCGACGCCGAGTGGGACGAGATGCGCAAGCACCCCGAGCTCGGCGCCCGCATCCTCGACGGCGCCCGCCTCGACGACATCTCCGCCTGGGTGCGCGCCCACCACGAGCGCCCCGACGGCCGCGGCTACCCCGACGCTCTCGGCGACGACCAGATCCCCATCCAGGCGAAGATCCTCGCCGTCGCGGATTCGTACGAGGCGATGACCGCCGACCGCGTCTACAAGGCAGGCATGCCCCAGGAAGCCGCGCGCGAGGAGCTGCTCCGCTGCGCCGGCTCGCAGTTCGACCCCGCCGTCGTGCTCGCGTTCATCAACGTGCTGCGCGAACTCGACGAGGCGGGCGAGCCCGCCGTCGCGTAAGGCGCAGCTAGGAACTGGCGAAGCGCTGCACCTCGTCCGCGGCGCACGCCGGTCCGTCATGTGAGGCAGACCATGACGCAATCTCCTGCGCGCGCTCGCGGTAGCGAGGCTCGGCAAGCACCTTGCGCACCGCCAGCCGCACCCCCCGCGGCGTCGTCAGCCTGCGCGGCAGCCCCACGCCCGCGCCCGCCCAAGCCACCCGAGCCGTGGTCTCAGCCATGTCGCCGCCCGCCGGACATGCAACGAGCGGCACGCCGCAGCTCAGCGCCCGCGCCACCGTGCCGTGACCGGCGTGGCATACCACCGCGTCGCACAGCGGCATCGCGCGCGAGTAGGAGAGCCAGTCCACGAGCTTCGCGTTGCGCGTCTGCGGCAGTCCGCTGCGCCGGTTCGTGCTCGCCAGCACCCGCACCGGCTCGTCCGCCAGCCCCTCGAGAGCCGCCCGCAGCATCCGCTGGTCCGGGTCCTGCGACGTGCTCGGCGCGATCAGGACCAAAGGCTCGTCGCCTGGCGGCGGCTCCACCTCCTCACCAGGCTGCTCCCATAGCAGCGGCCCCGTGACCTTCATCCACGGCTCCCACGTGCGCGGGTACTCGAGCTGCGGGAACGTCGCGATCAGTGCCAGCTCGCGCGAGGTCCCGCCGTGCACATGTTCGAATGGCGGCAGTCCCACACGCCGCCGTGCCTCGTTCAGCTCCTCGCGTCCCTGTTTCGTGCCGCGCGCGGTGAGAGGGTCGAACAGCTGCCAGAAGCGCCGCCCCAACGCAGTGCGCGGAAGCCGGGCGCCCGTCGAATAAACGGGCCAGCCCGACTCGCCCATCGGCAGCACATGGGGGACAAGCGTTGCCCACGGGCGGTCGTCCATCTTCGCCGCCAGCGCGGCCGCCGAGGTGAGGATGTCCGCCACCACGGCATGAGGAGCAAACGAACGGACGAAAGGCAGCGTCTCCTCCGCCGCGCGCACCGCCGCCTGGTACGGCTTGAGAGCGACGCCATCCTTCGGCCACACCATGTACTCGGGCGCGCGGTCGAACGTCATGCCCTCGGCCTCCACGTACTCGCGCCACTGATCCCACGTCTGCAGCACCACCTCGTGCCCGCGCCCGGCGAGCTCGCGCCCCAGCGCGATCATCGGGAACGCGTGGCCGGGATCCCCGAAGGCCGCGAGTAGAAAACGCCTGCGCTCGTTCAGCTCAGATCAGCTCGGCGAGGGTCCGCAGGATCGCGATCCGCTGCTCGGGCGTGGCCGCGGCGGCCGACACCACGAGCGTGCCAACGCCGGCCGAGCGATACAGCTCGAGCCGCTCAGCGATCCGGTCGCGCGGCCCGCACAGCGACACCATGTCGATCAGCTCGGCCGGCAGCGCAGCCATCGCCTCCTCCTTCTTGCCGCCGAGGTAGAGGTCCTGCACCTCGTCCGCCGCCTTCTCGAACCCATACCGCTTCACCAGAGCGTTGTAGAAGTTCTGCTTGCGCGAGCCCATGCCGCCGACGTACAGGGCAAGCACCCCACGCATGGCGTCGCGGGCGCGGTCGAGGTCGTCGTCCACGCACACCATCACGTGCGGGGCGATGTCGAAGTTGTCCTCGTCAAGTGAGCGCCCGGCCCGCGAAGCTCCCTCCTGCAACAGCTCGCGCGACTCGCCCACGTGCTCAGGAGAGAAGAACGTGGGCAGCCAGCCGTCGGCGATCTCGCCGCACAGCGCCGTGTTCTTCGGCCCGGTGGCCGCCAGGTAGATGGGGATGCGCTCCTGCACCGGCGAGATCATCAAATGAAGCGCCTTGCCCGGCCCGTCCGGCAAAGGCAGCGTGTAGCGCTCGCCCTCGTACTCGAGCCGCTCGCGCGCCAAAGCCTTTCGCAAGATCGCCACGTAATCACGCGTGCGCGCGAGCTGATGCCCGAAGCGCTCGCCGTGCCAGCCCTCAGCCACCTGCGGGCCCGAGGACCCGATGCCCACGATCATTCGCCCGCCAGACAGGACGTCGATCGTGGCCGCGGTCATCGCCGTCATCGCCGGCGAGCGGCCAGGCATCTGGAAGATCCCAGAGCCCAGCCGGATCTTCGAAGTCTTCCCCGCGAGCCAGGCCAAAACGGTGGCAGCGTCCGAGCCGTAAGCCTCCGCGGTCCACACCGAGTCGTAGCCGAGCCGCTCCGCCTCGGTCACCAGCTCGAGCTGGTCCTCGTTCGACAGACCCAGTCCCCAGTACCCCACACTGAGCCCTAGGCGCATGAAATCTCCCGCCCAGGGGTAGCGAAAGCGTTGAAGGGCGAACGCTGGGTACGTACATTGGTGATGCGGCCTGCGCGCAAGGGCCGCATCCTAAGCGAGAGGGTGAGCGAGGCGTGAGGACACGACGGCGGCCGGCACACGAGCTTCGAATCGCGATCGACTGCCTGCCCGACCGCACGCGGCTGGCGATGCTCGAGGGCATCAAGACCAACCGGATCATCGTGGGCGCCTACACCGACCATCGCGGCGGCGTCTGCCCGATGCTCGCCGCCCACCGCTGCGGCGGCCGCACCAGCCTCGCGAGCTTCGCGAAGGCGTGGGACCGCTACACGGGGGCCGGCCCGCGCGCCCGTCCCGCCACCGAGCGCGAGCTGCGCACCCTTCGCGCGATGCTCGAGTCGAGCCTGGCCGAGGACGGCTACCCGCAGGTGTCGCTCGGCGCGGAAGTTTCGCGCGTGAAAGCGGCTCGGCGCGAGCGTGCAGAGCGCGCCGCGAAGAGCACGAGCCAGGGTCTCATCGCGCAGATCCTGCGCCGCGGGCGGACGGTCGAAGAAGCGACCGGGGTCGTGGAGAGCGAAACCGAGCGCGAGCTCGTCTAGATCCCCGCGCCGGGCACGTCGCCCGCGCGGACGAACTGAATCTCCGGCACGAAGCAGTTCGGCGACGTGCGGAGCAGAAAGCGCACCGCCTCGGCGATGTCCTCTGGCCGGATCATGTCCTCCTGCTTCACGGACTCGCGCGCCCAGTCGGTCATGTTGGTGTCCACGAGCGCGGGGCAGAAGGCGGTCACCTGCACGCCCTCATTGCTCAGCTCGCCGTGCGCCGCCTGGCTCAGCCCCACCACCGCGTGCTTCGTGGCGGAGTAGGCCGAGAGCCACGGCTGGCCGTACTTGCCGGCGATCGAAGCCGTGTTCACCACGAGCGCGTTGCCATGCTCGGCGCCCGCCTTCTTCAACTCGGG
>JAICJR010000233.1 GCA_025928345.1 Thermoleophilaceae bacterium | reverse complement strand
TGCGCCGGCGGTACGAAAGCTCCTGCTCCTCTTCGGTGAGCTGTTGGATCAGCTCCTTGAGTTCCTGGTCCGTCAGCGCCCCGAGATCGGGAAAGGTCTCCATGCTCGGTCCCCTGGGTTGAATGGCGAGCCGCGAGTATAGCCCTACATTAAAGTCGAGCTTGAGTGTTTTGGTGCATGGCGTTCCAGCCGTCCCGGAAGTAGAGCGCTGTGGCCCACAGGGTCATCGCCACGCCGACGTAGAGGAAGCCGGTCGCCACCCAGCGGTTGGTGATCATCGCGAGGCCGAGCGAGAGCATCGTCGGCCACACCGCCCAGCGGCCCACCATGTTCACCTTCAGGTCCATTCCGCGCCTCATGCCGATGCGCGTGAGGACGAGCATCAGCAGCTCGCGGGCCGCGAGCACGATCAGCGCCCAGCGCGGCAGAAGGTCGAAGCGGAAGGCGACCACCACCCCCGAGATCACGAGCAGGCGGTCCACCAGCGGGTCGAGCAGCGCGCCGAGCCGGCTGTACTGCCCGGTGATGCGCGCGGTGATGCCGTCGAGGTAGTCGGTGCCGGCGACGCCGGCGAAGATCAGCGCCGCGGCGAGGTCGCGCCCGTCACCCGAGCTGAGCGCGAGCACGAGGAACACCGGAATGAGCGCCAGCCGCACGAAGCCGATCGCGTTCGGCAGAGTCCACGGGTGGAGCGGCGCGCCGGCGACGGTCTGCGGCGGCGGTGGTCCGGAGCGGTCGAGACCGACGAGCCGGCGGCGTGTCAGGCGAGCTCTTGCCACAGTTCCGCCGCCGCCTCCGCGGCGCCGTCGAGCGGGAGCGATCGCTTCTCCCGTCCGCGGCGGATCTGCGCCTCCACCTCGCCCGCCTCGACGCCCTTCTTGCCCACGGTGAGCCTCAGCGGGCAGCCGACCAGCTCCGCGTCCGCGAACTTCTCCCCGGGCGAAGCGTCCCTGTCGTCGTACAGCACGTCGAAGCCTGCCTGCCGCAGGTCGTCGTAGAGCCGCTCGGCCACCTCGCGCGCGGGCTCGCCCTCCTTGCCGAGGCCGACGAGCTCCGCGTCATAGGGCGAAAGTGAGCGCGGCCAGGAGATGCCCGCCTCATCCGCGTACTGCTCCACCGCCGCGGCCATGATGCGAGCGGGGCCGATGCCGTAGCAACCCATGTAGATCGGGTGCTCCACCCCGCCCTCGTCGAGATACGTCCCGCCGAGCGGCACGGTGTAGCGCGTGTTCAGCTTGAAGATGTTGCCCACCTCGATCGCGGGCTCGATGCGGATGGTCGCTCCGCTGTCGTCGGTGTCGCCCGCCTCGACGGTGCGCACGTCCGCCCAGGAGGGCTCGAAGTCGCGCCCCGGCTCCACTCCGCGCAGGTGGAGGTCCGGCTCGTTTCCGCCCGCCACGAGGCCGCGCAGGCCGCGCAGCGCCTCGTCGGCCACCACCTCCACGTGAGCTCCCACCGGCCCGATGAAGCCGGGCACGGCCGAGAACACGTCGCGCACCTCGCCCTCCTCCGCGGGCCGGACGGCGGCGCCGAGCGCGTTCTGCAGCTTGAGCTCATTGAGGCGGTGGTCGCCGCGCGTGAGCACGAGCACCGGCCCTCTGCCATCGAGCATCACCGGGAACGCCTTGATCAGCGCGCCGGCCGGCACGCCGAGCATGTTCGACACCGCCTCGATCGTGGTGGCTCCGGGCGTCTCCACCGGCTCGGGCGCGTCGAGCGCCGAGGGCAGGCCGTCCACCGCCTGCGGCGTCGCGCTCGCGATCTCCACATTGGCGGCATAGCCGGCATCTGTGAGCGCGACCTCATTCTCGCCCGCCGGGCAGGGCGCCATGTACTCGTGCGCGGCAGAGCCGCCCATCATCCCCACGTCCGACTCCACGCGGTACCAGCGCAGCCCCGCGCGGTCGAAGATGTTGTCGTACGCCTTGATGTGAAGGTCGTAGGAGTGCTGAAGCCCCTCCTCGTCGCGGTCGAACGAGTAGGAGTCCTTCATGATGAACTCGCGCGTGCGGAGCAGCCCGGCGCGCGGGCGCGGCTCGTCACGCTCCTTCGTCTGGATGTGGTAGAGGATCAGCGGCAGGTCGCGGTAGGAGCGCACGTCGCGCGCCACGTGCGTCGTCACAACCTCCTCGGAGGTCATCGCGAGCACGAGCTCGGCCTCGCGGCGATCCTTCAGCTTGAAGAGCTCCTCGATCGCGTAGCGGCCGCTCGTCTTCCACAGCTCCGCGGGCTGGAGAACGGGCATCAGCATCTCCTGCCCTCCGATCGCGTCGAGCTCCTCGCGGATGATCTGCTCCGCCTTGCGGTGGGCGCGCCAGCCGGCGGGAAGGTACGTCCAGAGGCCCGAGCCCACCTGCCGGATCATCCCGGCGCGCACGAGCAGCTTGTGCGACAGCGCCTCCGCGTCCGCGGGCGCCTCCTTGAGCGTGGGCAGGAAATAGCTGCTGAGACGGGTCATTGGGCGCCGAGTCTATTGGCCGACTGCGGCGCGAGACACGTGCCGCGCTAGTGGTCCTTCACGGACGCCGCGCGGCTGAAGTGCTGCGCGCCGTCCGGGCCCGTCCAGGCGATCCGCCACTTGCCGGAGGTGCCCGACTCGGTGGCGGTGGCGAACCCGCGGGAGTTCGTGGTCTTCGTGCCCACGGTCTGGAAGCTGCCGCCCGTGCTGTGCTGGATCTGCACCTGCTGCCGCGTACCCCCCGCCGGGCGCACCCACAGCCACAGTGAGGTCTTCGACTTCTTCCTGGTCGCCCACACCGGCAGCCGGTAGGCGTCGAAGCTCGGCTTCGGCGCGCCGCTGTGGAAGATCAGGCCGGTGTTGAACACCCCCACGTTGGCGTCGTCGAAGAGCTCGTACTGCGCCACGCTGCGCACGGACCGGTTCTTGTAAGCGATGTAGTCCGCCTGGTTCAGGTTCATCGCCTGCCTGCTGGGCGATGCCCCGAACTGGCGGTCGGGCGGGTTGGTCTGGATCCCGTACTCGGTGAAGTAGACCGGCAGGCCGGACCTGATCGCGTGTCCGCGCGCGCCCGCCTTGAGCACCTTCGTGAGCCGGCTGAGCACCGCGAGCGTGATGTCGCCCTTCTCGCGCGGCTTCTTCGTCGGGGTCGGCCCGGCGCCGGTGTTGTACGGGTGGTGCGCGAGGCCGGTGATGCCGCTGAAGCGCTTGAAGTGCGTGCACTGCTGCTTCTTTCCGGCGCGCCCCTTCAGCCTGTGGCCGCGCGAGTCGACGCAGAAGAGGTTGAGCAGGAACGTGGTGGGATCGGTGTTGTGGCCGCGGCCCACCGGCGCCGTCTCGCCGAGCAGCACCTGGTCGTGCCCGTGGCCGCTCTTCTTCAGCGCGGCGAGGCCTGCGTAGACGAGGTTGCGGTAGAGCGGCGCCGCCTGGCTCTGCGGATAGATCCAGCCGCCCTGGTCGGGTTCGTTCCAGATCGACCAGCGCTTGACGCGCGGCAGCAGGTTGCCGGCCGAGTCCTTGAAGCTGCCCGAGTAGCGGCGCCCAACCGCGGTCACGAACTGCTGGTAGAGCTTTGCGCTCGGCTTGCAGTCGCGCTTCGAGCAGCCCGACGCCCAGCGTGGCGAGAAGCCGGCGGGCGACAGCAGCACCTGCAGTCCGCGCGCAGTCGCCTCACGCACCAGGGCGTCATAGGGCGCCCAGGCGGCGTCCGAGTAGGAGTTCGGGTTGCTCAGGTCACCGGACGGCCGGCGCTTCGACCTCGCGTTCGGCGCGACCTTGTTCCAGAACACGAGCGAGTGGATCGTGTTCGCGCCGAGTCCCTTGATGATGTCGAGCGAGGGGCCGGGCTGCCCGTTCAGCAGCACGGCGTCGTCCTGGAAGATGGACTCCTGCGAGCTGTTCGCGTGCGCGACTCCGGCCGGCACGAGAGCGGCCACAAGCAACGTGATGGCAAGAAGGGATTTACGCATGGGGTCGGCGGCGGCGCCGCACACTACAGGGCTGGTCGGCTAGGAACGGGTGAAGCGCCGGCCGGCCGTCGGGGACAGCTCTTCGTCGAGGCGGACGCGCTTGTAGCCGGCGCCCACGCCCATCGCGGGCTTCACCGGCTCGCCATCACCGTTGCCGTTGCCGTCGGCGTTCGCGGCCTCGAGGGCGGCGAGACGCTCCGGCGTGAGGTCGTCCGCGTTCTCCTCCTCGATCTTGGCGAGCCACTCGGCGCCCTCGGCGGACTTGCCCTCGTCCACCTCGGTGCGGCCGAGGTCGAGCGACTTGTCGATCTCCACGAACAGCTCGTCCACGAGCCGCTCGGTGGGCACCTTCCGGAGCGGCTTGCCGCCGGCGAAGATCAGCCCCTCGTTCTTCGCACCCGTGATTCCGAAGTCCGCGTGCGACGCCTCGCCGATCCCGTTCACGGCGCAGCCGAGCACGGCCACCTCGACGGGCTGCTCATACGCCTCGA
>JAICJR010000059.1 GCA_025928345.1 Thermoleophilaceae bacterium | reverse complement strand
CGAAGAAGCGGTTCTGCCACGCCCCGACCGCCTGGTACGGGGCGTCGATGCAGGCGACGTCGAAGGCCGGCATCGGCACTGGGAAGTGCATCGAGTTCCAGAACCAGAAGCGCTTCTCGTCCGCGTCGCGCCGCGCCTCGTCGAACACGGCGTAGTACGGATACATCTCCTCCCAGCCCTCGCAGCCCGGCGGAGTCTCGATCTCGTACGGGCTTGGAAATGCGCCGGCTATGGGTGTCGACGTGGCCAGAACGTCCCCCTCTCCTCAGTTAGCCCTTGTATACAGCACCGGGCCAGGGGCGTGTCAACCAGCCTTAGAAGCTGAGCGTGCGGCCTCGGTGAGGGAGGCGAAGAGGCGGCTGCGCTCGTCGGCCTCGGGATGCCACTGGACGCCGAGGACCCACGCGCCGTCGGCCAGCTCGATCGCCTCGATCATGCCGTCCTGCTGGGCCCGGCCGGTGACCACGAGCCCCTCGCCCAGCTCGCCCACGGCCTGGTGATGATGGCAGCGCGCGGTGTGCGCGAGCTCGCCCGCCGCACGCGCAGCAAGCGAGTCGGCCTCGAGCTCGACCACGTGGTCGGTGCCGTCGAACGTGCCGACAGCTCGCCGGTGCGGCGCCACGCCGCCCACCTCCGGGATGTGCTGCACGAGCGTGCCGCCGAGCGCAACGTTGAGCACCTGCATGCCGCGGCAGATGCCGAGCACCGGCATGCCCCGCTCGATCGCTCCGCGCAGCATCGCGATCTCGAACGCGTCGCGGTCGGGGTAGGTGGACTCGGTCCGCGGATCGCGTTCGGCTCCGTAGAACGACGGGTCCATGTCGGCGCCTCCTATGAGCAGGAGGGCGTCGATCCGGTCGAGGAGCTCGACCGGCGCCTCGTCATCCACCGGCAGCAGCAGCGCGACCGCGCCCGCGCGCTGCACCGAGGCCACGTATGAGTCGGCCACCAGGTGAGCGGGCTGGTCCCAGAACGACCAGCGCGCGCGTTCGCGCACCGCGCAGATTCCGATCACCGGCCTGCGGTTACGCTCCACATGCGCGATCATAAAGGACTCGTAGGCAGACCTTTGGAGGAGCCATGGCCCACACCCTGCAGGTAATCGAGCCGGCTACCGAGCAGGTGCTCGCCGAGCTCCCTCACGCCGGTGTCGAGGAAGCCGATGCCGCGATCGAGCGCGCGAAGGCGGCGTTTCCGGCGTGGCGCGATGTGACGCCCGGCGACCGGGCGAAGATCCTGCGCCGCATCGCCGCCGCCATCGACGAGCGGGCCGACGATCTGGCCGAGCTCGAGGCGCGCAACGTGGGCAAGCCGATCTCCGACGCGCGTGGCGAGGTGGGCATGGTGGTGGACACGTTCCTCTACTACTCGGGCGCGCCCGAACGCCTGCTGGGCGACACGATCCCAGTGGCCGGCGGAATGGACTTCACGTTCCGCGAGCCGCTTGGAGTTGTTGGGCTGATCACGCCGTGGAACTTCCCGATCGCGATCACTTCGTGGAAGCTCGCGCCGGCTCTGGCCGCGGGCAATACGGTCGTCCTCAAGCCGGCGGAGCTCACGCCTTTGACCGCGCTCGAGCTCGAGAAGATCGCGGTGGAGGCCGGGCTGCCCGAGGGCGTGTTCAACGTCGTGGTCGGGCCCGGCCGCGTGGTGGGCGAGCGCATGGTCGAGCACCCGGACGTGGCGAAGATCGCGTTCACGGGCTCCACCGAGGTGGGCCGCCGGATCGGCGCGCTCGCCTCCCAGTCGATCAAGCGCGTGACGCTCGAGCTGGGCGGCAAGTCCGCGAACATCGTGTTCGCCGACGCCGACCTCGACAGGGCCGCCGCGTCGGCGCCGCTCGCCGTGTTCGGCAACGCGGGCCAGGACTGCTGCGCGCGCTCGCGCATCCTCGTTGAGCGCTCGGCGCTCGACCGCTTCATGGACGCGCTCGAGGAGGCGGTCGACTCGTTGCGTGTGGGCGACCCGCTCGATCCCGACACGCAGATGGGACCGCTCATCTCGGCCGACCAGCGCGAGAAGGTGTCCTCCTACGCCGACGGCGAGGCGCCGGTGGCGATTCGCGGCAGTGCTCCAGACGGGCCTGGCTACTGGTTCCCGCCCACCGTGCTGTGCCCGGTGTCGAACGACGACCGCGCGGCGCGCGAGGAGATCTTCGGTCCCGTGGCGGCGGTGATCCCGTTCGACAGCGAGGCGGAGGCCGTGCGGCTCGCCAACGACACGATCTACGGGCTGTCCGGCTCGATCTGGACGCGCAACGGCGCGCGCGCGCTGCGCGTGGCGCGTGCCGTCGAGAGCGGCGCGCTCTCGGTGAACTCGAACACCTCCGTCCGCGTGTCGACCCCGTTCGGCGGCTTCAAGCAGTCCGGCATCGGGCGCGAGCTCGGGCCGCACGCGCTCGACGCCTACACCGAGCTGAAGAACGTCTACGTGTCGACCGAATAGGGGCCGAGCAATTGAATGAGCCGGGGCCCCCCGGGGCCCCGGCTCACGCGAATGCTCTGACGAATTCGTTTATTTCGCCACCGCTCAGTCAGGCTTCTGACGGGTCAGTTGTTGCGGATCGCCTGGTGCGCGGGGCCCGTGCCGGTGCCGCCGCCCTGCACGCCGCTGCTCGTGGCCGCACGCGTGGCCTGCGCCGCGCTGGCGACGCTGAGCGGCGTGGCGGGCGCGTACATCGCCTCGTCGAACGGGCCGTTGTGTGGCAGCCCGACCGCGAACACCGGCACAGCCTTCCTGCCGGAGAACGAGGTGGAGATGTAGTCGCCCGTCATCGGGCCCTGCGACGTCTGGGCGATATCCGCGAGGCTCATCGGCCCGGCGAGCTGTGTGGGCGCACCCCAGTGCGCGCCGCCGTCGGGCGACGAGATGAAGCCCACGTCGAGCCGGCAGGCCGGAGTGCACGTGGCGTCCGGGTAGAAGTAGTACGACAGCGCCACCCGCCCGGCCGTCTGGCTGCGGTCCACCGCCAAGCCGGGGATGAAGTGGTCCGCGCCGCTCGTCACGGCGTCGATCGGCACGCGCACAACCGGGCTCCAGGTGCTCCCGTTGGACGACGTGCTGAGAACGATGTCGTTGGACGTGCAGTTCTTGCGGAAGCGGCAGTCCTCCCACGCCACATACACCGTCCCCGCCTTGTCCATCTCAGCGCTCGGCAGCGGGCTCGTGCGCAGCCCGCCGGTGTTGTCGTGGAAGCGGATGTCGGAGATCGTGACCGCGCGGTTCCACGAGGCGCCGCCGTTGGTCGAGCTGAACGCCTGGATCTTCCCGTTGAGCGCCTCGAACGGCACGATCACGGTCCCGTCCGGCTGCACGAGCGGCTGCCCGCCGAGACCCTTGTCGTTACCCGCCGTCGGCAGCGGGACGCTCCACGTGGCGCCGCCGTCGCTGGACGTGCTCATGTACTCGAGGTCGCCCTGGCCGAAGTTGTCGAACTCCGTGTAGCAGTTGCCGTAGAACGGGCTGGTCGTCGTGTTGTCGCAGGTGGTCCAGTTCTTGTCGAGATTCACCTTGGTCGCGGGGACGGCGGGCGGCGGAATCGACGCCGGGTCCGACCAGGTCGCGCCGTCGGTGGAACGGTTGATGAAGACGGTCGGAACGTCGAGGCTGCCGGCCTCGAGCGGGATGCTCGACACGAGCCAGGTTCCGTGCTTTGCGTCGAACGCGGTCGACGCATCGCTCACGCGCTCGAACGCGGCTCCGGTGGAGCCGGGAATGCCGGACGTGGCGGTGAGGCCTGGCATCGAGCCGTGCGTCCATGTGGTCCCACCGTCGGTGGAGCGCGCGAACCCGATGTCGGTCGCGCCGCCGCTGAAGAAGCGGCCGACCTGGAAGGCGGAGAGCACCGTCGAGCCGCTCGCGAAGGTGTCGGGTTCCACCTCCGTGGCGTGCTGACTGGTGCTGTTCGTGAACGTGTCGCTGCTGATTTGAGTGAGCGGCACGTTCGCGGCTGCGGACCCTGTTATGGCGAAGGTTGCGGCGGCGGCGAGCGTCGCGGCCGCGTGGGGAAACGGCAGATGAGCTCTCATACGTGCAAATTCAACTCCTGCTGACCAATGCCGTTGCGCCAGAATGGCTAATCTCGGGGCCATGGCCCAGAACGGTGCGGTACTCGTGGCTCACGGCGTCTCCCGCCGCTATGGCGAGGGCGACGCCGCGGTCGATGCTTTGCTGGATGTCGACGTGTCGATCGAGGGCGGCAAGCTCACCGCGGTGATGGGCCCGTCCGGCTCCGGAAAGTCGACGCTGATGCACATACTCGCCGGGCTCGACCGGCCCACGGCGGGCACCGTCGAGATCGACGGCACGGACATCACCAAGCTCGACGACGACGACCTCACGCGGCTGCGCCGCGACCACATCGGCTTCGTCTTCCAGTTCTTCAACCTGCTCCCGATGCTCGACGCGCGCGAGAACATCGAGCTGCCGCTCGCCATCGCGGGCAGGCAGGCGGAGCCCTCGTGGTTCGACCAGGTGATCGAGCAGACGCACCTCGGCGACAGGCTCACCCACCGCCCCTCTGAGCTCTCGGGCGGGCAGCAGCAGCGCGTGGCGATCGCGCGCGCCTTGATGAGCAAGCCCACGGTGCTGTTCGCCGACGAGCCCACCGGCAACCTCGACTCAGCGGCCAGCACGGAGATCCTCGAGCTGATCCGGCGCTCCGTGGACGAGGGCGGCCAGACGGTGGTGATGGTCACCCACGACCCGTACGCCGCCGCGGTGGCCGACCGCGTGCTCTTCCTCGAGGACGGGCGCCTCGTGCGCGAGCTCGTCGCGCCGAACGCCGACGACATCATCGGCGCCATGAAGGAGCTCACCGCGCGATGATCCGCTTCGCGCTACGCGGCCTGTTCACGCGCAAGCTCCGCTCGGTGCTCACCGCCTTCGCGATCGTGCTCGGCGTCGCGCTCGTGAGCGGCACCTACGTGCTCACGGACTCGATCACAAGGGCGTTCGACTCGATCTTCCAGAACGTCTACCGCGGCACCGACGCCACAATCATCGGCCGCAACGCGATCGACACGAACGCCAGTAACGCAGGCGGCGGCGCCAGCACTCCCTCGTTCGACCAGGGGCTGCTTGCGCGCGTGCGCGCACTGCCCGACGTGAAGGCGGCTATCGGCGGCGTGTCCGGCGAGCCGCACCTCGTGAAGAACGGAAAGGCGATCGCGTTCGGCGGAGCGCCCAACCTCGGCTTCAGCGTCGACCCGAAGTACCCACAGTTCTCGTCGCTGAAGCTGTCGCGGGGCGCGTGGCCGGGCCCGAACGAGCTGGTGGTCGACACCGGCACCGCGAGCAAGAAGAGCATCCACGTGGGCGACACGATCGGCGTGCAGGCCCTCGGTCCCGTGAAGCAGATGCGCGTGTCCGGCCTCGTTAAGTTCGGCTCCGCCGGATCGCTCGGCGGCGCGACGTTGGCGGGCTTCGATATCCAGACCGCGCAGGCGCTCTTCGACAAGCGCGGCAAGCTCGACGACATCCGCGTGGCCGCCCACCCCGGTGTGTCCCCCCAGCGGCTGGTGTCGCAGATCAAACCGATCCTTCCTCGTGACACGCAGGTGCGCACGGGCGCTCAACAGGCGAAGAAGTCCGCCAACGCGACGAACAGCTTCCTCACCTTCTTCAAGACGTTCCTGCTCGCCTTCGCGGGCATCGCCCTGTTCGTGGGCAGCTTCGTGATCGCCAACTCGCTGTCGATCACCATCGCGCAGCGCACGCGCGAGTTCGCCACGCTGCGCACGCTCGGGGCCAACCGCAGGCAGATCCTGCGCTCGGTGCTGGTCGAGGCGCTGGTGGTCGGCTTCCTCGCCGCCGTCGCCGGCCTCTTCGTCGGCTTCCTGCTCGCGAAGGGACTGTTCTCGCTGTTCGACTCGGTCGGCTTCACGTTGCCCAACAGCGGCATCGTGTTCAAGAGCCGCACGGCGGTGGTGGCGATACTCGTGGGCGTGCTCGTGACCGTGGCGGCCAGCCTGCGGCCCGCCGTCCGCGCCACCCGGGTGCAGCCGATCGACGCGGTCCGCGAAGGCGCGACGATCCCCGAGACGAGCACGCCGCGGCGCCGCCTCATCCGCTCGGCCGGGCTCACGCTGCTCGGGTTCGCCGCACTCGTCTACGGGCTGTTCGCCCCCGGGCTCGGCACCGGCGGCGTGCTGGGGTGGATGGGCGTCGGCGCGCTCATGATCTTCGTTGGCGTCGCGCTCCTGTCGGCCCGCTGGGTCCCGTCACTCGCGCAGGTGCTCGGCTGGCCGGCGGTGCGGATCGGCGGAGCGGTGGGCCGCATCGCGCGCGAGAACGCCCGGCGCAATCCGCAGCGCACCGCCTCCACGGCGTCGGCGCTGATGATCGGCCTCGCCCTCGTCACGCTCGTGGCGATACTCGCCGCGGGGATCATCTCCAACTTCAAGGGCGCGGTCGACACGCTGTTCAAGGGCGACTACGTGGTCACCGCGCAGAACAACTTCTCGCTCTTGCCGCGTGTGGTCGGCAAGACGGTGCAGCAGACGCCGGGGCTCGCCACCTCCGCGAGCGTTCGCGGCGGCGACGCGAAGATCTTCGGACACGTGGACCAGCTCACGGGCGTCGACCCCACCATCGGACAGACGCTCGCGCTGAAGTGGAAGGAGGGGTCGTCGGCGGTCCTGACTTCGCTCGGGCAGGACGGCGCCTTCACCGACGACGGCTATGCGAAGAAGCACCACCTGCACGTCGGCTCGCCGGTGTCGTTCGAGACGCCCACCGGCGACACCCTTCACGTGGTGATCAGGGGCGTGTTCAAGCCGCCCGCCGGCGGATCGCCCTTCGGCCCCATCACCGTGTCGAGCGCGCTATTCGACCGCTCCTACCAGCAGCCGCAGAACCTGTTCACGTTCATCAACATGCGCGGCGGCGAGTCCGCCGCCAACCAGGCCGCGCTCGAGCAGACGTTGAAGGGCTTCCCCAACGCCAAGGTGCAGAACCGGCAGAAGTTCATCGACAACCAGATATCCGGCTTGAAGAGCACGCTGAACGTGCTCTACGTGCTGCTCGCGCTGTCGATCATCGTGAGCCTGTTCGGCATCGTGAACACGCTGGTGCTGTCGGTGTTCGAGCGCACGCGTGAGATCGGGATGCTGCGCGCCGTGGGCATGACGCGCCGCCAGACGCGGCGGATGATCCGCTACGAGAGCGTGGTCACCGCGCTGATCGGAACCGTTACAGGGATCGGCCTCGGCATCGTGCTCGGCGCGCTCCTCGCCGCGCGCGTTAAGAACATCAACTTCACGATCCCAGTCGCTTCGCTGATCGCCTTCATCGTCGCCGCCATCATCGTCGGCCTCCTCGCGGCGATCTTCCCGGCACGCCGAGCCGCGCGCCTGCGGCCGCTCGAAGCGCTCTCGTACGAGTAGCGCCGCCGTCCCCCCGCCGCCGCCGCCGTGCAGCGGCGCATGCCCTCCTTTTCGCAGCCCCGCCGATTCGTCAAAGAATTTGTCCCCCAGTCAACTTTTTTGACTGGGGGTCAAATTTGTTGACAACGAATTTGATCCCGGAGCAAATTCGTTGCCGGGGTGCAACTTTGTTGCCGAATCGGCGGGGTAACGGAAATAGGTGCCGCGGTGAGGGACGCCGCTACTCGGCGACGTCGAGCACGACTTTGCCGAGAGCACCGCGCTCCTCGATGAGGCGCATGGCGTCACCCGCCTGCTCGAGGGGGAAGCGGCTGCCGACGATTGGCCTGACGTGGCCGGCGTGGATCATCTCTTCGAGCTCGTCGGCCAGCATCCGCGTGAAGTCGGGCTTGCTGAGGACGTAGGCGCCCCAGCCGGCGCCGACCACCTCGAGGTTGTTCAGCAACAGCCGGTTGACCTTGACCTCTGGGATCGAGCCGCCGGTGAAGCCCACGACCACCGCGCGGCCGCCCTCGCGGAGGGAGCGCAGGCTGTCGGTGAAGCGGTCGCCGCCCACGGGATCAAGCACGACGTCCACGCCGCCGCCGGAGATCTCCTTGGCCTCCACCTTCCAGTCGGCGTCCGAGCGGACGACGTGGTCGGCGCCGGCCTCGGACGCCACGCGCTCCTTCTCGTCGCTGGACACAACCGCGATCGTCTTCGCCCCCAGCGCCTTCGACACCTGGAGGCTCGCCGTGCCCCCGCCGCCGGCGGCCCCATGCACCAGCACCCACTCGCCCTCGGCGAGGCGGCCGCGGTACTTCAGCGCGAACAGCGCCGTGTGGTAGTTGAGGACGAGACCGGCGCCCTCGGCGAAGTCCAGCTCGTCGGGCAGGTGGAAGGTCATCGCAAGCGGCGCCGCCACGCGCTCGGCCATCGCGCCGAGCAGCGTCATCGCCGCCACGCGATCGCCGGGCGAGAACGAGGCGTCGGAGCTCTCCACCACCACGCCGGACACCTCGGCGCCCGGCACGAACGGGAGCTCCGGCTTGAACTGATAGAGCCCGCGGGACTGGAGCACGTCCGGGAACGAGACCGCCGCGGCCTTCACATCGATGAGCACGCCCTGGCCCGGTGTGGAGAAGTGCGTTGCCGGCGGGTCGGGCGCGTCGACCACCTTCACGGCGTCGGGACCGGAGAGCTCTTCGATCTGCAGCGCGCGCATCGCGGGCGCGAAAGCTACAGCGACTCGGCTCGAAAGACGTTCCGGAGCGCGCCCACCCGCTCGATCTCCACCTCGAACACGTCCCCGTTCGCGAGGAAACGAGGCGGGTCGAGCGCGGAGCCCACGCCCGCGGGCGTGCCCGTGAGGACCACGTCGCCCGGCTCCATAGTCATCACCGTGGTGATGTAGGCAACGAGCTCTGGCACGCCGAAGATGAAGTCGCTCGTGCGCCCGTCCTGAACGAGCTCGCCGTTAATGCGGCCCTGGACCGCGAGGTCGGGCGCCACCCCGCCGCACTCGTCCGCGCTGACCAGGCTCGGGCCGAGCGGAGTCGACCGGTCCCACGCCTTGCCGGCGGTGAACTGCTGGGTGTGGCGCTGGAAGTCCCGCATCGTCACGTCGTTCGCGGCGGCGTAGCCGAACACCACCGCGCCCGCGTTCTCGGCGCGAACGCGCCGCGCGCGGCGGCCGAAGACGAAGGCCAGCTCGCTTTCCCAGTCCGCCTCGTTCGACTCGGGCGGCAGCAGAATGTCCGCGTAGGGACCGGTGAGCGACGTTGCCCACTTGGGGAAGAGCATCGGATATGCGGGCACGTCGGCGCCGCGCTCGGCAGCGTGCGCGGTGTAGTTGCGGCCGATGCAGATCACCTTCCGCGGTTGCCCCACCACCGGGAGGAGCTGCGCGTCCTGTACGGCGACGGAGTCGCCTGCGCCGATGCGCGCAACCTCCCCGCCGGCCGCCTCGAGCAGCTCGGGCAGATCGCCGAACTCCACGCCGTCGACGGTGGCGAACGCCGCGCCGCCGTCGGCCTCCACGAGCACCTTCGGCACTCCTTCCACGTTCGCGCGCGCGAGCCTCATCGAGTGAGCGAGCGTAACGCGTGCCACACCGGCTTGGGGCGGCCGCCGGGCGTCATCAGGCCGAGGCTGTCCTCGGGCTCGCTCCCCGGCACGTCGCGATAGGCAAACCAGTCGATGGCGCGGAGCTTGAGCGCGCTCCTTTGCGAGTCGAGCAGCGCGACGGTCTGCATCAAAGAGGAACATGGCCACGGCGACGGCCACGGCGACCGCGATCAGCGCGGCGCCGGCTGCGGCGCCGACGCTCGTGAAGAGGTCGGCGGCGTAGTAGTAGCCGAGGCCGTAAATGGCCGCCCAGATCACCCCGCCCGCGGCGTTGAAGGCCATGAAGCGCCTGAGCCTCATGTGGTTCGCGCCGGCGAGCGCCGCCGAGTACGTCCGCAGGATGCCGACGAAGCGGCCGAAGAAAACCACCTTGCCGCCGTGCCGCATGAACAGGTACCGGCCGAGCTTGAGCTTGCTCTCGCCGATCCGCACGTAGTGCCCGTAGCGGCGAAGGAGCTGCCATCCGCCGAGCCGGCCGACGGCGTAGCCCACGTTGTCGCCCACTATCGCGCCGGCCGCCGCGGCCGCCACCACGGCGGCGATCGAAAGGCGGTGCGTCGTTCCCGCGTACACCGCGGCCACGATCAGCATCGACTCGCCGGGCACCGGCACGCCGATGCTCTCGATCGCCACGAGAGCGGCCGCCGCCGCGTAGCCGTAGTCCGTGAGCCAGTGCTGGAGATCGCTGTGGCTCAGGAACGCGAGCGTTGCCAGGCCGCACACATACAAGCGACTCTCCCCTGGCGCGCCGCGCGAAAAGCGCGCGGTCATCGCGCCGACAGCGCACGGTCGCGCGCCGCTCAGAGCACGACGCTGAGAATCAGCCGCACGCCGAGGGCGAGCAGTGCCACCGACAGCAGCCGCTCGATCAGCGCGCCGCTGAGCCGTCGCGACAGCTGGGCGCCGATCTGCGCCCCCACCCCCACGCCCACCGACAGCGCCGCGGCGCGCCTCAGCCCTGCGCCGCCGTGAAACGTGCCGGCGAGCGCGTGCGTGATCGTGGCCACGAGCGCCATGAACGCGAGCACGAAGTGCGACGTCGCGGTGGCCACATGCGTCGGGAAGCCGAGCACGCCCACGAGTACCGGCACGTGCACCACCCCGCCCCCGATTCCGAGGAAGCTCGACACGAAGCCCACGACCACGCTCAGCGCCGCGCCGAGCCCAAGGCGCGCCTGGTAGCGGTACGCGTGGTCATCGCGGCCGACAATCACGCGCGCGACACCCCTCCCGTCTCCCCCTGGCGACCTGCGGCCGTGGCTCAGGAACAGCCACAGCGACATCGTCAGCAGCGCGGCTCCCATCATCACGTCGAACCCCGGCCGCGACACCTGGTCCGCCGCGATCACGCCGAGCACCGAGCCCGGCAGCGTGCACGCCGCGAACACGAGCCCCGAGCGGTAGTCGATCCTGCGCTGGTAGGCGTACGCCGCGGTGCCGGACCCGGCGTTGAAGAACACCACCACGAGGCTGATCGCAGTGATCAGCTGCGGCGTGCTGTCCGGGTAGGCGAGCAGCAGTACGGGCGTGAGGATGAAGCCGCCGCCCGCGCCCACAAGCGTGCCGAACACGCCGACGCCGAATCCGAGGAGGCAGAGCAGCAGGGCTGTGGTGAGCGAGAACAGTGGGTGAAGGGTGCCGGAAGCCGGCCTCGCGGCGCGCGCCCGGCGACGGTTCAACGCCGGGCATAGCGGGTAATCCGCCCGCGTGCCCGAGCCACCACCCTCGACGGTCTTCCTGCGGCCGATCGGGTCGCCGCTGACGATCGGCATGTCCGGGCTGGCGATCGCATCGCTCGTGCAGAGCGGGCTCGACCTCGGCTGGATCGCGAAGACGCAGGCCGTGCAAGTGGGCCTCGTGCTCCTCGCCGTGCCCTTCGTGCTCCAGCTCGTCGCGTGCGTGTTCTCCTATCTCGCACGCGACGGCGCAGCCGGCGCGTGCGTGGGGGTCCTATCCACGAGCTGGCTCGCGATCGGCCTGATCCACATCGTCTCGCCGGGCTCCACGAGCGGCGCGCTGGGACTGCTGCTGCTGGCCGCGGGCGGCGTGCTCGCGCTATCCGCCTTCGCCACCTCGATGGCGAAGCTCCTGGCGGGCGCAGTGTTCCTCACGGCGGCGCTCCGGTTCGCGCTGGCGGGGATCTATGAGCTGTCGGCCAACAGCACGTGGCAGGACGTCTCCGGGGTCGTCGGCCTCGTGGTGTGCGGCGTCGCGGCCTACGGCGTGCTCGCCTTCGAGCTCGAGGGCCAGCAGCACAGGACGGTGCTGCCGACGTTCCGGCGCGCCCGCGGCGAGCTGTCGGTCAGCGGCAGCTGGGACGGCCAGCTCGACGGCATCGAGCACGAGGCCGGCGTGCGCCAGACCAGCTAGCTCTTCTTCATCCCGCGCTCGATCTCCTCGCGCGTGAGAGCGCGGGCGGACGGCGGCGAAGGCTTCCTGCGTGAAGCGCGCAGGCCGTCGAGCAGGAAGTCGAGGTACCTGCGCCAGGTTCCCGGGACCACGGGGTCGGTGAGGTCGATCGCCGCGCTGAGCATGTAGATGCACGCGCCGAGATCGCTCAGCTCGAGGTCCGCGCGCAGGTCGCCCTCGGCGATCGCCCGCTCCACGAGCTCGGTGAGGCTCCGCAGGATCTCGTCGTGTGCGCGCCGGGCGTGCTCCGCGCCGCGCGAGCGCGACTTCAGCAGCGTGCGCAGGCCGGCGTCGGCCGCCTGCATCTCGCCGACCTTCGTCAGCCACATCACGAGGCCGTCCCACGCGCGCTTCTGCGCGGCCGCCTCCTCGGCGAGCGCGACGGTCTGCGCCATCGCGTGGGCGAACACCGCGTCGATCAGCTGGTCCTTCTCGGGGAAGTGGCGGTACGCCGTGGCCACTCCGACGCCGGCCTGGCGCGCGATGTCGTCGAGCGAGATGTCGAGCCCGCGCTTTGCGAACAGCTCGCGCGCGGCCTCCACGATCTTCTCGTGGTTACGCTGGGCGTCGCGCCTCAGCTTGGGCGTGGCTTCGGTCGCCTCCACGCAGCGAAGTCTAGTGCCAAAACGGAGGTCGACCCTCCATTTTCTGCTAGTTTTGCCGATGAAGTGGAGGCGATACCTCCGTTTCGCTCGCCCAGCCCCCGTCCCCCGGTTCCCGATGACTTCCTCTCCCACCACTGACAGCGGCCTCGACCGCGGCGTCCTGCTCGTCGCCTCCTGCGTCGTCCTCGGCGCGATCATGTCGATCCTCGACGTGACCGTCGTCAACGTCGCGATCAACACCCTCGCGCGCGACTTCCATACGCAGCTCTCGACGATCCAGTGGGTCGCCACCGGCTACACGCTGGCGCTCGCCACCGTGATCCCACTCACCGGCTGGGCTGCCGACCGCTTCGGCACCAAACGCCTCTACATGCTCTCGATCGCGATGTTCCTCGCGGGCTCCATGCTTTCCGGCCTGGCGTGGTCCGCCACCTCGCTGATCGGCTTCCGCGTGCTGCAGGGCCTCGGCGGCGGCATGATCATGCCGGCAGGCATGACGATCCTCACGCGCGCGGCCGGGCCCCAGCGCGTGGGCCGTGTGATGGCGATCATCGGCGTGCCGATGCTGCTTGGCCCGATCATCGGGCCGATCCTCGGCGGCTGGCTCGTGGAGTCCTTCTCCTGGCGCTGGATCTTCTTCATCAACGTCCCGATCGGGATCGCGGCTCTCACCGCGTCATTCCGAATCCTGCCGCGCGACGTCGCGCAGCACGAGCACCGTCTCGACTGGCAGGGACTGCTGATGCTCTCGCCTGGCCTGGCCCTGTTCATCTACGGCCTCGCGAAGACGAATGGCGCGGGCGGCTTCGGCTCGGCGCAGGTGCTCGTGCCCGCGCTCGTCGGCATCGCGCTGCTGGCGCTCTTCGTGCGCCACTCGCTGCGGACACCGCACGCTCTGATCGACGTCCGCCTGTTCGCCAACAAGGTCTTCGCCGCGTCGTCCGCCACGCTCGTGCTCGCCATCATCGCCATGTTCGGCGGCATGCTGCTCCTGCCGCTCTACCTCCAGGCGGTGCGCGGCGAGTCGCCGATGACCACCGGCCTGCTGCTTGCCCCGCAGGGCCTCGGCGCGATGATCGCGATGCCGATCGCCGGCAGGCTCACGGACAAGACCGGGGCCGGCCGCATCGTGCCCGTCGGGCTCACGCTCGTGGGCGTCGCCTTCCTCGGGCTCACGCAGCTGAGCGCGCACACCTCGTACGTCCTCTTCGGCGGAATCCTCTTCGTGATGGGCCTCGGCATGGGCAGCTCGATGATGCCGACGTTCTCCGCGGCGATGCAGACGCTCCGCGAGGCCGCGGTGGCAAAGGCGAGCACGACGCTGAACATCAACCAGCAGACCGGCGCCTCGATCGGCACCGCCGTGATGAGCGTGCTGCTGGCGCACGAGCTGGCCAGCCACCTGCCCGGGAGCGTCGGCGGGTCGGGCACCGGCATCGGCGCAGCGATTCCTGACGCGGTGCGCGAGCGCATCGCGCCGGCGATGGCGGACGCCTTCGGCACCACCTTCTGGTACGCGCTCGCACTCGTGATCGTGTCGCTCGTCGTGGCGCTCGTGCTTCTGCCGAAGAACAAGCCGGAGCCGCTGCCTGACGAGGAGGACGAGGTCGCCGAGCCGGCCCCGCCGATGCTCGTCGGCTAGCAGCAGGGCGGTGTCTTACTCTCCCTGTCTCTGCGGATTTCGCTCTTCATCACCTGCTTCAACGACACGCTGTTCCCCGAGGCGGGCCAGGCGGTGGTGAAGGTCCTCGAGCGGCTCGGGCACGAGGTGGAGTTCCCGCTCGAGCAGACGTGCTGCGGGCAGATGCACTTCAACACGGGCTACGCGGACGAGGCGGTGCCGCTGGCGCGGCGGTTCGTGCGCGTGTTCGGCGAGAGCGAGGTTGTGGTGTGCCCGTCGGGATCGTGCACGGGGATGGTGCGCGAGTTCTACCCGCGCCTTGGTGAGCTGTCGGGCGACGCCGGCCTCGCGCGCGAGATCGAGACGATCCGCGAGCGCGTGCTCGAGCTGAGCGAGCTTCTGGTGGACCGGCTGGGTGTGGAGGACGTGGGCGCGTACTTCCCGCATCGGGTGACCTACCACCCCACCTGCCACAGCCTGCGCATGCTGCGGGTGGGCGACCGGCCGCTGCGCCTCCTGCGCGCCGTGCGCGGGATCGATCTCGTGGAGCTTCCGGAGGCCGAGGAGTGCTGTGGCTTTGGCGGGACGTTCGCGGTGGTGAACGCCGAGACCTCGAGCGCAATGCTGGCGGACAAGGTGCGCACGGTGCTCGACACTCGCGCGGAGGTGTGCACCGCGGCCGACAACTCGTGCCTCATGCACATCGGCGGAGCGCTGTCGCGGCAGCGCACCGGCGTCCGGACGATGCACTTCGCCGAGATCCTCGCCGCCACCGAGGAGGAAGCGCGCGCGTGACCACGTTCCAGGAGTCGGCACACATCGCGCTGCAGGACACGCAGCTTCGCCACAACATCGGCAACGCCACTCGCGCGATCCGCGCCAAGCGCAACGACGCCGTGGCCGAGCTGCCGGACTGGGAGGAGCTGCGCGAGGCGGGCCGTGCGCTGAAGGAGCGCGTGCTCCGCCACCTCGACCACTACCTGGTGCAGTTCGAGGAGGCCGTGACCGCGAGCGGCGGCCAGGTGCACTGGGCACGCGACGCGGCGGAGGCGAACCGCGTTGTGGTGGAGCTGGTCAAGGCCACGGGTGCGGACGAGGTGGTCAAGTCCAAGTCGCTCACCACAGAGGAGACGAAACTCAACGAGGCGCTCGAGGAGAACGGCATCAGGCCGTGGGAGACCGACCTCGCGCAGCTGATCATCCAGCTCGCCCACGACACGCCGTCGCACGTGCTCGTGCCCGCGATCCACAAGAACCGGGCGGAGATCCGCGAGCTGTTCGAGCGTGAGCTCGGCATCGAGAACTTGTCCGACGAGCCGGCCGAGCTCGCCGAGGCCGCGCGGCGCCACCTGCGCGCCAAGTTCCTCAGCGCGCGCGTGGGCATCAGCGGCGGCAACTTCGGCGTGGCCGAGACTGGCACGATCGCCCTGTTCGAGTCCGAAGGCAACGGGCGCATGTGCACCACGCTGCCCGAGACGCTGATCACCGTGCTCGGGATCGAGAAGCTGATCCCCACATGGCAGGACTTCGAGGTCTACCTCCAGCTGCTGCCCCGCTCCTCCACCGCCGAGCGGATGAACCCTTACAACTCGTTCTGGACCGGCGTGCACGAGGGCGACGGGCCACAGGAGTTCCACCTCGTGCTCGTGGACAACGGGCGCACGAACGTGCTCGCCGACGAGATCGGGCGCCAGGCGCTGGGCTGCATTCGCTGCTCGGCGTGCATGAACTTCTGCCCGGTGTACGAGCGCACGGGCGGGCACGCGTACAACTCGGTCTACCCCGGGCCGATCGGCGCGATCCTCACGCCGCAGCTCGAGGGACTCGATCGCGCCGGGTCGCTGCCGTACGCGTCGCGCCTGTGCGGCGCCTGTTACGACGTGTGCCCGGTGAAGATCAACATCCCGCAGGTGCTCGTGCACCTGCGCCACCAGGTGGTGAAGCATGAGCGCGCGACGCTCGATCCCGAGCAGGCGGCGATGCGCGCGATGGCGAAGGTGTTCTCGAGCCGGCGGCGATACGAGGTCGCGCAGCGGCTCGCGCGCGCGGGTCAGTGGCCGTTCGCCCGCCGCGGGGTGATCCAGCACCTGCCCGGCGGTCTCTCCGGCTGGACGGCCACGCGCGACATCCGGCCGCTGCCGAAGCAGGCGTTCCGCGACTGGTGGAGGCAGCGGTGAGCGACGCGCGGGAGGAGATTCTGGGCCGTGTGCGAACCGCGCTGCGAAACGTGCCGGATGACGAGTCGCCCGACGACGTGCGCGTGGAGCGCGCCTACCGGCGCGACTCCGGCGAACCGCACGAAGCGGTGGTCGCGCTCTTCGTCGAGCGAGTAGCCGACTACCGGGCCGAGGTGGAGCGGGTGCCCGCGTCCGAGCTGCGGGAGCGCGTGACGCGCGCGTGCGAGCGGCACTCCGCGCGGCGGCTTGTGGTGCCGGAGGGCGTACCCGCCCATACGCGGCCGGAGGGCGTCGAGCTGATCGAGGACCGCAATCTCACACACGCGGAGCTCGACGCGATCGACGGCGCGCTCACCGGCTGCGCCGCGGCCATCGCCGAGACCGGGACGATCGTCCTCGACGCCGGGCCCGACCAGGGGCGTCGCGCACTCACGCTGGTGCCCGACCTCCACATCTGCATCGTGCCGGCCGATCGCGTGGTGGGCTCGGTCCCGGAGGCCGTCGCGCGCGTGGCCGGCGGGCAGCGCCCCGTCACGCTCATCTCCGGCCCATCGGCAACCTCGGACATCGAGCTCCGCCGCGTGGAGGGTGTGCACGGGCCGCGCAGGCTCGTGGTGCTGGTGGTGGAATAGCGGGTGATGGCGCCACGGGTGACGTCCGAGCTCCTGCTGGTGGGAAGCCTTCCGGCCGATTCCCCCGACGCCGCCTTCACCGCCGGCGCCGAGCTGTTCGGCGACATGGTGTTCGCGCTGCCCGACGGCGAGACCGGCCCGCGCCGCGCCTG
>JAICJR010000150.1 GCA_025928345.1 Thermoleophilaceae bacterium | reverse complement strand
CGTCTCTTCTTCGTGGACAAGCTGATCAACATGGGGGCTCGGGTGATCCTGTGCGACCCGCACCGCGCGGTCGTAGCTGGCCCGAGGCGTCTTCACGGCGAGCGCATGGAGAGCCCCGACATCCGCGCCGGCATGGCGCTGCTCATCGCGGCGCTGTGCGCGGAGGGGACGTCCGAGATCGGCAACGTCCGCCAGATCGACCGCGGCTACGAGCGGATCGACGAGCGGCTGCGGGCGCTGGGCGCGCGCATCGAGCGCGTGGCCGTGGAGCGCGTGCCCGCGTAGTCTGCGGCGCCTGAAGATCGAGGCCCCAACATGATCCATCCGATTCCGCCGGGCACGCGCGACGTGCTGCCTGACGAGATGCGCGAGCTGCGCCAGCTCACCGAGACGCTGCGCGCGCGCTTTGAGGGCGCGGGCTACGGCGAGATCTCGACGCCGACGATGGAGTACGAGGACGTGCTGCGCCGCGGCGATGAGCGCGCCGCGGGCGCCGGGTATCGGCTGTTCGACGAGCACGGTCAGGTGCTCGTGCTGCGGCCCGACATGACGATTCCGATCGCGCGCGTGGTCGCGACCCGCTACCAGGACGAGGAGCCCCCGTTCAGGCTCTGCTACTTCGGAAACGCCTTCCGCGAGGTGGACCGCCGCAGCGGCCAGGCTCACGAGTTCCTTCAGACCGGCATCGAGCTGATCGGGATGCCGGAGCCGCAGGGTGACGCCGAGGTGGTCGCGCTGGCGATCGAGGCACTCAGCGACGCCGGCCTCACGCGCCACCGGCTCGGGCTGGGCGACGGGTCGCTCTACCGGACGCTGCTCGCAGAGCTCGAGGTGCCGGAGGAGGAGCGCATGCCGCTGCTGGAGGCTCTTTCGCGGCGGGATCTCGTGGACGTGGCGATCGGGGTGGACCGGCTTGGCCTTGCCAGCTCGGCCAGTGACCTGCTGACGAGGCTGCCCACGCTGCGCGGCGGGCCCGAGGTGCTCGAACTAGGGAAGGACGAGCCGGTCGCGCCCGCCGTCGAGAACCTGCGCGCCTGCTACGAGCTGCTCGCCGAACGTGGCGTGGCGGACCGGGTGATCTTCGACCTCGGCCTCGTGCGCGAGCTCGGCTACTACACGGGCGCGGTGTTCGAGGTGTACGACCCCGCCGTGGGGTTCGCGCTCGGCGGCGGCGGCCGCTACGACGACCTGGTCGGCCGCTTCGGACGGGAGCTGCCCGCGTGCGGCCTCGCGCTCGACGTCCAGCGGGTACATGTGGCGCTCACCGCGGAAGAGAGGGAGGCCTAATGAAGATCGCTGTTCCGCGCGGCGCGCTCTTCCGTGAAACGCTCGACCTGCTCGACTCGCTCGGCATCGACACCTCCGAGGTGCGCTCGAACGACCGCAAGCTCGTGTTCCCGGACGTCGGCATCGTGACCATGCGCCCGTCCGACGTGCCCACCTACGTCGAGCACGGCGCCGCGGACATCGGCATCACCGGCAAGGACGTGCTGCTCGAGCAGACCGGCCGCGAGGTGTACGAGCTGCTCGACCTCCGCTACGGCTACTGCCGCATGGTGGTGGCCGAGCGGGAGGGGACGAACGCCATGGAGGAGTCGCTGCGGCGGCTCGGCGCCGTGCGCCTGGCGACCAAGTACCCGCGTATCGCGGCCCGCCACTTCGCGGACACCGGGCGGCAGGTGGAGATCGTGGAGGTGAAGGGGTCCGTGGAGATCGCCCCGCTCACCGGGCTCGTCGACGGGATCGTCGACCTCACCGCCACGGGCACGACGCTCGCCGAGAACCACCTCGTGGAGCGGGAGCAGATCTGCGAGTGCACGGCGCGGCTGATCGCGAATCCGGTGGCGCACAAGCTGAAGGCGGCGGAGATCGACGAGCTGATCGAGCGGATCCGCGGGGTGGTGGCGTGAGCCGCTTCGGGCCGGACACCACGGCCGCTGAGCTGCGGAGCCTCACGCCGCCGCCGGCTGACGTGGAGAGCGATGTGCGCGCCATCGTCGACGCCGTGCGCGAGCGGGGGGACGCGGCGCTGCGCGAGCTCGGCGCTCGCTTCGACGGAGTGGAGCCGGCGGAGCTGCGCGTGCCGATCGACGAGCTCGAGGCGGCCGCGCGGCAGCTGGCTCCGGACGTGCTCGAGGCACTCGGAACCGCGATCGCGAACGTGGGCGCGGTGGCAGAGGCGCAGCTGCGCGATCCGATCCAGCTCGACCTGCCGCAGGGCCAGCGCGTGGAGATCGTGGAGGTGCCGGTGCGGCGCGCCGCGGCGTACGTGCCGGGCGGGCGCGCCGCCTACCCGTCGACGGTGGTGATGTGCGCCGCCACCGCGCGCGCGGCCGGGGTCGAGGAGCTGGCGGTGTGCGCTCCGCCTGGCCCAGACGGCCACGTGCACCCCGCGATCCTCGCTGCCTGCTCGCTCTGCGGCGTGACCGAGGTGTACGCGATGGGCGGCGCGCAGGCGGTGGCTGCGCTCGCGCTCGGCACCGACTCGGTCGCGCCTGTGGACGTAATCGTCGGACCCGGCAACCGCTACGTGCAGGAGGCGAAGCGACAGCTCGTCGGCATCGTGGGCATCGACAGCGTGGCCGGGCCGAGCGAGCTCGTGGTCGTCGCGACCGCCGGCGCGGATCCCGCGCTGATAGCCGCGGATCTCGCCGCGCAGCAGGAGCACGGGCCGGACAGCCTTGTAGTGGCGATTTCGCCGGATGCGGCGTTGCTGGACGCACTCGACGGCACGGACGCAGCGCTTGTGCACGCGCGGGACCTGCCGTCCGCCATCGCGCTGGCCGAGCAGATCGCGCCAGAGCACCTCCAGCTCATGGGCGCCGACGCGGAGGCGCTCGCCGACGCCGTGCGCTTCGCCGGCTGCCTGTTCGTGGGGCGCGATGCCGGCACCGCGTTCGGCGATTACGTGGCCGGCTCGAACCACGTGCTGCCGACGGGCGGCGCAGCGCGCTATGCCAGCGCACTCGGCGTGAGCACCTTCAGGCGCCGCATGTCGCGGGTATCCTTGCCGCCCGGCGCGGCCGCGCGCCTTGCGCCCGCGGGCGCCGCGCTGGCACGGGCCGAGGGCTTTCCCAGGCACGCCGAATCCATGGAGCGCCGCGCGTGAGCCGCACCGCCCACATCTCCCGCAAGACGAACGAGACGGACGTGAACCTGTCGCTGTCGATCGACGGCGCGGGCGAGGGCACGCGCACCACCGGCGTCGGCTTCTTCGACCACCTGCTCGACGCGGTGGCCCGCCACGGCGGGCTCGACTTCGACGTGAACGTGCAGGGCGATCTCGAGACCGGTCCGCACCACACGGTGGAGGACACCGGGATCGCGCTGGGACAGGCGATCGATCAGGCGCTTGGCGACCGCTCGGGTATCACGCGCTTCGGCCACGCGGTGGTGCCGATGGACGAGGCGCGGGCGAGCGCCGCGATCGACATCTCGGGCCGCCCGTTCCTGCTCTTCGACGCCGAGCTGCCGCCGGTTGCGATCGCGGACTTCGACAGCGACCTCGCCGAGGAGTTCCTCCGCGCTGTTGCGAACAACGCCAAGCTCACCCTGCACGTGCGCGTGGAGACCGGCACGAACGCGCACCACATGGTGGAGGCTGTGTTCAAGGCTTTTGCGCGGGCGCTGCGCGCCGCCGTGGCGATCGACCCGAACGCGAGCGGCATCCCGTCCACGAAGGGGCTCCTGTGATCGCCATCCTCGACTACGGAATGGGGAACCTGCGCTCGGTGGAGAAGGCATTCGAGCACGTGGGCGCGCAGGCGCTGATCACGCGTGACCACGCCCAGATCCGCGATGCGGAGGGGATCGTGCTGCCCGGGGTGGGCGCGTTCCCGAAGGCGATGAGCGCGATTCGCGAGCTCGGGCTCGACGAGCTGATGGCCGAGCGCCTGGCGGCAGGGATCCCAACGCTCGGCATCTGCCTCGGGATGCAGCTGCTGTTCGAGCGCAGCACGGAGCTTGCCGGCGGAGACGGCCTCGGCTTCCTCGCCGGCGAGGTCGGGCCGCTCGACGCTCCGGGGTTGAAGATCCCGCAGATCGGCTGGAACGCGATCTCGTGGAAGCGCGCGTCGCGGCTCTGCGGCGGGCTGCCGGACCCGTGCGCCTTCTACCACGTGCACTCGTTTGCTCCGCGTCCAAGCGAAGCCGATGACGTTCTCGCCACGGCCGACTACGGCGCCGAGTTCGTGACGGCGGTGGAGCGCGAGCCGGTCTACGGCGTCCAGTTCCACCCGGAGAAGTCGGGCCCGCACGGCCTGCGGCTGCTCGGCAACTTCGCCGCGATCTGCGGGGTTGACCAAGTGCGCCACGCCGCATGATCCTTCTGCCGGCGGTCGACATTCGCGGCGGCAAGGCGGTGCGGCTCCAGCGCGGCGACTTCGCCAAGGAGACCGTGTACGTGGACGATCCGCTCGAGGCCGCGCGCTCGTTCGTGGAGGCGGGCGCGAAGTTCCTCCACGTCGTGGACCTCGACGGAGCGCGCGAGGGCAAGCCGGTGAACCTCGAGCATCTGCGCCGCATCACCACCGAGCTGGGAGTGGCCGTGCAGTACGGCGGCGGCCTGCGCGACCTGGGCGCGGTGCGCTCGGCGCTCGCTGCCGGAGCCGAGCGCGTGGTGGTGGGAACCGCCGCCTACTCGGACGTCGACTTCGTGGACCAGCTTCTCGAGACCTGGGACACACGCGTGGTGATCGCCGTGGACGTGCGCGGCGGGCACGTGTCCGTGGCGGGCTGGACGAAGGCCACGCAGATGCTTCCCGAGGACATCATCACCCGCCTGCAGCGGCGCGGCGTGAAGCAGTTCATGTACACGAACGTGGACCGCGACGGCACGCTCGAGGGCCCCGACCTCGACGAGGTGAAGCGCATCTCGGATACCGTGCGCGGCCGCTTCCTCTACTCCGGCGGGATCGCCAAGCTGGAAGACCTCAAGGCGCTGAACGATCTGCGCCTCGTCAACCTCGCCGGGGTCGTGTCCGGCAAGGCGCTCTACGAGGGCAAGTTCACCGTGCCCGAGGCGCAGGCCCTGCTAAGAGAAGACTGATGCTGCTCAAGCGCGTGATCCCCTGCCTCGACGTCGACAAGGGCCGCGTCGTGAAGGGCACCAACTTCGTCAACCTCCGCGACGCCGGCGACCCGGTTGAACTGGCCGTGCGCTACCAGGACGAGGGGGCGGACGAGATCGTGTTCCTCGACATCACCGCGTCGCACGAGAAGCGCGAGACGATCGTGGAGCTGGCGCGCCGCACGGCGGACGACGTGTTCATCCCGTTCACGATCGGCGGCGGAGTGCGGTCGGTGGAGGATGCTCAGGCGGTGCTCGACGCAGGCGCGGACAAGGTGTCCGTGAACTCGGCCGCGGTGGAGCGGCGAGAGCTCATCGCGGAGTTGGCCGAGGTGTTCGGCGCGCAGTGCGTCGTGCTTGCGGTGGACGCGCGCGGGCGCGAGGACGGGTCCGGCTGGGAGGTGTTCGTGCACGGCGGCCGGACGCAAACGGGTCTCGATGCGATCGAGTGGATCCGCCGCGGCGTGGAGCTGGGGGCGGGGGAGATCCTGCTCACGAGCATGGACCGCGACGGCACCGAGAACGGCTACGACCTTCTGCTCACGCGGGCCGCATCAGACGCCGTTGACGTGCCCGTGATCGCAAGCGGCGGAGCGGGCGACCTCGACCACCTCGTCGACGCGGTGGAGGACGGCGGCGCCGACGCGGTGCTGTGCGCGTCGATCTTCCACTACGGACAGCACACCGTGCGCGAGGCAAAAGAGCGCATGCGAGCCAGCGGGATCCCCGTCCGCCTGTAATTGTCAGACGGCGAACAGCGGTGCTGGCGAACGCGCGCGCGATCGCACAGGATCGTGGGCGGCTCCCCCTTCACTTGTCCCCCCAACTGAAGAGGTACAAAGTATGCGCGTTTTGACTCGCCGCGCAGCGGTCTTCGCTGCCGCACTGGCCGTCACTCCCGTCCTATTCGCGTCCGCCGCTCACGCCGACTCGCTCGTCTACATGAACGGCGGCAACGTCTGGATCTCCCACGGAGACGGCTCCAACCCGCGCCAGATCACAGGCGCACCGAACACGTGGTCGTGGCCGACGGAGGACGACAATGGCGTCATCCTCGTGGCCGGCGGCCAGGAGAACATCAACGCCGGCATCGAGGACACCGCCGGGTCCGAGATCCACCGGATGAACCAGCAGGGCGCGGAGCTGTCAGCGCCTCAGCAGACGCCGGGCTCGATGAGCAGCGTGGGCTGCCTGACGTATGCCCCCGTGAGCCTTCGCGTGGCGCCCGACGGGCAGCACTACGCCTACGACACGTTCTTCTGCGACCGCTTCGACACCTTTGTCGGAACGGTGGGAGGCGCGGGCTTCACCGACAGCGAGTACATGGAGGACTTCCAGTTCCCTTACTGGGCCAGCAACTCCACCTTCCTCATCAGCCGGGGCGGCGTGCAGTTCGACACCTGCGACACCAGTACAGGCAACAACTGCGAGTGGTGGACGCACGATCTCGGCGACCCGGCGAACAACGGCTGGCCGTGGTTCTCGGACGATGCCAGCTCCGCCAGCGGCTTCGACGGGATCGCGATCTCGCGCGACGGCACGAAGTTCGCCTCGGTTGAGGAGGATGGCGCGAACTACGGCGGCGCCGCCCAAAACGTCGTCCTGGGCCTGTGGGCCGCGAGCGGGCCGCCTACGAACGCTAACGGTGGGAGCGCGTCGGCACCGACTCTCAAGTGCACTCTCACCTTGCCCGCTGACCCCGACAGCACCCTCTGGTACTACAACGCGGGCCCGACCTTCTCTCCTGATGGCACGCGGATTGCGTTCGCAGAGCCGGACGGCGTGCACATCGCCAGCGTCTCGAATCTGGACAGCTGCCCGTCCAGCGCGCCGCTCGTGATACCGGGCGCGACCCAGCCGTTCTGGAGCGCAGCGACCGAGGCTGCCAACGCGGGGTATGTCGCGCCCAGCCCCGGGCCGCAGCCGGGACCGCAGCCCGCCCACGACACAACCGCACCGGCGCTCGGCGCGCTCGGCATCAGCCCCAAGCGCTTTGTCGTGGGCAAGGCGTCCACAGCGCTGTCGGCCAAGAAGAAGCGCAGCCACCAGGGCGCGATGGTGCGCTACACGCTCTCGGAGCCGGCACGCGTGAGCTTCGCCGTCGAGCGCTCCGTGAAGGGGCACAAGAAGGGCCGGAAGTGCGTGAAGTCCGGCAAGCGCTCGCACGGCAAGGCGTGCGTGCTCTGGGTGAAGCAGGCCACGCTCACCCGCGCGGGCATCAGCGGCTCGAACCAGCTGGCGTTCTCCGGCCGGCTTGGGCATCGCAAGCTGTCGCCCGGCAGCTACGAGCTCGTGGTGCGTGCCGTGGACGCGGCCGGCAACAAGAGCAAGACGAAGGTGGTGCGCTTCACCATCGTGCGCCGATGACTCACGACTAGCCCGCGGCGGTCGCTCTGGGTCGCGCCTTAGAGTCCAAGGCGTGACCCAGACGACCGAGCTCGCGGCGCGCGTTCGTGAGCTCACCGGCATGGACAGGCTGCTCCCGGCACTCGAGGGGCTTGCGCCCGCCTTCCTCGTTGGCGGCGCGGTGCGCGACCTGCTGCTCGGCAGGCGGACGGTCGACCTGGACGTCGCGATCGAGGGAGACGCACGCGACGTCGCGCGCAGCGTCGCCGAGCGGCTTGGAGGAGAGGCGAAGGAGCACGAGCGCTTCGGCACCGCGACGGTGCGTGCGGGCGAGCTGGCGGTGGACCTCGCCACAGCCCGCCGCGAGACGTACAGCGAGCCGGGCGCGCTCCCGGAGGTCCAGCCGGCGGGCCTGGCGGAGGACCTCGGCCGCCGCGACTTCACGATCAACGCGATGGCGATCGCGCTGAACGGCGAGGACATCGGCAGCCTCGAGGATCCGCACGAAGGAACGGCCGACCTCGAAGCAGGGGTGATCCGTGTGCTCCACGGCGAGAGCTTCGTGGACGACCCCACACGGCTCCTTCGCGCGCTGCGCTACGAGGCGCGCTTCGGCTTTCGCATGGACGAGCAGACGGAGCGCCTCGCGCG
>JAICJR010000019.1 GCA_025928345.1 Thermoleophilaceae bacterium | reverse complement strand
GGTCCAGTCCTTCTACACCACCCACAACCGCTCCATGGTGTCGGCCGACCGACGCTCGACGTACGTCCTCGCCTACTTCAAGCCGCTCTCTGACAAGGCTCTGAAGAACGTCGCGCAGCGGATCGAAAACCGCTTCGCCGGCCAGAGCGACGTCAAACTGGGAGGCGACGCTGTCGCGAACGCCCAGGCGGACACCAAGGTCGGCAATGACCTCGCGCGGGCGGAGCTGTTCGCGTTCCCGTTGATCTTCCTGCTGTCGCTGGTGTTCTTCCGCTCCCTCGTGGCTTCGCTGCTGCCCCCGCTGCTCGGCGGGCTGGCGATCGTGGTCACGTTCTTCGTGCTGCGGATCGTTGCGTCGTTTGTGGACGTCTCGGTATTCGCGCTCAACTTCACGACAGGCCTCGGGCTCGGGCTGGCGATCGACTACAGCCTGTTCATGGTGTCGCGCTACCGCGAGGAATCCGCGAAGAGCGGGTTCGGCGCGGAAGCACTCGCGCGCACGCTGCAGACCGCCGGGCGCACCGTGGTGTTCAGCTCGCTGACGATCGCGGCGGCGGTCGCGTCGCTGATCGTGTTCCCGCAGAGCTTCCTGTACTCGATGGGGATCGCCGGCGCGATCGTCGCGCTCACGGCGGCCACGCTCGCCCTCACCGTGCTGCCCGCGATCCTGGCCGTGCTCGGGCCGCGGGTGAACGCGCTCGCGCCGAGGCGGCTCCAGCGTGCGGCCGATCGCGACGCGCGGCCGGCCACCGACGGGTTCTGGTACCGGCTCTCGCACTTCGTGATGCGTCGCCCGGCGCAGGTTGCGGTGGCGAGCGCGGTGCTGCTGATCGCGCTCGGGATCCCCTTCCTGCACGTGAAGTTCATTCAGGCCGACGCGCGCGTTCTCCCCTCCACGACGAGCGCCCGTCAGGTCGACACTGCGCTCAGGACCGCGTTCCCGCCGAACCGGACGTCGCCGCTCCAGGTGGTGGTCGGCGCGCCGGCGGGCTCGCCGCAGGTCGCCCGGGTGGCGACGCGGATCCGGAGCCTGCCCGACGTCTCCGACGTCGCCCCCGCGCAGCCCGCCGGACCGCACAACGCGCTGATAGCAGTGGCGCCGGTGCACGGGCCGCTGACGTCGCAAACCGAGCACCTCGTCCGTCAGGTCCGCACGATCGCTGCGCCGGTCTACGTGGGGGTGGCCGGCGAGACGGCGTCATTCGTCGACCTCGAGCACAGCCTCGGCGCGCACCTGCCGGTGGTGCTCGCAATCGTCATCGGAGCGACGCTGCTCGTCCTGTTCCTGTTCACGGGCTCGGTGCTGTTGCCGGTGAAGGCCGTGCTCATGAACTTCCTCACGCTGAGCGCGATGTACGGAATCCTGGTCTTCGTCTTCCAGGACGGGCACCTGCAGGGTCCACTCGCGTTCACCAGCGAGGGTGCGCTCGACGCCACCCAGCCGATCTTCCTGTTCGCCGTGGGGTTCGGCCTGGCCACGGACTACGGCGTCTTCCTGCTTTCCCGGGTGAAGGAGGCGCGCGACGCTGGCGCCTCGAACTCGGAGGCGGTCGCCGTCGGCCTCGAACGCACCGGCCGGATCGTGACGGCCGCGGCACTGCTCTTCGCGGTGGCAATCGGCGCGTTCGCCACCTCGCAGATCGTCTTCATCAAGGAGCTCGGCGTGGGTGCGGCGCTCGCCGTGCTGATCGACGCATCGATCGTCCGCGCTCTGCTCGTGCCGTCGCTGATGCGCCTGCTCGGATCGGCCAACTGGTGGGCACCGAAACCGCTGCGGCGCCTACACGACCGGCTCGGCCTTCAAGAGGGCGGATCGGCACCCACCCCCAGCCCCTCACACGCCTGACAACCCAAAGGAGACACTCATGACCACGCAAGTAACCCAGCCGGCAGACGCAAACATCGACACCGCGCTCGAGCGCAACCGCCGCTTCGCGGCCTCGGGCTCGCACCAAGGGGCCACGGTGTTCCCCAACCTCCGCCTATTCGTCGTCACGTGCCTCGACCCCCGCGTCGACCCCGCGCACTTCCTCGGCCTCGAGCTGGGCGACGCGATGGTCGTGCGGAACGTCGGCGGACGCGTCACCCAGCAGGTGATCGACGACGTGGCGTTCATCAGCCAGATCACCGAGAACGTCCTGCCCGACGGCCCGCTGTTCGAGGTCGCCCTGATCCACCACACCCAGTGCGGAGCCGGCGCGCTCGCCGACGATGGCTTCCGTCAGAGCTACGCCGCGCGGATCGGCGCCGAGGAATCGACGCTCCGCGAGCGCGCCGTCCTCGACCCGGCGAGCACGGTTGCAAGCGACGTCGAGCGTCTGCGGTCCGCGCCGGCCGTTTCCCCGCGAGTCGCCGTCTCGGGCCACATCTATGACGTTGAATCTGGCGTCGTCAAGACGGTCGTCCCCGGCTGACGGCTGTCACCTTTGCCGCCTCTCCCCCGTCTTGGGAGCAGTGACCACGACACGGTCGATCTTGAAGTGAGGACAATTCGATGAGTAACGAGTCTGAAACCCTGTGGTTCATCACGGGCGCGACGTCCGGTTTCGGCCGCGCGATCGCGGAGGCCGTGGCCGCACGGGGTGACGTCGTAGTCGGCGCTGCGCGCTCCCCTGCCCGGCTCGATGACCTCGTCGCCGCGCACCCGGATCACGTGCATGCGATCGAGCTCGACGTCACGGACACGGACCGCTGCATGGCGGTCGTGGACGAAGTGGTCAACCGGTTCGGGCGGATCGACGTGCTGGTCAACAACGCCGGCCGCACCCAGGTCGGGGCCTTGGAGGAAACGGCCGACAGCGAGCTGCGCTACCTGTTCGATCTCCACTTTTTCGGTCCGGCCGCCCTGACGCGCGCGGTGCTGCCGCACATGCGGCGGGCCGGCGGCGGCACCGTGGTTCAGATGTCGAGCATGGGCGGGCAGGTCAGCGCGCCGGGATTCGGCGCCTACTCCGCCACGAAGTTCGCCCTGGAGGGACTCACCGAGGCACTCCGCCAAGAGGTCGACTTCGGCGTGAGGTTCCTGATCGTCGAGCCGGGGGCGTTCCGCACAGGCCTGTTCGGTCCCGAGGCGGCTTACGTCTCGAAGCCGATGCCCGAATACGAGGCAACCGTCGGACCGACACGCGCGTATCTAGGCACCCACGGCAGCCAGCCCGGTGACCCGGCGAAGGCCGCACGAGCCCTCCTGGCCGCGCTCGACGCGCCGAGCCCGCCGCTGCGACTCGCGCTGGGTGGAGACGCGGTCGACGCGATCCGGGACCAGCTGGAGTCGCTCACCGCCGAGCTGTCCGAGTGGGAGGCCGTGTCTCGCGACACCGCGTTCGACGCGGATGCCTAAGCCAGTCAGCGGCCGGTCGGCTTCCGCCGGATCCGGGTAACCCGTAGGTAACCGGCCAAGGAGAGGTGGAGACATGGGGAAGCTGTTCAAGCGAGTAATGGAGTGGAAGCTCCTGAAGGCGATCTTCCGGGCGGGGCGCCGCCGCGGCCACGGGGACGCACGGGGCTACTAGCGCACGGCCTCGACGGTCTCCGGCTCCGCGCCGGGCGGCTCAGCGCTCTTGCCGCTCGGAACGACGAACACCGGACACGGTGCCAGGTGCAATAGCCGGTTCGTCGTGCTGCCGAGCAGCAACCCGCCGAGAGCGGTGTGCCCGCGCGTGCCGACGACGATGAGGTCCGAGTGCAACTGCTTGGCCGCGTTGGCGATGACCTGTGCCGGACCCGTGCCGGTCATCACCTCGACGATCCGTTCGGTGGCCTGGATTCCATCGTCTCTCAGCTCGCTCGTCCGACGCTCGAGCTTCGCGCGAATGTCGTCCTCGTTCGCGAAAACAGGCTCGCCGCCGGCTCGCCCTACCAGTACCTGATCGACGTGCAAGATCGTGACTTCCCCGCCTGATTCTGAGGCGAGTGACCTGACGTATGGCATTGCCCGATCGGCGGCCGCCGATCCGTCTGTTGCCCAGATGATGGACTTGAACATCGCTGCCCTCCTTCGGTGTGAGGGCACGATCCTCCGCTCTTGGCCGCCGACAGACATCGGGGGAGGCTGCGCGACCTGATCCGTGCTTTCTACGGAGTCGGCGCAGCAGGGTTGGCACGCCGGAATGCGGTCCTGACCGGATGGCAGATCAAGAGCCCTGGTCGATACTCGCGGTTATGAGAAATCGGGAAGTCGACCGGTTGCGCACCGAAGAACAACGAGAGCTCGCAGACCTGCGGAAGACGGCCGAGCGGATGGCAGCGCAGCAGCATCAGCTCGAGGAGGAGCTCGACCGGTTGGATCACCACATCGTCGAAGCCGAGGGGGTCATCGACGTGTACCTCCGGCAGGAGAACGGCGGACGGCGAACCCGGCGGGTTAGCTGACCATCTATTTCGGGTCGATGGCCGGCCATGGCCGGCGCGGCGCGGCGGTCGCGATGCGCACCCGGGCATCCACGGCGACGGCGCCGTCGGCGGTGACGATCACGGGGTTGCACTCGAGCTCGACGATTTCGCGATGGTTGTCCGCAAGCGCGGCGATGCGGTGGATCAGGTCCTCGAGCGCGTCGATGTCGGTCTTCGGGGCGCCGCGGTAGCCCTGGAGCAGCGGAAAGCTTGCGAGCGACCGGAGCATCTCGCCGGGATCCGACTCCGTGAGGGGCGTGACCCGCACCGCCACATCTTTCAGCAGCTCGGCCGCCGTACCCCCGGCGCCGCAGGCCACCACTGGCCCGAACACGGGGTCGGAAACCACCCCAACGAGCATCTCCACGCCGCCCTCGACCTGCTCCTGAACGACGAAGCCCTCGACGCCATGCCCGGCGGCCTCGAGTGCCGCCCGCATCTCGCTCGCCGCGCGGCGGACCGGTGCGGCGCCGCGCATGCCGAGGCGCACCGCGCCCGCTTCTGTCTTGTGCACCAGTCCCGGGGAGACGGCCTTCAGCGCCACGGGCCCGCCCAGCTCGCGCGCCGCCCGGCCGGCAGCGGCGGGGCCGGCGGCGAGTCGCTGCTTCGTCCGGCGTATGCCATAGCTGTCGAGCAGATCGCCCGCGGCCTCCGGAGCCATCCAGCTCGGTTCGTCGCGTAGGGCTTTGGCAATCACGGAGGCGGCTCTGCCCGGCTGCGCGTCCGTCGGCAGCTCTGCCGCGCGTTGCGGCGCGTCGCGCCACTCCCCGTAACGGGCGGCGCGGGCGAGGGCGCGAACGGCCTCCTCGGGGAAGTCGTACGCCGGGATGGCCGCAGCCCGGAATGTCGCTGGCGCGCCACCGCCGCCGATGCACACGCCGAGCACGGGGTTGCGCCTGACCGGACGCTCCGAGAGAGCGCGTGCCAGCTCGTCCGCCGAGATGCCCATCACGGGGGTCCAGATCACGATCACCGCGTCTACTCCTTCGTCGGCGGCCAGCACCGACAGCGCACGCGAGTAGTGCTCGGCCGAGGCGGTGGCGATCATGTCCACTGGATTGGCGAGCGAAGCCTCGGCCGGCAGGAACGCGGCGAGCGCCTCGCGCGTAGCGGCGGACAGCGGCGCGAGCGTGAGGCCCTCTGCCTCGCAGGCGTCGGCGCACATGATGCCCGGCCCGCCGGAGTTCGTGAGAACCGCCACTCGCCGACCACGCGGGACCGGCTGAGTGGCGAGGAGCGAAGTGACGTCGAACAACTCTCCAAGGGTGTCCGTGCGGATCACCCCACACTGGCGAAAGAGCGCATCCACGTTCACGTCGCCGCTGGCGAGCAGCGCGCCCGTGTGCGAGACGACGGCGCGGGCACCCGCCGCCGAGCGGCCGCTCTTGACGGCGACGATCGGCTTCTTCCGCCCCACCCGGCGCGCGATGCGCGCGAACTTCCGCGGGTTGCCGAAGGACTCGAGATAGAGGACCACCAGCTTGGTCAACGGGTCGTGCTCCCAGTACTCGAGCAGGTCGTTGCCGGACACGTCCGCCTTGTTGCCGACGGAGACGAACGACGAGACCCCCAACGAGAGCGCAGCGGCCCGCTCGAGCACGGCGAGGCCGAGCGCACCGCTCTGCGACATGAAGCCAACGCCGCCCGCGGGTGGCAGCGCCCGGCCGAAGGTTGCGTTGAGGTGGACCTGCGGAGCGGTGTTGAGCACGCCCAGGCAGTTCGGTCCCACAAGCCGCATGCCGGCCGCCCGGCAGATCTCCACGAGCCGTCGCTGCTCGCCGCGGCCGCTCTCCCCGCCCTCGGCGAAACCGGCGGAAAGCACCACGAGCGCCTTCACGTCTTTCGCGGCACACTGCTCCGCGGCGTCCAGCACCGCGGCGCCTGGGAGCGCGATCACGGCCAGGTCGACCTCGCCGGGGATGACGGTGACTGAGCGGTACGCGGGCACCGACTGAACGAAATCGGCGGCGGCGTTGACCGGATATACGGGGCCTTGAAAACCGTCCTCGATCAGGTTGTGAAAGAGCTCCCCTCCCACGCTGCCGCGTGTTCGCGACGCGCCGATCACCGCCACAGACCGCGGCTCGAGCACGTGCGCGAGCGCCGCACGGGCGGCGAGGCTCTCGCGCCGCTCGAAGCGCTCGATCGCCTCCGAGGTCGCGGACGTCGGCGCGGTCACCTCGATTCCCTCGGGGGTCGAGCGGATCTCCACCGGGAAGCCGCTCTCCCGGAAGACGTTGAGCATGCGGTGGTTCTCCGGCAGGACGCGCGCCGTGAAGGTCGGGATGTCCGCCTCGGCCGCCGCCCCGGCGAGGTGGGCGAGCAGGATCGTTCCAAGTCCTTTGCCCTGATAGCCGTCGGCGATCTCGAACGCCACCTCCGCCGACTGATGGTCGCAGCGGACGTAGGCGGCGTGGCCCACAATGCGTTCACCCGAGCCGGCCGTGACCACCACTCCGTAGCTGTTCACGTAGTCGATGTCAGTCGCCCACCGCGCCGCCCAGCCGAGGTTCACGCCGGTGCCAAAGAAGCGGAGCGCGCGCGAATCGAGCGATAGCCCCGCGAGGAACTCGCCGATGGCCTCGCGATCGTCAAGCCGAACAGGACGCACCCGCACCGTGGACCCGTCGCGCAGGACGACATCGACAGCGCGGTGTGCGGGATAGCTGATGACCGGTTCCGCTGCCATGGGCTCCCGGCACGCTATGGGCGGATCCGGCAGGCGGCATCCGTGCTTTTCACGGAGCAGCGCCGCGGCGCACTACCCGGTCGCGGACTCCCGCGTCCCGTCCCGCAGGACATGTGGCGGAGCGGGTTCGCCGACGCGAGTGAGAGGGAAGGACGCCTCCACCTTCGTGCCCCGGCCCTCTTCGCCTGCGATGGTCAGCTCGCCCCCCGCCAGGTGCGCGCGTTCGCGCATGCCCGCGAGACCGAAGCCGCGATCGACCTGCGCCTCGTCGAATCCAATGCCGTTGTCCTCGACGGTCACGAGAACGCGTCCTCCGGCGTCGCTCACATCCACGGTGACTCTCGTTGCCTGGGCGTGCTTGGCCACGTTCGTGAGGGCCTCCTGCACGAGCCGGTAGGCGGCGGTCTCGAGTTCGAGCGTCAAACGTTGCGGAGCGGTGCCTGCTTCGAACTCGAGCTCGATGCGACTGCGGATGTCGATCCCCGTCTGCTCACGGCGCTGCTCTATCAGCGCGTCCAGCGCGGGGCCAAGCCCTATCGCGTCCAGGGACGCCGGGCGCAGGTCGGTTATCAGGTCGCGCAGGTTCTTGATCTCCGCGGTGACCTGCTCGATCGCCTGCCGGAGGGCGTGCTCGAGCTGATCCGCATCCCTGGTCCGGCTGGCAGAGGCGAGAAGTACCCGCAGCGCACCCAGCCCTTGAAGCGTCTCGTCATGGAGCTCGCGCGCCCAGCGCGTGCGCTCGTCCTCCATCGCGTGGAGGCTGCGGCTGAGCCGGTCGGCCTCCACGGTCTGCGCCAGGGCCACCGCGGTCGCGGCGCTGGACGCGAACGATGCGATCAGCTGCTCGTCATCGTCGCTGAACGGAGCGGCCCCGCGCACGCGCCCGATCGCGTTCAACGTCCCGACGGCGCGCCCTCGGTAAAGCATCGGCACGAACAGCGCGGGGTGCTTGCCGGGGCTCGCGAACTGCTCGGGCGAGATTGCAAGCCCGGCGCGGCGAGCGGTCATCCCGAGCTGCTCGGCGAAGTCGGGCGCGCTCTGCACTTCACCCGTCAGGAAGGCCTTGCCGGACGCGCTGCCCTGGAGTGGCAGCGCCACACCGCGCAGGTCGGTCGACGCCTCGCCCGCCATCGCGGTGATCACCAGGTGGTCGCCGTCGCGGAGCATGATCAGCATCGAGCGGGCGTCGGCGAGCGCGCGGCCGCGTTTGACCACCAGCTCCAGGGTGGGCTCGAGCTCGATCTCGGTCCCCAGGGAGCGCGAGATGAGCGTGGTCGCCTCGAGCGCGCGCATGGCGTACGCGAGCTCGTCTCGCTGCGCCGCCGTCTGTTCGTGATAGCGGGCGTGATCGATCGCGAGTCCGGCCCAGCGCGCCAGGACGCGTACCGCCTGCTCGTCAGCCTCGCCGAAGTCGCCGTTCGCCTTTTCGGTGAGATACAGATTTCCCCACGCTTGCCCGTTGATCTCGACAGGTACGCCGAGGAAGCTGCGCATCGCCGGATGACCCGGAGGGAAGCCATACGAGAGCGGGTGTTCGCTTACCTCGTGCAACCGCAGCGGCCGGCGATCGCGGATCAGCACGCCGAGGACGCCGTGCCCTCGCGGAAGGTCGCCGATTTCGCGGCGCGTCTCCTCGTCGATCCCCTGAGTTACGAAGCGTTCGAGATGCTCCCGACTCGGGTCGAGCACTCCCACCGCCGCATAGCGAGCGCCGGTGACCTCGCGGGCAACGCTCAACAGGTTCTCGAGCACGCTCTCGAGATCGAGCTGAGCGCCGAGCGTCGGCCCGGCATCTATCAGGCGCCGTAGCCGCGCCTCATCCAGGGCGTCGAGAGGTAGAGCGAGATTCGGGTCGAGCGGTTCCACGAGCGAGTCCCCACCTTCTGCGGTCGAGTCTATCTCTCGCGCGCTGCATCTCAGTAGTTATCCGCAGCCCGCGCGCGTGTTGTCAACGGATGCCACCGTGCTGCGCGGCGCCTACGCTCGCCTCATGAGCATGGCGGATAACGTCCAAGCCATCGCGGAGGGTTCACAAGCTGTAACCAAGCTCGTCATCGCAGACGACCACGCCGTGGTGCGCAGCGGGCTGCGCATGCTGCTCGACGCCGAAGAAGACTTCGAGGTGGTCGCGGAGGCCGGCGACGTCTCCTCCGCGCTCCACTACGTCCGCGCCCACCGGCCCGGTGTGCTGGTGCTCGACCTGAATATGCCGGGCCGCCCGAGCCTGCCGGCCATCAGTGACTTCCTCGAGGCGTCGCCCGGGACACGCATCGTCGTTCTGACGATGCAGAACGACCCGGCGTTCGCGCGCGAGGCGCTGCGAGCGGGAGCTCTCGGATATGTGCTCAAGGAGGCCGCCGATGCCGAGCTCGTCGAGGCCGTCCGGATGGCCTCCCAGGACCGCACGTATCTGAACCCGGAGATCGGCGCCAAGCTCGCGGCAGCTCCGGCCGAGCCGCAGGGACCGCCGGACGATCTCACCGAGCGGGAGGTCGAGATCTTGCGTCTGATCGCCCTCGGTCACACCAACGGCGAGATCGCCGGGCAGCTGTTCCTGAGCGTGCGCACGGTGGAGTCTCACCGCGCACACATCCAGCAGAAGCTGCGGCTCAGTACGCGCGCCCAGCTGGTGCGCTACGCGCTCGACCATCACCTGATCGAGCCATAGGAGGCGCTTCGGGATGCCGGCCACATCTGTACACAGCGGTGGGCGGTCACAACATGCGGCGAGCGCGGGCGACCACCTGAAGATCGCGGTGCGCGACGTCATGACGCCCGGCGTCGTGACCATTTCCGAGGACGCGTCGCTGTTGCAGGCGCTGCGGGCGATTCGCGCCCACGACGTACACGCCGTGCTCGTGGTGGGAGCGCACGATCCAAGCCCGGTCGGCTGGATCACGGTTGACGGCCTGCTCAAGTGGATCGGCAAAGACCCCGCGCTGCTCCGCGCGCGGGACGCCGTCACGGAAGCGCCGACGGTCATCGATCCGTTTGCCAGCGCCCGCGACGCGCTGCTCGCGCTCTCCCGTCCGGACACGCAGCACCTGCTCGTGTGCCCGCACCCCGACGGGGCTCCTGAGGGCGTGGTCACGGCCGTGAATCTGGTCACGCTCGAGCACGGCTAGAGCCTCGAGCGAGAGCGGCGAAACCGGGCCGGCTACGAGGACGCCCGCTCGAGGTCGAGGTTCACCGCCAGGCCTGAGGGTGCGCCGGTCTTGGCGGCCGCATGGAGATAGGGCCCCAGGTAGCGGCCCGCCACCTTCGTAGGCGGCCACCACAGGGCGCGGCGGCTAGCCACCGCGGTGCCTCCCCCGCCGGCGACCTCGGACCGCATCCAGCTGCGGCCGCGCCCCGTCAGAAGCATTCCTCGCAGCACGGGACGGAACGGCCGCGGCTCGATGTCCACGCCCGAGAGCGCGGCGATCGCTTCAGCCGTGGCATCCGCCTGCTGCGCCGCGAGCCCGCCCTGCTTGACCGGGAACGCGACGGCGTCGCCGGCGGCCCACACACGCTCGCTGCCGCTCACGCGGCCGTGAGGATCCACGCGGATGAAGCCGGCCTCGTCGCATGACAGACCGGGAATGCGCGGACCCACGGCTCGCGGCAGCGCGACAACATGCGTGGCCTCAAGCTGATGGTTGCCCGGCCGAACGACGAAGCCAGGAGGGTCGTCCGACTCCTCTACGTACGCGCTCGTCCACACGCTGACGCCCGCTTCGTCGAGGTCTGCCTGCAGGGCGGCGCTGCCCGCCTGGCCGAAGAGCTCCAGTGGGATGCGCTCGGGTGTGACGACGCTGATTCTCGTGTCGTCCTGCCCCATCCCGCGGGCGTCCCACGCCGTCATCAGTGCGAGCTCGTAGGCGGGCAGCGGCCACGCATTGAGCGGTGGAACCACGAAGGCCACGCTCTGCGCGTAGCCCTCCTCGATATCCCGTCGGAGACCGCCGAAGAGCTCGGGATCGCCCCAAGGTGTCCAGGTGATCGCACGCCGGAAGGCGGGCTCGCTCATCGCCCCGGTTGCGACGACCAGGGCGTCATATTCGAGCTCGTCGCCGTTGTCGATCGTCACAACCTGCCGTGCGTCGTTCACGCCCGCCAGCCCACCGACCACGAGCCGCGCGCCGGCGTCCTGCGCCAGTCGCCTCATTTCGATCCGCTGAACGTGACCACGGCCAAAGGTCTCGGCCGTGGCCATCGGGCGGAACACGAACTCCGCAGCGGGCTCGAGCAGCGTCGTTTCGACGCGGTCTCCGGCGAGATCCCGCAGCGCCAAGAGAGCCTCTAAGCCGGCGACCCCGCCGCCGGCCACCAGTACGTTCAAGGGCGATCGAGAGTCCATGGGTTCAGCGCCTTTCGCCGAGTCGGGTCAATCACCACTAATGCTCAGCGTGGAACGCTTACGACGCATCAGCACTCACCCCGCGCGGGCGCCCGTAGAAACCCGCAGATCGCCGGACACGGCGGCGTCGTGCCCGTTCGGCGACAGCGCGATCTTCACAACGCCGTCCCGCTGGTTGCCGAAGAGGTCGTATGCCTCCTCGATGTCCTCGAGTGCGAAGTGGTGCGTGATGAGTGGTGAGAGATCCAGCTTCTCGTGGCGCACGAGCTCCATCAGCTTGCGCATGCGCTCCTTGCCGCCGGGGCAGAGCGTCGTGAGGATCCGCTTGTCGCCGATCCCGTAGACAAACGCCTCCACCGGCACCTCGAGCTTGCCGCCATACACGCCGAGGCTCGAGACGATGCCGCCCGGGCGGGTCGCCTCGAGCGCCGCCTCGAACGTGGGCTGGGTGCCCAGCGCCTCGATCGCCACGTCCACGCCGCGGCCGCCGGTGAGCCGCTTGATCGCGGCCACCGGGTCCTCCTGCGTGTAGTCGATCACCTCGTCAGCACCCATCTGGCGGGACAGGTGCAGGCGGCGCTCGATCCCGTCGACGCCGATGATCAGGGCAGCCCCCCTGAGACGGGCGCCGGCGGTGGCGCAGAGGCCGATTGGACCCTGGGCGAAGACCGCCACCGACTGACCGATTTGCACGTTGGCCGTCTCCGCTGCGGAGATCCCTGTGGAGGCGATGTCGGCGAGCAGTACGCACCGCTCGTCTGACATGTCGTCTGGGATCTTGGCGAGATTGGCCTGCGCGTACGGCACGCGGAAGTACTCCGCCTGCACGCCGTCGATGGAGTTGCCGAGCCGCCAGCCGCCGATCATCTCCCAGCGGTCCTCGTGTCCCGAGCACTGCGACTCGTTGTGCGACTGGCAGAAGAAGCAGCTGCCGCACGGCGTGATGGCGCCGACGAGCACGCGCTCGCCGACCTCATAGCCGGTCACCGCGCCACCGAGTTCGTGGATCACGCCCACCGGCTCGTGGCCGACGATGCGCCCGCGCTCGACCGGATACTCCTCGCGCCAAATATGAACGTCGGTGCCACAGATCGTCGTGAGCGTGACCTTCACGATCGCGTCGGTGGGGCCGCACGCGGGGATCGGGCGCTCCTCGAGCACGATCCGCTCGTGTCCCTCGAAAACCGCAGCCTTCATCAGCTCGCTCATGGCTCAGCCTTTCTGCTCGCGTCAATATGCGAACCGACCGTACGGCGGCGGCGCGCGTCGCTCATCCGCGAATTCGCGGAGGCGGATCCGTAGTTAGCCGCCGGCCGCTCGCCCGCGGATCAGGGCCTCGAAGAGGTCCACGTACTGGGCGAGATGCCGCACGCCGAGGAACTTCTCTCGCACCATCTCCTTGGCGGCCTTGCCCATGCGCTGCGCCACCGCCGGATCGCGCAACAGCCCGAGCACAGCCGCCCCGAACGCCTCCAGATCCGCCGGAGCCACCAGCAGGCCCGTCTCGCCGTCGACCACCTGGTCCTGGATCCCTCCAATCCGTCCCGCCACGACCGGCGTGCCCTTCCACATCGCCTCGGTCACCGTGAGCCCGAAGCCCTCGGCCAGGCTCTTCTGGACGACCACGCTGGACCAGCGCTGCAGTGCGTTGACGATCGCGGCGTTTTCCTCCGCGTCGTCCATGGGCAGCAGAGCGAGATGGACGCGCTCGCGAACCTCCGGGGCGAGGCTCTTCCAGCGCGCGCTGCAAGCCTCCATCACCGCTGCGCCCTCGGGGTCGTCCGCCACGGCCCTGACATCGGGCCCGGCGAGCATCAGATGCGCGTCCGACTCGGGGAGAACGTGGCGCACGAATCCCTCCATCACGCCCATCGGGTCCTTGAGCCGATCCCAGCGCGAGACCTGGGTCACCAGTGGTATCTCGGCCGGCACCCGGGCGCCGCCGATCAGCTCGGCCGTCGCATCCACGCGGCCGGGCGTCGCGTCCTCGCGCGTGAAGATGGGCGCCCCGGCCGGGCCGCCCGCCAGGAGCTCCGCCTGCAGCAGGATCGCCCTCACCGTGGCGGGGTCCAGTTCCTGGTTCTTCGCCGAGAAGGGATCGATCGACGGAGCGATTACGCTCACGCGGGCGGGGTCCAGCCCTTCCCAGGCGTAGGCCTCGCGCGAGAATACGTACGCGTGCGCCGGGCGCACGTATGGCAGGAGAAAGTCCCACGCGGCTCTCGCGTAGTCGTTCGGAAGATCGAGGCCGATGTGGGCGCGCCAGACGACATTCGCGCCGAGCGTCACGAGTCGCTCCGCAAGTCCCGCCGTCTGAGGGTCGTGCAGGACGACCACGTCGCCGGCCCTCACCAGACCAGAGAGTCGCTCCGACGCGGCGCGGGAGGTTCGCTCGTAGACCTCGCGCTCGTGGTCGCCCAGAGGTCCGCCGTCGCCCGGAGCCCCGTGCAGACGGTTGTGCAGTCGCTTGGTGACGTGAAAGAAGTCCGGCTCGCTGCCCACCACCAGCCAGCGCGCGTTCACACCCGCCGCGCGCGCGTGCCCCACGAGCGAGCGCAGCATCTCGGCAACGCCCCCTCCCCGCGCGGTGGAGTTGATGTTCCACACAACGCGGTCTTGGAGCAGAGGGAGCGCTCTCTCGACGGTACTCTCGAGCTCGTCCTGTTGCTCGGCCAGGAGCACCTCGGCAAGCCGAGCCAGCGGGATCGGCGAGACTGGAACCGGCTCAATCGTGACTGCCGGCATGCGCGAGTGTTCGGCGAGCTAGACCGGCGCGGTCTGCGCCGGCACGCCGTCGTCGATGTACGAGAGCACCGACGCGCCGAGACCGAGATCGATCGACACCGAGCCGCCCGATAGGTGCACGCTCGAGTGATCGTCGGTGATCACCGCCGCCCAGTGGTACATGTCGACGTCGCGCAAGGCCAGGCGCAGTACGCGTTCGGCACGCTCGTCCGGATCGTCGCGCATCGCGGGCTGATTGAGCTCGAGCGTCAGCTCGTAGGCGATCTCGGCGGGCGACTTGTCGCGCAGCCGGCGCAGGTTGATGTCGATCGCGGCGGCGACTGGCGCCAGCGCCAGGTCCTTCGGTTCTCTGGGTGCGATGGTCATTCGGGATCTCCTCGTCCGTTGACGCGACCGTAGTCCCGGCCGCGATCGCCCGAATCCGTACTTGCCCGCACACTCGGCGCGATAAGCCGCAACTCGTTCAGGTAGTTCCCTCGCTTGGACGGCGCGTGCCCAGGCCCGAGCATGGCGGCACAGCCCACTCGAGGTCGAGGAGGACCAGATGGCAACCACGGTCGAACATCAAACCGCCCCGAAATCTGTGGACGACGAGCTTCAAGAGCTCGCCATGGAGGAGAACGACCTTGACGATCGAGCGAGCTCGCTCGAGCTGAGAACGACCTTGATCGCGCTGCTCGCCGGAGCGGCACTGATCTTGTCGGTAGCCGCCTTGACGGTCGCGCTGATCCGGACCGGCGGGAACAGCAACAGCAGCAGCAGTGCCGGCACGGCGGCGGGCGCCCCACAGGCCGGCGCGGGGGCCTCTGCCGCCCCTTCCGCGCCGATGAACATGGCGCTGCCGGTCAAGAACGTGAAGCTCGCGATCAAGCCCGACGCAAAGCGCGGCTCCGACGGCAAGACCCACGACGCCTTCTTCCCCACGACGAACGTGAGCGCGAAGGCGGGCCAGAGCGTGCGCGTGACGATCTACAACTACGACGACATGCCGCACAGTTTCACGTCCCCCGGCCTGGCGAAGGGGGCGCCGATCCCGCCCGCCGAGCAGCAGACGCAAGGAACGCCACAGGACCTGAAGGTCATGCCGCTGCCGGGCGTGGGGGTCGACAAGTTCGTCCCGCCGGGCTCCGACAAGCAGCCGTCGAGGACCATCCTCACGTTTACCGCCCCGGCCAAGCCAGGCTCATACATCTGGTACTGCAAGATGCCATGCGATCCCTGGGCGATGTCACACGCGGGCTACATGATCGGCCGCGTGAAGGTCACCGCCGCGTAGCGGGCTGATCCTCGTCGCAGCGAGCGGGCCCCCACGAGGGCCCGCTCGGCATTGCGCGGGTCGGGCGAATCCGTACTCGTCCGCAAAAGATGTGCGGTTCCTTCCCCTTCCGGATGCGCAGTCAGCTCGGATGGCAGGCGGACCCGATCCGGGTGGACTGGCGTCATACACGTCCGAGGAGGAAGTCATGAAGAGGAACATCTGGAGCTTTGGCGGTGTCGCGGCGAGCGTGATCCTGGTGGTGATCGGAATCGCCGCGATCGTGGCCGCCACCGACGGCCGCTCGCAGGTCCGCAGCGACATCAAGCGCGAGGCGATCGTCGGCACCCCTGACATGACGCCGAAGGCGATCGCTGCCGAGGCGAGCAAGGCCGGGCTTACGAATGTGTCGGTGCCAAGCTGCGATGTGGCTAACCAACCGATCACGAACGGCTCCCAGGCACACTGCTTCGCCAGCTACATGCGCATCCACGCCCTGGTGGCGACGGGCGGCAAGACCTACTCGCAGATGCCGCAGTACTCCACCGCGGACGGGAAGGGAACGAACGACCCGACGGCGGCTCTCGTCAAGAACGGCCAGCCGGTCCAAAACCCGGAGCGGAACATCTGGATCAACGAGACCGCACTCACCACCGCGCTGAACACCTCGTTCTTCGCGGAGCGCGTGTCGATGTTCTCGCTCGCAATGGGGATCGCGTTGCTGCTGAGCGGCCTCGGATTCCTGGTGTTGACAGCAAAGCTGCTGGTGCCGGGAGGGCGACGATCGAAGACCGACTCGGTGGTCGCTGCCGCGCCGCGGACTCCCGCGCCGACGAATTAACCCCCTGAAGCCCCTCGGGCGGCGGCTCCCGTCGCGGTTGATACCGCGGCGGGAGCTCGCTTTGGCGCGGTCAGGCTCTGCACGTCGTAGCCGGCTGCGGCTGGCGGTACGCTGGGGCCGTGCAAACCATCCGGGCGATCACGTCTGAGGAAGAGCTGCGGGAAATCATCGGCGGCCCCACCGACCTCGTCCTGGCGAAGCTCGCGGACCGCCTGAACGCGCTCACGCGCCAGTTCATCGAGCGCTCGCCGTTCGTCTGCGTGGCCACGGCGCGGCCCGACGGCGGCATCGACGTGTCACCGCGCGGGGACCCGGCCGGCTTCGTGAGGGTGATCGACGACACCACGGTTCTCCTGCCGGAACGTCCCGGCAACAAGATCGCGGACACGCTCACCAACCTCCTCGCCGACCCGCGAATCGCGCTGCTGTTCCTGATCCCCGGGGTGGGCGACACCTTCCGCGTGAACGGCACCGCTGTCATCACCGACGACGAGGAGCTGCTCGCGCCGAGCGCGCTCAATGGCAAGGTGCCGCGGCTAGGGATCGTGGTGTCTCTCACCGAGGCCTACACGCAGTGCGCCAAGGCGCTGATTCGCTCCGACCTGTGGAACCCCGACAAACACATCGAGCGCCGCGAGCTGCCGCCGCAGGGAGAGATCCTCAAGCTGATCAATCTTCCCGAGCTCGACGTCGACGAGTACGAGCGGGAGCGCGCCGAGCGCTACGCGCGCGGCGAGGGCCTCTACTAGCTACGCGCGCCAGGCGAGCATCAGGCCGTCGCCGACGGTCAGCAGCACGTTGTGCACGCGCTCGTCCGCCTGCACGCGCTCGTTGAAGGCGACGATGCCACGCGCGGAGTCGTTGTCGCCCGCGTCGAGCACGCTGCCGCTCAGCAGCACGTTGTCGGCGACGATCACGCCGCGGGGTGACAGCAGCGGCACCGCCGCCCCGTAGTAGTGCTCGTAGTCGGGCTTCCACGCGTCGATGTAGACGAGGTCGAGCGGAGGCGGCACGCGCTCGATCTCCTCGCGCGCGTCGCCCTCGATGAGCGTGATGCGATCGCCGAGCGGGCTGTCGGCGAAGTGCCCGCGCGCGATTGCGGCGTGGCCCTCGTCGCGCTCGATCGTGATCAGCTCGCCGTCATCCGGAAGCGCCTCCGCCATCAGAAGAGCTCCGACGCCCGTGAACGTGCCGACCTCGAGCACCCGCCGCGCGCCCGACAGCTTGATCAGTGCCTGCAGCAGCCGCCCCTCCGGCACCGCGGTCATCATGCCGGGCGACGGCATCTCTTCGCGCGTCTGCCCAGCCGCCTCGGCGAGCAGCCCGGCGAACGGGCTCGTGTGCGCGAGCGCGTAGTTCTCGATCCGCGGGTCGACGAGATCCACCGCTAGAGGTCCCAGCCGAAGTTCATGGAACGCCGAGCTGGAGCCGCGTTGCGCCGCGCGCCTTCGCCCAGGCCTTGCTCACTTCAGGTCGAAGCGGTCCAGGTTCATCACCTTGTCCCACGCCGCCACGAAGTCGTGCACGAACGCCTCCTGCGAGTCGTCGCACGCGTACTCCTCGCAGTTGGCCCGCAGGATCGAGTTCGCGCCGAACACGAGGTCCGCTGCCGTGGCGGTCCACTTGAGCTCGCCGCTCGCGCGGTCGCGGCCCTCGTACACGGCCGTGGCCGAGCCGTTCGACGAGGCCTTCTGCCACTGCGTGCCCATGTCGAGGAGGTTGACGAAGAAGTCAGTCGTCAACGTCCCGACGCGGTCGGTGAACACGCCGTGCTTCGACCCCTTGTGGTTCGCGCCGAGCACCCGCATGCCGCCCACGAGCACGGTCATCTCCGGCGTGGTGAGCGTGAGCAGATTGGCCCTCTCCACCAGCTCGGTCTCCGGCGAGAGCGACTGCCCGGCCTGCATGTAGTTGCGGAATCCGTCCGTCTTCGGCTCGAGCACGGAGAACGAGTCCGCGTCCGTCTGCTCCTGCGTGGCGTCGGTGCGGCCGGGGGTGAACGGCACCGTCACGTCCACGCCGGCGTTGCGGGCGGCCTGCTCGACCGCCGCGCAGCCACCCAGCACGATCAGGTCGGCGAGCGACACCTTCCCGTCGAACTCCTGCTGGATCCTCTCCAGCACGGGAAGCACCTCCGCGAGCTCGGCCGGGTCGTTCACGTCCCAGTCCTTCTGCGGCTCGAGGCGAATGCGCGCGCCGTTCGCGCCGCCGCGCTTGTCGGTGCCGCGGAAGCTCGCCGCCGCGCCCCACGCGGTGCGCACCAGCTGCGGAATCGAGAGGTCGGACGCGAGGATCCTGTCCTTGAGAGCGGCGATCTCGTGCTCGCCGATCAGCGGATGGTCGACCGGCGGCACGGGGTCCTGCCACGGCTGCTCTTCCGGCACCCACGGGCCGAGATAGCGCGACACCGGCCCCATGTCGCGGTGCAGCAGCTTGTACCACGCGCGCGCGAAGGCGTCGGCCAGCTCGTCCGGGTTCTCGTAGAAGCGCTTGGTGATCGGCCCGTAGATCGGGTCGAGCTTCAGCGAGAGGTCCGTGGTGAGCATCATCGGCGCGTGCCGCTTTGACGGGTCGTGGGCGTCCGGAACCTTGTCCTTCGCGGACTCGTCCGTGGGCGTCCACTGGTGAGCGCCCGCGGGGCTCTTCGTCAGCTCCCAGTCGTACTCGTAGAGGTTCGCGAGAAAGCCGTTGTCCCACGTCGTCGGCTCGTTCGTCCAGGCGCCCTCGAGGCCGCTGGTTATCGCGTCGGCGCCGACGCCGCTGCCGGAGCTGTTCTTCCAGCCGATGCCCTGCTGCTCGAGCGGGGCGGCCTCCGGCTCCGGGCCGACGGAATCGGGGTCCACCGCGCCGTGGGTCTTGCCGAACGTGTGGCCGCCGATGATCAGCGCCGCGGTCTCCTCGTCGTTCATCGCCATGCGGGCGAACGTCTCGCGGATGTCCTTGGCGGCCTTCAGCGGATCGGGCTCGCCGTTGGGTCCCTCCGGATTGACGTAGATCAGGCCCATCTGCACGGCGCCGAACGGCTTGCCCAGCTCGCGCTCGCCGCTGTAGCGCTCGTCGCCGAGCCAGGTGTCCTCGGACCCCCAGAAGATCTCCTCGGGCTCGAAGATGTCCTCGCGGCCGAAGCCGAAGCCGAAGGTCTTGAAGCCCATCGATTCCATCGCGCAGTTGCCGGCGAACACGATCAGGTCCGCCCACGAGATCTGCTTGCCGTACTTCTGCTTGATCGGCCAGAGCAGCCGGCGCGCCTTGTCGAGGCTCGCGTTGTCCGGCCAGCTGTTGAGCGGCGCGAAGCGCTGAGCGCCCTGCCCGCCGCCGCCGCGGCCGTCCTCGATGCGGTACGTGCCCGCGGAGTGCCACGACATGCGGATGAAGAGCGGCCCGTAGTGCCCGTAGTCCGCGGGCCACCAGTCCTGCGAGCTCCTCATCAGCTCGAACATGTCGCGCTTGAGCGCCTCGACGTCGAGCTTCTTGAACTCCTCGCGGTAGTCGAAGTCCTTCGGCTGCGGCTTCGCGATCGGCGAGTGGACGTGGAGAACCTGCAGGTTCGGCTGGTTCGGCCACCAGTCCTGGTTCGTCCGCGGGCGCTCGCGCTCCGGGGTTGGGGCCTCGATTGCCGGGTTCTCGCTCTCGCTGACGGACATGTCGTTCCTCCTACTCGCTCACTTTTCGTTCTGAAGACTCGTCGCCACGCAGTCCGGGCAGCGGCCCCAGTAGACCACCTCGGCCTCGTCGATCTCGTAGCCGAGATCGTCGGCCGCGGTGAGGCATGGGGCGAGGCCCACAGCGCAGTCCACGTCCACCATCCGGTTGCACGTCCGGCAGATCAGATGGTGGTGGTTGTCGCCCACCCGGTCCTCGTAGCGCGCGGGCGATCCCGCGGGCTGGATCCGGCGGATGATGCCCCGGTCCGCGAGCACCCCGAGCGCGTCGTACACCGCCTGAAGCGACACCGCGCCGATCTCCTCGCGGACCACCGCGTCGATGTCGGCCGCCGTGCTGTGCGGCCGCTGGGACACCGCTCGCAGAACGGCGAGCCGCTGGGCGGTGACCTGCACTCCGTGCCGGCGCAGGAGATCGGCTTCGTGGGCGGGCGTCCCCATGGACCGTGGCCAGCCTAGCCGAACTCTGGAGGAAGTCCAGTATTGGACCGAATCGGGCGCACAGCCAAGCGCGCAGCCCTTGACCGGGTGCTGCGTGCAGGGGTAGCGTCGGCTCGTGGAAACCCCGTCTCGCGCCGGGGGTCCGCGATGAATCTCGGGCCCGCCGCCATCGCATTGGTTGCCCTGGCATTCGCTGCCTCTCCCAGTGCCGCCGACGCTCTCGCCCCCGGGGACCTCGACCCCTCGTTCGGCACCGGGGGGAGCGTGACCACCTCCCTGGGCGGAACCGATCCAGCGGACTTCGCGGTAGCGCTGCAGCCGGACGGCAAGATCGTGATCGCAGGCACCAACCGTGACGGCAGCGACGAGCCGCAAGCCTTGATCGCCCGGCTGAACAGCGACGGCAGCTTCGACTCCTCGTTCGGCACCGGCGGCATCGTCGCCGTGCAGCTTGGCGAGGGGACGCACAAGCAGTCGGCCTTCGATGCGCTCGCACTGCAGCCCGACGGCAAGATCCTCACAGGTGGCTACGCCTCCGACCCGAGCGGGGATGACGTCTTCCTGGCCGCCCGGCTGAACAGCGACGGCGGCTTCGACTCCTCGTTCGGTACGGACGGGAAGCTCATCACGTCACAGTTCGACGCAGGCACCACCCCGGTCTCGGACCTGAACGCGCTCGCCCTGCTACCCGATGGCAGGATCCTCGCCGGCGGCGACGCGACCGACAGCGTAGGGCACACCGCGTTGCTCGTCGTACGGCTGAGCGCGACCGGTCAACCTGATTCCTCATACGCCACCGGCGGCAAGCTCCTGACGCAACTCGGGACAGGCTCCCCCAGTCCGAGCTCGAGCGTTACGTCGCTCGCGCTGCAGCCCGACGGGAAGGCCATCGTGGGCGGCTATGCCACGGGCAGCAACGGCCGTGCTCAGTTCCTGGTCCTGCGGCTCAATACCGGCGGCAGCCCTGATGCGACCTTCGGTGGCGGCAAGGTGCTCACCCAGCTCGGTCAGAGTTCAGGCGCCGGATCCTCGGTCTTCGCGGTCGCACTGCAGCCCGACGGCAAGGTGCTTGCGGGTGGGTACGCCACCGACTCGACGGGGGATCCTGCCTTCCTCGTTGTCCGGCTGGGAACGGACGGGGCGTTCGACCAGTCGTTCGCGAGCGGAGGCGAGCTGCTCGACCAGCTAGCACCGACTGGCGGTCCGTTCGCTTCGGACTCGGAGGTTCACGGACTCGCACTCCAGCCGAACGGGAAGATCCTCGCCGCCGGACGAGCCAACGGATTTTTCGCCGCGCGGCTCACTCCGGGGGGCGGGTTCGACCCGTCGTTCGGCACGGGAGGAACCGTGTTCAATCAGCTCGGGCTGGCAAGAGCAGTGGCGCTGCAGCCCGATGGGAAACTCGTCGCCGCGGGCGATGGCGCTGACAGCGGCGGCCACGCCTTCCTCCTCGTCGCGCGCGTGATCGCGGACCTGCCGCCCCTTCCGTCGTTCACCGCTTCGCCGAATCCGGCGGCGGTCAGCAAGCCCGTCACCTTCGATGGCAGTGGCTCGACGGACGACGGCGCGATCACGAGCTACGCATGGAACTTCGGCGATGGCGCGAGCGCGAGCGGCCCCACGGCCACGCACGCGTACGCCAAGCCGGGTACCTACACCGCGTCGTTGACGGTGAGCGATGACTATGGCCTGAGCGCGACGAGCACGCGGGTGGTCACCGTCAGCTCGTCCCCGGCTTTGCGGAGGTTGAGGCTGCATCCCAGGTCCTTCCGCGCCGCGCCCCGAGGCGGGAGCATCGCCGCGAGGATGGGCACCGCCGTGAGCTACCGCGACTCGCAGGCAGCGACCACGAGGTTCACGGTCGACCGCGCGCTGCCTGGCCGAAGGCGCGGCCATCGCTGCGGGAGGCCGAGCGCCCGCAACCGCCACGGCAAGGCGTGCGTGCGTTACGTGCGTGTCCGCGGCAGCTTCAGCCACCACGACAAGGCGGGAGCAAACAGGTTCCACTTCACGGGCCGCGTGCGCCGGCGGAAACTCGCCCCCGGCAACTACCGGCTTGACGCGACTCCGCTCTCCGGCGCCCAGAAGGGACGCACGGTCCGCGCCCGTTTCCGTGTCATTCGCTAGCTCGCCCGGCACCTAAGAGCGCGCTTAAGAAATCCGTGCGGCCGCCGATCAACCGGGGCACTCGCGCGCCTGATAACTCCACGACCCCTTCTTCTCAGACGCGAAAATGAGCTCCAACCTAAGCCTCTCCGGACTCGCCTCCGGAATCGACACCAGCTCGATCATCCAGCAGCTGATCGCGCTGGAGCGCGGGCCGCAGAACCGCCTGAAGCTCCAGCAGAGCGTCTCGCAGGTTCGCCAGAACGCGCTCAAGGACGTCAGCACTCGACTCAAGAACCTCGAGAACGCCGCTCGCGAGCTGCGCTCCGCGGGGCTGTGGGCTGACACGCAGAGCGCCGAGAGCACCGACTCGAACCGTGTCGCCGTCACGCGCGTCGGTCCCGCCGGGCCCGGTGGCTACCAGATCGAGGTGAGCCGCCTGGCGCACGCCGAGCAGCGCACGTTCGACTACACGCCGCAGGACGACGACAGCACGATCACGATCGGGTCGACGGAGATCCCAGTGGCGGCGCACGCCGACATCGCCGCGCTCGCCTCCTCCATCAACTCCGCGTCGCATGCCCCCGCCTACGCGGCCGTCGTCACCGACCCTTTGACCGGCACCCAGCAGCTCGTCCTCTCGAGCCGAACGCCGGGCGCCGCAAATGGCTTCAATGCCGGCGGCCCCAGCATCCAGGAGGACGCCGACAAGTACTCGCCCGGCGCCGACGCCCAATTCACCGTCGATGGCGTGCCGCACAGCTCCGCCGCCAACACCGTCACGGACGGGATCCCGGGCCTCCAGCTCACCCTCAAGGGTGTGACCGGATCCAGCCCTGTGACGGCGACGGTGAGCACGCCGGGTCCGGACCTCGCCGCGGTGAAGGCCAAGCTCCACGGCTTCGTCGACCAATACAACTCCACGCTCGAGTTCATCACCGGGAAGCTCAGCGAGGACCGGGTGCCGAACGCGCAGTCGGAGACGGACGCCGCCAAGGGCGTGCTGCGCGGGGACACCGCGCTGAACAGCCTGCTCAGCAAGATCCGCACGACGGTGACCGGTTACAAGACGCCGGGCGCGACGGGCGTGATCAACAGCCTCGCGAGCCTCGGCATCACCACCGGCGCCACCACCGGCTCCGGCACGCTCAACCAGGACGCGCTGCGCGGCAAGCTCACGCTCGACGATACGAAGCTCGACGCCGCGCTCGCGTCCAACCCCGACGGCGTCCGGCGCTTCCTCGGCGACGCGCTCGGCGACGGCGGCTTCTCGCGCGAGCTCGAAGGGCTCGTTCATCCGAGCACGGAGTCCGGCGGCACGCTCGATTCGCGCATCGCCCAGGAAGAGAGCAACCGCCGACAGCTCGCGGACCAGATCAGCGACATCGATCGCCGCCTCCAGGCGAAGCAGGACCGCCTGAAGCAGCAGTACGCCGCGATGGAGGCCGCGCTTGCGAAGGGCCAGAGCCAGGGCCAATGGCTGGCGGGCCAGATAGCCGCGCTCGGCGCCACCAGGCGCTAAAGCACACGCAACTTCAGCCGCGCGACGCTGTTTCACTGAGGCTGCCCCGCCCTTCAGGGGTACGCCTGACTACTGCTAGGAAAGGCTCGTTCGATGAACATCCTGAACACCCGCCGGCTCGTCACGGCCGGCCTGATGCTGACGCTCGCGGTGCCGAGCTCGGCGATGGCGCACCGCGGTCACCATCACGGTCACCCGCACTTCCGCCAGCGCGGCGTTCCGTGCCACGCCCTCGAGGCCGGCCGCACGCCCGCCCGGTTCACCGCCGACCAGGTGAGCGCGCTCAAGGCCGCCTGCACCACGCGTGACGCCGCGATCAAGCAGGCGAACGACACGTTCAAGAGCGACACCGCGAGCGCCCGCGCGACCTTCCAGGCCGCGATCGCCCCGCTGAAGGCGGACATCAAGGCCGCCCGTCAGGCTCGCCGCAGTGCCTGCAGCGCGGATCGCAGCTCGCAGGCGTGCATGGACGCGCGCAGCGCGTACCGCACCACGCTCAAGACCGACCTGCCGCAGATCCGCGAAGCGTTCCGCACCTACAAGCAGGCCGTCCGCCCCGCCGCCAAGACGCGCAACGAGGCGATTCGCGCGGCGCTGTCCGCGTTCCGCCAGGCCGTCAAGGCCGCTCTCAGCTAGCTCACAGCCTGGGGCGCTGCCGCTGCTCGGCGCGCCGGCCGTTCCGCCAGGATGGCGGGCGGCCGGTGCGCCGCGCACGGCGGAATCGGCGGACGAAATCCGCCCGGTCTGCGAGCATGCAGCCTTCTCATGACGGCGGCGTCACCGCAATCCTCCTCAAATGGCAGCGCTCCTCCGGAGCACGTCGACGTCCTGATCGTCGGCGCCGGCCTCTCCGGCATCGGCGCCGCGGCGCATCTTCAGGACGCGTTCCCGCAGCGCAGCTACATGCTGCTCGAGGCCCGCGAGGCGAGCGGCGGCACGTGGGATCTCTTCCGCTATCCGGGCATCCGCTCGGACTCCGACATGCACACGCTCGGCTACCGCTTCCGACCCTGGACGGATCAGAAGGCGATCGCCGACGGCCCCGCGATCCTCGATTACGTGCGCGACACCGCGCGCGACTACGGGATCGACCGCCACATTCGCTACCGGCACAAGGTCGTGCGCGCGGACTGGTCGAGCGAGGACGCGCGCTGGACGGTTGAGGCCGCGCGGGGCGACGGCGGCGAGACCGTCCACTTCACCTGCCACTTCCTCTTCATCTGCGGCGGCTACTACCGCTACGACGAGCCGTACCTGCCCGAGTTCGATGGGCTCGAGCGCTTCCAGGGCGAGTTCTTCCACGCTCAGCACTGGCCAGAGGGCCTCGACTACGCGGGCAAGCGCGTGGTGGTGATCGGCAGCGGCGCCACGGCGATGACGCTCGTGCCCGCGATGGCGGAGGAGGCCGAGCACGTGACGATGCTTCAGCGCTCCCCCACCTACGTGGTCACGCTTCCCGCGATCGACCCGATCGCCGAGTTCCTCCGCAGCAAGCTGCCGGTGCGCACCGCCTACTGGCTGATCCGCTGGAAGAACGTGCTGCTCCAGTCGCTGAGCTACCGGCTGAGCCGCCGGCGGCCCGAGCTCATGAAGAAGCTGCTCCGGCAGGGGCTCGAGCGCCAGCTCCCGCCCGGCTACGACCTCGACAAGCACTTCAGCCCGCGTTACAACCCGTGGGACCAGCGCCTCTGCCTCGTGCCGGACGGCGATCTCTTCAAGGCGATCGGCAAGGGCAGCGCGTCAATCGCCACCGACGAGGTGGAGACGTTCACCGAGCACGGCATCAAGCTCCGCTCCGGAGAGGAGCTGCCGGCAGACATCGTGGTGGCTGCCACCGGGCTGAACCTGCTCGCGCTGGGCGGCGTGCAGATGGCGGTGGACGGCGAGGAGGTCGAGATCCCGCAGCGCATGGCCTACAAGGCGATGATGCTGAGCGACGTGCCGAACATGGCGTTCACGGTCGGCTACACCAACGCGTCCTGGACCCTGAAGGCGGATCTCACCGCCGAGTACGTCTGCAGGCTGCTCCGCCACATGGACGAGCACGGCTACGAGGTCGCGACTCCAGAGCTGCGCGACGCGACCGTGACCGAGCAGCCGTTCCTCGACTTCAACGCCGGCTACGTGCTGCGCTCACTGCACCTGTTCCCGAAGCAGGGGTCGAAGCCGCCATGGCAGCTGCGCCAGAACTATCCGCGCGACATCAAGACGCTCCGTCACGACCCGATCGACGACGGGACGATCGTGTTCTCCTCGCGGCGCGCTCAGGGCGCCTCCGACAAGGACGAGCGCGTGGCCATCGCGGCCGGCTAGTCAGGCGCGAACCAGCGACACGATGCTCGCGTTGAGCACCGCGAGCGCCGAGTCAGGCTCAAGCTCGCCCTCGCGCACCGCCTCGGCGGCCGCGTGAATCAGAGCGAGCACGCTCGTGACGAGCCACGCCGGCGGGACGTCGCGGCGAAACACCTTCTCGCGGCGGCCGCGCTCCACGAGCCTCGTCAGGACCGCGCGCGCGGACTCGTGCGCGCGCCGCATCGCCTCCGCGCTCAGCTCGGCGGCTGACGCGCGGCCGATGTCCTCGTTGCGGCCGATCTCCTGCCAGCTCGAGGCGACGAGCCGCTGAAGCGCCTCCATGGCCGGGCCGCGCTCGGGGTCGCTCGCCTCGAGCGCCGCCGTGGAGTGGCGCACCGCGCGCTCCACCAGCGCCTCGAGCAGCCGCTCGCGGTCCTCGAAGTGCGCGTAGACGGTGGGCCGCGATACGCCGGCCTCGGTCGCGACCGCGGAGATGCTGGGCTGCGCGCGCCGCTGCAGCAACCGCTCGGCGGCGTCGAGGATCGCCTCGACGTTGCGCTCGGCGATCGCCCGCCGCGGGTGTTCGGCTCCCGAGGAGTTCATGGGTTGACAGAAGTGTAAAGCACGAGCTACTTTGCCTTTACACCGCTGTCAATCGAAGAGAAGGAAGCTCGTCATGCCTCACGCCGCCGCCGTCGCATCCGATCCGCCTCCACACGCCGAAGAGCGCCGTCCCTGGACGCTCCTCGTGCTCTTGTGCGTGGCCCAGTTCATGGTCATCCTCGACGTGACGGTCGTGAACGTGGCCCTCCCGTCGATCGGCCATGCACTCGGCTTCGCCCGCGGCGACCTGCAGTGGGTCGTCACCACGTACGTCCTCTTCACGGGCGGGCTGCTTCTGCTCGGGGGTCGAGTGGCGGACCTGCTCGGGCGGCGGCGCGTGTTCCTCGCCGGGCTCGTCCTCTTTACCGCGGCCTCGCTCGCCAGCGGGCTCGCATCCACGCCCGCGGCGCTGATCGTGGCGCGCGGCGCGCAGGGCCTCGGCGCGGCGTTGCTCTCCCCCGCCGCGCTCTCGATCATCACCACCACCTACACCGGCGCCCAGCGCACCACCGCGCTCAGCACTTGGGGCGCGATCGGCGCAGGCGGCGCGGCCGCGGGCGTCCTCGTCGGCGGGATCCTCACCACGTCGCTCGGCTGGGAGTCCGTGTTCTTCATCAACGTGCCGGTGGGTGTGACCGCTGCCCTGGTCGCGACCCGGCTGCTGCCGGCCGGTGGCGCCCGCGAGGGATCGCTTGGCGAACTCGACCTCCCGGGCGCGGCTGCGCTCGTGTCGGGCCTGATGGTGCTCGTCTATGGCGTGGAAGGCGCCTCGCGCCACGGCTGGGGCTCCGCGCAGACTGTGATCCTGCTGGCCGTCGCAGCGCTGCTGCTCGCAACTCATGTGCTGATCGAGCGGCGCTCGAGCCGCCCGCTGATCCCGCCCGCCACGTGGGAAGTGCGCTCGCTCGTGTCGAGCGCGGCCGTGATGCTCGGTGCCACCGGGATCCTGGTCGGAACCTTCTTCCTCAACTCCCTGTTCCTCCAGAACGTGCTCGGCAGCTCCGCGCTGGAGACCGGGCTCGCGTTCCTGCCGCTCGTCCTCGTGATCGGACTGGCCGCGCACGCAGGTCCCCACCTGCTCGAGCGCGTGGGCGCGCGCGCCGTGGTAATCGCCGGGCTCGCGCTGGTCGCGGCCGGCGAGCTGGTGCTCAGCCGAGCCGGGGCCGGAGCCGGCTACTTCGCCAACCTCCTCCCCGGCTTCGTGCCGCTCGGCCTCGGCATAGGGCTCGTGTTCGTGTCGGTCTCGGTCACCGCAATGTCGGAGATCGACGGCGAGCGAGCCGGCCTCGCCTCGGGCCTCATGACGACCGCGCACGAGATCGGCGGAGCGTTCGGCGTGGCGATCTTCTCGGCGGTCGCGCTCGGCGGCGGCACCACCTTGATGCACGGCTACGCGCATGGCGCCTTGGCGGGCGCGATCGTGGCGGGCGCGCTCGCCGTGGTGGCCGCCGTGGCGGTCCCCGCCGTGCGGCCCGCGCCCGGCGAGCATGTGGCGGTCCACTAGATGACCCTCCCCACTGGACGGCGGACTTAACATGAGTGGCCCCGACCATTGGCCGAAAAATGGCGGCTTCCGCAGAAGGCGTCCGGGACTCGGCCCCGCGCCCCATCGGCGCGGCCGGCTGGCACGGCATCTTCAACGCGGCCTTCAAGCGCTCTCGAAACGCCATGTTGCTCGTCAACGT
>JAICJR010000018.1 GCA_025928345.1 Thermoleophilaceae bacterium | reverse complement strand
GGCCGCGCTCGTCGTCGTGGTCCTGCGCCGGGGGGTCGGAGGCGGGGAAGGACTCCTCGATCGCCTCGTCGCGACCGTTGCCCAGCTCCTTGGCGGCGTCGGGGTCGAACTCCTCCATGGCGTTGATGAAGGCGTCCTTGGCCTGGCTGAGCGGGATCCTGTCCTGCGGGCGCTTCGGGCCGGCGATGCTCGGTTCGACGTCGCCGAGGTCGAGCTCCAGCGTGTCGGAGAAGGCGGGGTCGGGGGTCTCGGGCTCGTGGAACATCCCCTGCTCGCGGGCGTAGGCGTCGACCAGCTCCAGCAGCTCCGTCGGCCTGCCGGTCTGGTCGAGGTAGCGCAGCGTCTCGCCGTCGACCGGGAATATCGCGCAGGTCGAGCCGAACTCCGGCGACATGTTGCCGATCGTCGCCCGGTCGGCGAGGCCGAGGGTGGACAGGCCGGGGCCGAAGAACTCGACGAACTTGGAGACGACGCCGCGCTCGCGCAGCATTTCGGTGACGGTGAGGACGAGGTCGGTCGCCGTCGCACCCTCTCGCAGCTCGCCCTCCAGCCTGAAGCCGACGACCTGGGGCAGCAGCATCGAGATCGGCTGGCCCAGCATCGCCGCCTCCGCCTCGATGCCCCCCACGCCCCAGCCGAGCACGCCGAGGCCGTTGATCATCGTGGTGTGGGAGTCGGTCCCCACGAGCGTGTCCGGGAACGCCTGGCCATCACGCGCGTAGACCACGCGGCCGAGATATTCGAGGTTCACCTGGTGGCAGATGCCGGTGTTGGGCGGCACCACAGCGAAGTTGTCGAAGGCCGTCTGGCCCCAGCGCAGGAACGCGTAGCGCTCGCGGTTGCGCTCGAACTCGAGCTCGGCGTTGCGCGCGAACGACGTGCGCGACAGGAACTCGTCCACCTGAATCGAGTGGTCGATCACGAGCTCGGCGGGCTGGAGCGGGTTGATCTTCGCCGGATCGCCGCCCATGTCCGCCATCGCGTCGCGCATCGCGGCGAGGTCGACGATGGCGGGAACGCCGGTGAAGTCCTGCATCAGCACGCGGCTCGGGGTGAAGGAGATCTCCTCGCTCGGATCGGCCTTCGCGTCCCAGCGAGCGATCTTCTCCACGTCCTCGGCGGTCACGTTCTCGCCGTCCTCGGTGCGCAGGAGGTTCTCGAGCAGGATCTTCAGCGAATAGGGAAGGCGGGCGATGTCGTACTTCGACTGAAGGGCGTCGAGGCGAAAGATTTCGTAGTCGGTTCCGCCCGCGCTCAGCGTCGCGCGGGCGTCAAAGCTGTTCGGATTTGGCATGTCTTGAACCCTACTCTTGGCGGGTGGGACCTCTTCACGACCTCACCTGCGTGGTGCACGTGCACTCCACGCACTCCGATGGAACCGGCACCGTGGCAGAGATCGCAGCCGCCGCGGCGCGCAACGGCGTCGACGTCGTGCTGCTCACCGACCACGACACGCTCGCCGCGCGGCGCGCCGGCGAGGAGGGCTGGCACGGCGACGTGCTTGTGCTCGTGGGCGAGGAGGTGACGCCCAAGAACCGCGACCACTACCTCGCCTTCGGGCTTGCCCGGGAAGTCAGCCGCAACCAGCCGGCGGCCGGCATCGTCGCCGACGTGGCTGACCGAGGCGGGGTCGGCTTCTGCGCCCATCCCTTCTCGCAGGGGTCGAAGCGCTTCAGGCGCGCGGCCGGGATGCCGTGGACGGACTTCGACTGCGACCGCATCGAGGGGCTCGAGGTGTGGAGCTTCGTGACCGACACGGCGGAGAAGGTCGAGTCGCTGGCGGATGCCGCGCGCCTCATCGCCGCGCCGCAGCGGATGCTCGACCACCCGCCCGAGCGCAACCTCGCCGAGTGGGACCGGCTATGCGGGCTGCGCCGCGTGGTTGGGATCGCGGGCATCGACGCGCATCAGATCGGCTACCGGATCGGCGAGCGCGTGCCGCTGCGGCTGATGTCGTATGCGCGCTCGTTCCGCTTCCTGCGCACGCACGTGCTCACCGAGGAAGCGCTGGGCGGCGTGCTCGAGCACGACGCGGCGCAGGTGTACGCGGCGCTCCGCGAGGGGCGCTGCTACATGTCCCTCGACTCGCTCGGACCGCCGCGCGGCTTCAGCTTCACGGCCGCGGGCACGCCGATGGGCGGCGAAGCGGCGTTCGACGGGCAGACGCTCGTGGCGAGCGTGCCGCACCGGGCCCGACTGCGCCTGATCCGCAACGGCGAGCTGATCGCGGAGCGAGATGGCTCGGAGATCCAGCACGAGGCGACGGGGCCCGGCGCTTACCGGATCGAGGCGCATCTCGGGCAGCGCAGCTGGATCCTCTCGAACCCGATCTACCTGCGCTGACGGACCTACTCGCTGAGGCCGACCACGTCGAGCGCCTCGCCGCGGCGCCTGAACACCTTGCCCCACACCACCTTGCCGCCCTCGAGCCGCCAGACGAAGCTCGCGGGGTCGTCCGCCACCGAGCCGCCGCCCGCCGCGTAGATGCGGCCGAAGGCGAGCACGTAATTGCCGGCGTGGCGGTACTCCTGGATGCTCACCTCGAGCCTCTCCCAGGTGTCCGCGACGTCGGCGAAGTACTGGCGCATGCCGGAATGACCCACATAGGAGCGGTGCGGCCGCACGAACGTGGGAGCGGGCTCGAACAGCACGTCAGGGTCGAGCAGTTCGACCATCGCGTCCATGTCGCGCTTCGAGAATGCCTCGAAGACGCGCTTGATCACGGCGACGTTGTCGGGCCCATCGCTCATGGGCACACCACAAGTCGCGGTCCGGGGCCGCGCGAGTCCATGCCGCGAGTGTTGCAGACCGCTAGAGGCGGGTCCAGACAGCCGCGGCGGCAATCAACACAATTCCTAGGGCGAGGGCACGCAACGCGGCATCCAGCGGGCCTGCCAGCCGCTCCGCCGTGAGCTCCACCTCGCTGCCGTCGGCGAGCGTTTGCACGCCGCGGACGTGCAGCGTCCGGCGGCGCAGCTCGCGCACCGGCGTGCTCAGGCGCCGCTGCGCGAGGCTGAGCGCGAAGCAGCCCACGGTTACCGCGACGCCGGGGAAGCGGAGCGTGAGGGCGTTGGCCCAGTAGCTCGTGATCGCGGGGAACGCGCCCCACGCCAGCGCGAACCAGACGTCCGAGTGAAAGCGCCCCCCGAAGAGCTCGAGGTTGTACGCCACGACGATGAAGGCGCCGGCGGCCACGAACACCGCGATCGAGGGCGACACCGTCACCATCCCAACCACGCCGATCGCCACCGCGCCCGCCAGGCTCACCGCCGCGAGCGCGATCAGCGCGAAATCCGAGAGCTGGGTGCGCAACGGACGGCCGTGCAGCTCGTCGAGCGCGTGCGCGCACACGCCCACGCCGAGGAAGAACGCCGCGAGCGCGGCCAACAGACGGCCGCCGTAGAGCACCGGCGCCGCCGCGGCGCCGAGCGCCACGTAGCTGAGGTGCCATGCCGTGTAGGGCGGGTGAAGGAGCGTGACGAGGTCGCGCCAGCCGCCGGGGGCGAGCGCGTAGAAGGCGGGCCGCTGAACTCCTCTATGCGCGTCCGTTTTGTCTCACCCCCCACATCACGACGCCGCCGCCGAGGCTCATCTTCCGCGCCTCCACCGAGGCGATGCCCGCCTGCTCCCACAAGCGGACGACATCCCCCAGCGGGTGGGCGGCCCAGAAGCCGTCGATGCTCGGGCCAAGGAAGCGGCCGACCTCGTACCAGTCGCGCGACACGAGCCGACCGAGCGCCGGGAGGCCCGCGCGCGTGTAGAGCCACCAGGCGGCGTAGAGCAGCGGCCGCGGCGGCACGTGGAACTCGAGCATCGCGATCCGGCCGCCGGGCCGCACCACGCGCGCCAGCTCGCGCATGGTGGCGGCGGGATCGTCGACGTAGCGCAGGAGGTATGTGAAAGTGAGCGCGTCGAACTCGTCGTCGGCGAACGGCAGCCGCTCGGCCTCGCCGCGCACGAGCTGCTCGTACACCGGCCCCACGAGCGGCTGCGCGCGGGACAGCATGTGCTCGCTCTGGTCGAGCCCCACGACGCGGCAGCCGTAGCGCCGGCGCAGCTCGCGGGCCACGAGGCCTGTGCCGGTGGCGACGTCGAGAACGCGGTCGTCCGCCCCGGCGCGCACCGCGGCCACCATGGCCCGCCGCCAGCGCGGGTCCTGGCCAAAGCTGAACAGAGCCGCCACCCGGTCGTAGTGCCGGGGCAGACCCGAGAAGAGCTCGAGCGCCTGCGCCTTGCGCGGTGAAGGCGCGACTATCTGTGAGGAGTCGGCCGTGTGCCGATGGTAAGCGAACCCGCGGGGTTAGCTCTGCGCTTCGACCGGCTCTTCCACCGGCTCGTGGTGGAGGTAGTGCTCCTCCGGGATCACGGGCGTGTCGCGCAGGTAGGCCTCAGCGTCGAGCGCGGCCATGCAGCCGGAGCCCGCCGCGGTGATCGCCTGGCGATAGGTGTGGTCCACGAGGTCGCCCGCGGCGAACACTCCCGGGATGCCGGTGAGCGTGGACTTGCCCTCGGTTGCGACGTAGCCGTTCTGGTCGGTCGGCACCTGATCCGCGACGATCGCCGAGTTCGGCTTGTGGCCGATCGCGATGAACGCGCCGCTGATCTCGAGCCTCTTCTCCTCGTCCGTCTCGGTGTGCTTGAGCACCGCGGTTTTCAGGCCCTCCTCGCCCTCGAAGCGCTCGACCACATAGGGCGTGACCAGCTCGATGTTCTCGGTGTCGCGCGCGCGCTCGAACATGATCTGCGAGGCGCGGAACTCGTCGCGGCGGTGCACGATCTGCACCTTGCTCGCGAACTTCGACAGGAAGATCGCGTCCTCCATCGCCGTGTCCCCGCCGCCGACGACGATCGTGGGCTTGTCGCGGAAGAAGGCGGCGTCGCAGGTGGCGCAGTAGGACACGCCGCGCGCGGCCAACTCCTCCTCGCCCGGCACGCCGAGCTTGCGCGGCTCAGCGCCCATCGAGAGGATCACCGACCTCGCGGTGTGAATCTCGTCGCCCACCCAGACCTTGTGGAGGCCGCCGTCGCGCGAGAACTCGACGCGCGTGGCGTCCTCGGTGATGAAGCGGGTGCCGAAGCGCTCCGCCTGGTCGCGGAACTTCTGCATCATCTCCGGGCCGAGGACTCCCTCCGGGAAGCCCGGATAGTTCTCGACGTCGGTGGTCTGCTGGAGCAGGCCGCCCCAGATGAATCCCTCGATCACGAGCGGGCGCAGGTCCGCCCGCGAGGTGTAGAGGGCGGCCGTGTAGCCGGCGGGCCCGCTACCGATGATGATCACGTTCTCTGGTGCGCTCACTTGGCCTCCGCAGTCACTTTACTTTCTGAAGTATAGGTCATGGACCCGTCATCCTCCTGCCAGCGATTCACCTGCCTGCGCAGCGCGAAGTAGCAGCCGAGCCCGGGGATGATCGGTAGCCAGAAGCCCACGAGGCGAAACGTGAGCACCGCCGGGAACACGGTGTCCACGGGGATGTCGAACAGCAGGAAGGCGCCGATCAGCCCGGCGTCGAGGGTGCCGACTCCGGCCGCCGGCGATGGCGCCAGGTTGGCGACCATGCCGACGAAGAAGCCCATCACCACCACGCCGAACGGCACGCCGCCGCCGTACGCGTGGAAGCAGGCCCACAGGATCCCGACCATCCCCACCCAGTAGCCGACGGCGCCCGCGATCGCGCTCGAGCCGCTGCGCGGATGGCGCAGGTAGTCGAGCGCCGTGCGCACGCCGCTCGCCACCGTCGCGGGGCCGCTCGCGAGACGCTGGACCCAGCGCTTGTCCTGGTACTTCGCGATGCGCCGTTCGAGGTCCGTCGGTATGAGCGCGATCAGCCCCATGATGATGAAGGCGACTGCGGCCAGGCCGGCGGGGATGATCGTTCCGGCTAGAGGCGCGTCCCCGCTGAACACGCCGGTGCGCAGCAGCACGCCGAAGACGACGAGCGCGGCGGCATAGACCGTGTACAGCAGCACCAGGAACGCGACCATCCGGCAGGCCGAGCGGCGGCGCTCCATGCCCGCCTTCCGAAGCGCCCAGTAGGTGAGCGCGATCCCGCCCGCGCCGGCCGCGGAGAACAAAGTCGACGCCGCGAGCCCCGCCATCGTGATGTTGAGCGAGGCCTTGTAGTCGAGCCGCCGGTAGAAGGTCTCCTCCTCGTCGCTTCCGGCGAGGATCCCGCGGAACAGCGCGGCGTAGGCGAAGAACGAGAACGCGTTGAAACCGACGGCCACGGCCACCCAGCCCCAGCTCGGGCTCGACAGGCGCTTGAGCGATCCGCTGACGCCGACCACCTTCGGCAGAAGCACATAGATGCCGACGATCAAGAGCAGGAAGGCGGCCAGCACGCTCAGCATCCGCCGCTTGTCGCCGAGCAGCCGGGTGCCGGCCTGCTCGATCTCCACCGTCGGTTCCATCTCAGGCGAGGTCGGAGGGCGGAGGTCGGTGGTCGGGGGCCGGTGGTCCGCCATCACGCCACCCCGGGCTCGAGGCCATGGATCACGCGGACGGCCGGGTCAAGCAGGCGCGTGGCGGCTGGGGCGAGCTTTCGTACCCCTTCCGCAAGTGCCAGTCCCGCGATCAGGTCCACAACGTAGTGCTCCCCGAGGTAGACGAGCGCGAACCCGAGCGAGGCGGCGTATGTCCATCCGAGGACACCTTCGACCGCGCCGACCTCGCTCAGCACGTGTGCAGCCATTACCGATGTGGCGAAGTGAAGTGAGGGCATCGCAGCAAATGGGTTTCCGCCTAGAAAATCGTAAAGAGGGCGCCAGAGACGTCCCCAGAAGTGCTCGCCCGCCTCGACCATGATGCGCCGCACCGGCGGGAGCTTGCCCGTCCTGCCGGCCCACCACGGCGGCGCGGTGGGCACGGTCCAGTAGGCAACGAGCCCGAGGTCGAATACCGCGGCCATCATGCACGCCGCGCGCGGGAAATGCCAGCGGTGCCGGAGCAGGATGTACGCCGAGGTGCCGTGCGGCACGATGAACCAGCTCCAGTGGACCCAGGCCAGCGCGAGATCGTGCGGGAGCACCTCGCCCGGGCGGCCGAGCGCGCGCTGCAACCTCACTGTGGGCGTCTCGCCCAGGCCGAGGATCGTGTCGCCCTTGATCGGATAGTCCACCCGCAGACGCGCGAGTAGACGGTCCGGATCGTCGTTCGGCATCTCGTAGTGGGCGATGTAGGCCCACATCTGGAGCCCATAGATCCCGGCGTCGCGCAGCTTGGAGCGGGGGCGCGCCAGGGCAAGCGCGATCGGCGCCTGCCAGCTGAGGGCGGAGACAACCGAAGGCCTCAACTTCAGCCTCTGGCGGAGCACCGGGGCCGCCACACCAACCGCTACAGCGCCCAATGCGACTGTGCGTAGGGCGCGAGATGACCGCAAGGCGCGCGGAGTATAGGCCGGGCGCCGGATCTTCACCGGACCGTCGCGCCGTCCGCACCGGTATGTTTCCGGCGTTGGATGTCCGGAAATGCCGCGAGACGTGAGTGCGGGTGGGGGAGGTTTTGTTGTTGAGCGCTACTGAGCGCGACTTCGAGCTGGCAGGCGGGCCGTACGCGGCCACTGCAGCACGGCTTGCGCTCGACAACCTGGACACCGAGCTCGACCCCGTGCTGGCACAGGACCTGCGCCTGCTGGTGACCGAGGCGGTGAAGAACAGCGTCCAGCACGCGGGGGTCGGGCCCGAGGACTCGATCGGGCTGAAGATCGCCGTGCGGTCTGAGAGTGTGCGCATCGAGGTGACCGACGACGGGCCCGGCTTCGAGCCAGACGCGAGCCGGCCTGGCGAGGACGAGGTCTCCGGCTGGGGGCTCTTCCTGATCGACCAGCTGTCGGACCGCTGGGGCGTGAAGCAGGAGCAGGGGACGTGCGTGTGGTTCGAGGTGGCGCGGGGCGAGGCGTCGTCTGGCCGCGCTGACGCCGCGGCTTAGGGCTGCTGCACTTCTTTAACTGCAGCAATGAGGGATGGCCCGAGCGGGGGCTGCACCTCCACGCGCTTCACGTTTACCACCCATTTGGTGGCAAAGGTGAAGCGTGATGTCAGCGGCCTAAGCCACCTTCTCGAGGATCCGTACCTCGCCCGGCGCCGCCGCCGCAAACGCCTCCGCGTCTTCGCGCGTGCCGATGTGCTCGCCCCAGTGCATCGGTACCGCCACACGGGGCCCGATCCGCCGCGCCGCCTCGGCGGCCTCGCCCGCGGTCATCACGTAGGTGCCGCTCACCGGCAGCAAAGCCACATCCACCCCCGCCACCGCGTCCATCTCCGGGATCACGTCCGTGTCGCCCGCGTGGTAGAGGCGCTCGCCGCGCACGTTCAGGTCGTAGCCCACGAAGCCGGCGCCGGGCGGGTGGAAGACGTTGCCGTCCGGGTCGCGCTTCGACGTGTTGTACGCCGCCACCGCGGCAACCGCCACGCCGCGCACCAGCTCGTCCTCGAGCATCTCCCCCGGCGCGATCGACAGCACGTTGCCGGACACCCGCTCCGCCACCGCCGCCGGACCGACCAGCCACGTCCCGCGATGCGACAGCAGCTCGAGATCCTGCGGCGAGAAGTGGTCGTAGTGGCCGTGCGTGACGAGGATGAGGTCGGCCTTCGGCGCGTCGGCGGACACGCGGTAGGGGTCGATGTAGACCACTGACCGCCCGGCGCGCAGCCGGAAGCCGGAATGTCCAAGCCAGTCGAGCTCCTCGATCAGCATCGAATCGAGGATATTTGCGGACCCAATCCTCGACCTGGAGCACTGAATGAGCTACGAGACCGTGATCTGGGAGCAGTCCGGCGGCGCCGGCCGGCTCACACTCAACCGCCCCGAGACGCTCAATGCATGGACGGAGCAGTTCGGCCACGAGCTGAAGCAGGTGCTCGAGCAGGAGGCCGCCGATCCGGAAGTGCGCGCCGTCCTCGTCACTGGAGCTGGCCGGGGCTTCTCCTCCGGCGCCGACCTCAAGGCGGGCTTCGACCCGCATCCCGACGACGGCCGGCCCGACGTCCGCAAGGAGCTCCACGACGTCTATCACCCGATCATCACGGGGGTGCGCGAGCTCGAGAAGCCCGTGGTCGCGGCGGTACATGGGCCGGCGGTGGGCATCGGCGCGTCCCTCGCGTTCGCGTGCGACCTCGTGCTCGCAGCGGAGTCGGCCTACTTCGGCCTCGCGTTCGTGAACATCGGGCTCATGCCGGACGGCGGCTCCACCCTCTTCGTGCCGGCGGCTGTGGGCAAGGCGCGCGCCTTCCAGATGGCGCTGCTCGGCGAGCGCGTGCCCGCGCAGCAGGCGCTCGAATGGGGGCTGATCAACCAGGTGCACCCCGACGACAAGCTGATGAATGAGGCACAAGCTCTCGTCGAGAAGATGGCAACCGGCCCCACCCGCTCCTACGCGAGCTCGAAGAAGGCGCTCAACAACATGCTCTTCCCGAACATGCAGGAGCAGCTCGACCTCGAGGCGGACCTCCAGCACGGACTCGCGCGCACGGACGACTTTCTGGAGGGCGCGGTTGCATTCGTCGAGAAGCGTGAAGCGAAGTTCGCCGGAAGGTGACGCGCAAAAAGCGCCTTTTGCCACTAGTTAGGCGGCAGCTTTCCCACGTCCGCGCGCCGTTATGATTCCGCGCGCCTTGCCTCGCCGTAGAGCATTAATCCTTGCGCTGGTGGGGGCAGCAGCGCTCCTGCTCGCCCTTGCCCCGGTCGCGTCCGCCGACTGGTTCAGCCCTGAGTCGGGTGGTTCGCCGAACGCGAACGACATCGACACGCTCTACAAGATCGTGATGTACATCGGCATCGTGATCTTCTTCCTGGTGGAGGGGCTGCTCCTCTACTCGGTGATCAAGTTCCGGCGTCGGCGATACGGCGCGGAGCCGGCGATGGTGCACGGCAACACGCCGCTCGAGGTGGGCTGGACGATCGGCGCAGCGCTGATCGTGGCGATCATCGCGGCGATCACGTTCATCTACCTGCCGAGAATCAAGAACCCGCCGAACTCGAGCGCGAACGGGCTGCAGCAGTTCGCGGGCGAGGAGTTCGCCTCAGTCGAGCAGCCGAAGCCGCCAAATGGCAAAGCGCTCCGGATCAACGTCGTGGGCCAGCAGTACATCTGGCGCTACGACTACATCGGCGCGCAGAGGCTCACCGAGAACCGGCCCGTGTACGCCTACTACCAGATGGTCGTGCCCACTAACACGACCGTGGTCCTCCAGATCAACTCGTCCGACGTGGCGCACTCGTGGTGGATCCCGAAGCTCGGCGGCAAGCAGGACGCGATCCCGGGCCACAACAACTACACCTGGTTCAAGATCTCGAAGCCCGGGGTCTACAAGGGCCAGTGCGCCGAGCTGTGCGGCAACAACCACGCCGACATGCTCGCGGAGGTCCGCGCGATCCCGCCGGATCAGTTCAAGGCCTGGCTGGTGTCGCAGCGGCAGGCCATTCTGCAGTCGCAGCAGGCGCTGGCCGCACAGCGGAAGGCCGGCGAAGGTCAGTAACGAGAGGAAGCCAGAGAACGTGTCGACACAGGAGTACGCAGGAGATCGCCCGCTGACCCAGCCGCGCGTCGCGGGCATTCCGCGCCCTGAGGTGACGATGCGCGGGCTGCCGGATCGGAAGACCGGCTGGCTCTCGTGGCTCAGCACCACCGATCACAAGAAGATCGGGCTGATGTACATCTACGCGACCTTCCTGTTCTTCATGCTGGGAGGCGTCGAGGCGCTGCTGATGCGGCTGCAGCTCGCGCAGTCGCAGAACACGCTGATCAACCCGCAGACGTACGAGGCGCTCGTGACGATGCACGGCACCACGATGATCTTCCTGTTCGTCGTGCCGGTGCTCGCGGGCTTCGGCAACTACTTCGTGCCGCTGATGATCGGGGCGCGCGACATGGCGTTCCCGCGGCTCAACGCGCTGTCGTTCTGGCTGCTCGTGTTCGGCGGGATCGTCTTCTACATGTCGGTGTTCTTCACTCCGCCGAACACCGGCTGGACCTTCTACGCGCCGCTGTCGGACTCGGCCTTCAGCCCGTCGAACGGCGTGGACGCCTGGATCTTCCTGATCCACCTCACGGGCCTCTCGTCGGTCCTCGGCGCGATCAACTTCGTGGCCACGATCCACAACATGCGCGCCAGGGGCATGGGCTGGGCGCGGATGCCGCTCTTCATCTGGGGCATCCTGATCTACAGCTACCTGCTGATCCTGGCCCTGCCCTCGGTCGCGGCCGCAGTCACGATGCTGCTCACCGACCGCCACTTCGGCACCGGCTTCTTCGACGTGGCTCAGGGAGGCGACCCGCTGCTCTGGCAGCACCTCTTCTGGTTCTTCGGGCACCCCGAGGTCTACATCATGATCCTGCCGGTGTTCGGGATGATCTCGGAGATCATCCCGGTGTTCTCGCGCAAGCCGGTGTTCGGCTACAAGGCGATCGCGGCGTCCACCGCGGCGATCGCGTTCCTCGGGATGCTGGTGTGGGCCCACCACATGTTCACCACGCCGACGCCGATCGTGGTGCTCGCGTTCTTCATGCTCTCGTCGTTCGCGATCGCGGTGCCAACGGGCATCAAGATCTTCAACTGGATCGCGACGATGTGGCGTGGTGCGCTCGTTTTCAAGGTGCCGATGTACTTCGCCGTGGGCTTCATCGCCCAGTTCCTGATCGGCGGGATCTCGGGCGTGATGTCGGCCGTGTTCCCAGTGGACTGGCAGCTCCAGGACACCTACTACATCGTCGCCCACATCCACTACGTGCTGTTCGGCGGGAGCGTGTTCGGGATCTTCGCCGGCCTCTACTACTGGTTCCCGAAGATGTCCGGCCGGATGATGAACGAGACGCTCGGGAAGGTCTCGTTCTGGCTGATGTTCGTGGGCTTCAACATGACCTTCTTCGTTCAGCACGCGCTCGGCCTCGAGGGAATGCCGCGGCGTATCTACACGTACCAGTCCGGCTACGGCTGGGACACGGAGAACCTGATCTCCACGATCGGCTCGTTCATCCTGGCCGCGGGCATCCTCGTCACACTGTTCAACGCGGTGCGGTCCGTGAAGACCGGCAAGAAGGCCGGCAACGACCCGTGGAACGCGAACACCCTCGAGTGGTTCACCCCGTCGCCGCCGCCTGAGAACAACTTCGACGTCATCCCGCGCATACGCAGCGCTGAGCCGATGAAGGACATCCGCCGCGAGGTCGCCGCGGCCGGTCGTCCCGCGGGCAGCGTGGCGCAGCCGGTGGCGCCGGGCACGTGAGCTGATGGAAGCCGGAGCACGCACTCACGCGTCGGCACCCGCGCGACGCTGGTTGGCCGTCCGCCAGATCGTCGCGGACTACGTCGAGATGACGAAGCCGAAGGTGCAGTCGCTCCTTCTCTTCACCACGATCACCACGATGTACGTGGCCGGCACGCCGTCCATCGGGCTCGTGCTGCTCACCTGCCTCGGCGGCGCGCTCGCCTCGGGCGGCGCGGGCGCGATCAACCACTTCATCGACCGCGACATCGACGCCCGCATGACGCGCACGGCCAACCGGCCGGTGCCGTCGGGCAGGGTGGCGCCCTGGGCGGCGCTCACCTACGGCATCGCGCTCGGCATCTGCTCCTTCGCGCTGCTGGCTTTGACGGTCAACGTGCTCGCGGCGTCGCTCGCTCTGTCCGGGCTGCTCGGGTACGTGCTCGTCTACACGCTGTGGCTCAAGCGGCGCACTCCGCAGAACATCGTGATCGGCGGGGCCGCGGGCGCCGTACCGCCGCTCGTGGCGTGGGCGGCTGTGACAGGGCACCTGAGCGGCACGGCGATCTACCTGTTCGCCATCGTCTTCTACTGGACGCCGCCGCACTTCTGGGCGCTGTCGCTTCTGATGAAGGACGAGTACGCCTCCGCGGGCGTGCCGATGCTGCCGGTGGTGCGCGGCGAGGACGAGACGCGCTGGCAGATCCTGCTCTACACGATCCTGCTCGTCGCGGTCACGCTGCTCCCGTACTTCTTCGGCGTGTTCGACGGGCTGTACCTCGTGGCGGCGCTGCTGCTCGGCTCGGCCTTCACCGTCATGGCGCTCAGGCTGCGTCACGATGCCGCGCGGCGCACGGCGCTCAAGGTGTACCTCTTTTCGCTCGGCTACCTCGCCCTGCTGTTCGCCGCGATGGTGGCGGACGTACGGCTGTAGCGGACCTGTAGGGCCGCTGTAGTCTCAGCCGGGTGAGTGCTCGCGCCTGGTCCGCCTTCGCCATCGTTTCCGTTCTCTGGGGCGTCCCCTACCTGTTCATCAAGGTCGCGGTGGACGACGGCGTGCCGCCGGCCACCATCGCCCTCGCGCGCGTTGTGCTCGGCGGAGCTGTGCTGCTCCTGCTCGCCCGGCGCGCGGGCGTGCTCGACTCCCTGCGCGGGCGTTTCAAGTGGCTCGCCGCGTTCGCCGTTGTCGAGTTCGTGATCCCCTGGCCGCTGATCGGTGTGGGCGAGCAGCACGTGGCCTCATCGCTCGCGGCGATCATCATCGCGGCGGCGCCGCTGTTCGTAGCGGTGCTGGCGCTGCGGTTCGACGCGAGCGAGCGGCCCGATCGCAAGCGCCTGATCGGGCTGATTGTGGGGCTTTTCGGAGTGGCCGCGCTCGTGGGCGTGGACGTGGCCGGCAACTCCAGCGAGCTGCTCGGCGCGCTTGCGATTCTCGTGTCCGCCTTCTGTTACGCGGTCGGGCCGATGGTGGTGAAGCGCCACCTCGCTGACCTCGACCCGCGGGCGTCGATGGGAGGCAGCCTCGCGCTAGCAGCCGTACTGCTCGTGCCGATCGCGCTGGCCGATCCGCCCAGCAGCGGGCCGTCGCTTGCCGCGGCGGGGTCGGTGGTCGCCCTCGGCCTCTTCTGCACCGCCGCCGCACTCGCGTTCTACGGACTTTTGATCGCGGAGGTGGGCGCGGGCCGCGCGCTCGTGATCACCTACATCAACCCGGTGGTGGCGGTGGGGCTGGGCGTGGCGATCCTCGGCGAGCGGCCAGGTCCCGGCGCGATAGCGGGGCTGCTGCTGATCCTCGCCGGCTCGTGGCTCTCCACCGACGGCCGGCTGCCGCCGAGCCTGGCGGCGGCTGTGGGCCGGCTGCGCTGGCGTGGTGCACGAGGAGGCGCCGCGCCGGAGGGCGCGACCGTGGACCCCGCTAGCGCTCGCCCTTGACGAGGTCGAAGTCGGCGAGCCAGATCTCGGTGATCGGCGTGCCGGGCTTCGAGTAGTCGCCCGCCACATACATGTAGACGTGAGGGGCAGTCCAGCCGTGGCAGCGTGGGAAGGGGATCGGCTCGTCCTCGCCGGCGTCGCCCTCGTCGCACTTCATTCGCGGATACGCGCGGCGGAACAGCGAGATGCTGTCGCCGGGGCCGACGCCGCGCAAGAGCCTCGCCCGCCTGTCGATCACCTCGAGGTAACGGACGCCGCGGGCATCGGCCGCGAAGAAGAGCTTCTTGTACGCCAGGTTCGACTCGTTGTGGAAGGCCGGGAGGACGGAAGGTCCGTGAAAGGAGTCGCCGCTCTCATCGAGCGGTCCGAGTCCGCCGGTGGGATCACGGCGCGGCGCCTGGCCCAGCACTGACCTCACGCGCGCTGCTGGATCGCCAAGCGTGACAGCGGCCACAGTGCCGCGCCGCTCGTCCGCGAGCGCCGTAGCGGCGATCACGATCGGAAGGTAGGCAAGGCCGAGCAGCGTCCAGCGGAAGCGATCCAGCGAGAAGCCCACACCCAGGGAGGGAACGACCACTCCGACCAGCACGAGCCAGACGGACAGCGGATAACGGTCTGCAGCGGCCGCCGCCAGCAGGAATCCCGCCGCCGACGCGGCCATCCAGACTCCAGCCCACGCCAGCTCGTTTCGACGCCGTGCGCCCACCCGGCTCGGCATCCTACGGTCGCCCGCATCTCTGTAAGGTCGGTTCCATGGGCGAACGAACGGAGTACACACCGGGCACCTTCTCCTGGGTCGACCTCACCACGCCGGACCAGGAGGGCGCGAAAGCCTTCTACTCAGCCCTTTTCGGATGGGCTGCGGACGACCGTCCCGTCGGGGACGGTGTCTACTACTCGATGCAGCAGATCGACGGCAAGAACGTGGCCGCGATCTCCCCACAGCCCGAGCAGCAGCGCGAAGCCGGTGTGCCGCCGCTGTGGAACTCGTACATCACCGTTGAGAGCGCCGACGACGCCGCGAGCAAGGCCGGCGAGCTCGGCGCCACGGTCCACGCCCCGCCATTCGACGTGATGGACGTGGGGCGCATGGCGGTGATCCAGGACCCGCAGGGCGCCTTCTTCATGGCCTGGCAACCGAAGACGACGATCGGCGCCGAGCTCGTGAACGTGCCGGGCGCCTTCTGCTGGAACGAGCTGTACACGTCCGACCTCGACGCCGCGAAGACCTTCTACGGCGGGCTGTTCGGCTGGGAGTGGCGAGAGTTCGAGCAGTCGCCCGACCCGTACTTCGTGGTGATGAACCAGGGCCACGGCAACGGCGGCGCGCGCGGCCTCGCGGAGCCCGACATGCCGCCTAACTGGCTCGTCTACTTCGCTGTCGAGGACATCGACGCGGGCGTGACCAAGGTCGCCGAGCTCGGCGGCGAGGGGATGATGGGACCGATCGACATCGGCGTGGCGAAGCTCGCGATCGTGAGAGACCCGCAGGGTGGGGTGTTTGCGCTCTACGCCGGCCAGCTGGAGGACTAGTGCGTAGTTGCGGTCTCCACGACTAGCTGGCTCAACACCTTTTCCATTCCGCCTTCCGCGAATGCTTTGCGCTGCCTGTCGGCGCCACCGCCTTCCGCGAGGATGCGGTCGATCTCGTCGAGTGGGGCTTCGGCGTCGAGCTCGCGCAGGTGCTGGCGGGCCAGCTCGACGGCGTCGCGTGCCATGTCGGTCACGGATTGGAGGCGACCGCCGCCGTAGAGGCGCGCGTCTAGGCCGTGGGTGGTCGCCCAGAAGATGGACTCCTCGATGGGCTCGCGGTCGAGCCATTCGCGCCGCGGGCTGAGCGCTTCGTGGATCGCGAGCCCGTGGACGAGGGCGGCGAGGCCTGTCACACGCCGGATCGAGGACTGCGCATCCATCACGCGCACCTCCACCGTGCCGAGCTTGGGGTGCGGCCGCACATCCCACCAGAGGTAGGTGTAGTCGGGCAGGTCGCCGGCGGCGAGCATCGGCTGGATGGCCTCTTCCCAGCTTTCGAAGTCGCGAAAGGCGCGCGGCACCTCCACGCGCGGAAAGCCGCGCCGCAGCACGAAGCGGGCGCTCGCGAGCTTCGCGTCCATCCCGTGCCAGAACGGCGAGTTGGCCGCCAGTGCGTGCAGCAGCGGAAGGTGCTCGCGCAGGCCGTTGCAGGCGCGGATCGCCGTCTCCGGGTCCGGCATGCCCACGTGCACGTGCACCGCGCAGTCCGGAGTGCGGTCCACGACTCCGCCGAGGTAGTCCTGCTGGGACGTGTAGCGGGGCTGCTGGACGACGCGCACGTCGCCGAACTCCGCGGCCGGGTGGATTCCGGCTCCCATCGGCGTAGCGCCGGCGGCGATCACCGCGTCGCGGAGACCCGCCAGCTCGTCCACCGCCGACGTCGCGTCGCGTCTCGGGGAAGAGGACAGCTCGACCTGGGCCTCGTAGATGTCGTGCCGGACCAACGCCGGATCCATACCGAGTGCGTCCATCAGCCTGCCGCTGTCATGCACGAGGGCGTGCGTGCCCGCGTCGACGAGGAGCAGCTCCTCCTCCACGCCGATCGTGAACTCGGCGGGCTGCCCGAACCGGTGGTTCACGCGAGCGCGCTCTCCGCCGCGATGCGCCCGAACACGAGCGCCGCCGCGAGCCCGCTCGAGTAGCCGCCCGTCGAGATGCCGCCGGCGTCGGCGCCCGCGGCGAACACGCCCTCGGCCACGCGACCCGACGGGTCGATGCGCAGCCCGCCAAGCGTGGTGGTCACGGCGGCGGCAACCTGCACCGTGGTGGTCCCGTCGCGGCGCTCCACGGGCGCACCGGCTCGCTCGGCGGCCTCGATCATGTCCCCCACCGTGCGCTCGCGCACGTGCTCGCCGAGCGCGGAGTCCTGAACCACGTAGCGGGCCCGCGCGCCGGGCTGCCGCGCGGTCCACTGCACGGTGTCGATCTCCGACCATGTGCGCGTCTCGAAGGTCTCGCCGCGGGCGTTCTCCACGCGCGCGTGGCGGGCGTAGAGCTGCGCGAGCGGCACGTAGTCCTCAGGCGCGATCTCCGCCGGCGGCGCCGGCATGTTGCGCCCGTAGAACTCGCCCATTCCTCCCGTCAGCGCGGCGCCGGCCGCGACGCCGAGCCGCAGGCCATCCCCCGCGCTCCACGGGTTCGACCTGATGAGCACGTGATCGGCTTCCGGCGTGACGTGCTCGCGCAGCAGCTCGCGGTCGCACTGGAAGCCCCCGGTGGCGAGCACCACTGGCGTCCCGTCGCCCGGCAGCGAGCGCAGCGGCTCGCGCAGCCGGATGTCGCCGGCCCGCGCCACCAGCGCGTCAGCCAGCCCCTGCGTCTGAAACTTCCAGCCGGACGTGAGCGGATTGCCCGTCTCCCGCTCGAGCACCGGCGCGCCCAGCTCCTCGAGCCAGGCGAGCGCAGAGTCGAGGCGCTCGTGGACGAGCCGCTGCAGCTCAGGATCGCCGTCCGGGCATTCCTCGCGGAAGTCCTCGAAGTCGCGATGCCGCCAGATGAACCCGCTCGACAGCAGCATCGAGCCACCGGCGCGGTCGCCCTTCTCGTACACGACGACGGACGCCCGCAGCTCGCGCGCGCGAGCCGCAGCCGCGAGTCCCGCCATGCCTGCGCCGGCCACCACGAGGTCGGCCATCGGGGAACCTCAGACGAGCGAGAAGCTCTCTTTGTGCTCGACGTACTCGAGCTTGACGCGGTCCGGGCCCCAGATGAACACGGCGTAGGTGTTCTCCGCGTCCTTGATGTCCGCGATCTCGAGCCCGCGCTGCTTGGCCTCCTGGATGTGGTCCTCGGCGGAGTCCACGAGTAGCGCGATGTGGTTGAGGAGCGGGCGCTCCGGCTCGGCGCCGTCGCCTCCAGGCACGAGCTCGACGTACGAGTTGCCCACCACGAGCTTGCCGTCGTCGGCGCCGAAGCCATAACCCAGCAGCTCCTTGAAGCTCTCGTCCGGATCCGGCACGCGCAGCGTGACGTGATGGATGTCGTAGTCCACGCCGCTGTCCTCGACGAGGCCGATGCGCAGTCCCTCCGCCACCTCGAACAACGCGGAGCCGTCCTCGCGCAGCTCGATCTCGGTGCCGCTCGGCAGCGCCGAGAGCGCGTGGTCGAGGTCGCGAACGCGCAGCCCCACGTGCGCGAGCGGGCCCACCGCTCGCTCGCCCTCGGCGGCGAACAAGGTGAGCTTGCCACGGCGCGCGTCCGAGCCGACGAGCGTGAATGCCTCGGTCCGATCGATCACGTGCATGCCCACGTGACGCGTGAGGAAGTCCGAGATCCGGTCGCGGTCAGCGACCCACAGCGCAACGTGATCCAGAGTCTTGATCTTCATTGGACGGACAACCTACCCCGGACGGGAGCACACAAACTATGTCACGCCGTGAGGCGGACGGGCGCGAAGCGGGTCGGATCCTCGCCCGCGCTCTCCGATCGAATCACGTGCATCACCGCATTGATGAGCGCGAGATGCGTGAACGCCTGCGGGAAGTTTCCGAGGTGGCGACCGGAGCGGTAGTCGAGCTCCTCGGCGTAGAGACGCAGCGCGCTCGAGTAGCCGAGCAGCCGCTCACACAGGTCGCGCGCCTTCGCGATATCGCCGATCTCGACGAACGCCGACACGAGCCAGAACGAGCAGATGAGGAACGTTCCCTCCTCGCCGTGGAGTCCGTCGTCGGTCTCCTGCGTGCGATAGCGCAGCACGAGCCCGTGCTCGGTGAGCTCCTTCGCGATCGCCCGCACCGTCTTCACGATCCGCTCGTCGTCAGGCGGCAGGAAGCGCACGAGCGGCATGAGGAGGTTGGAGGCGTCGAGCGCGTCCGTGTCGTAGTGCTGCACGAACACACCGCGTTTGTCGAGGGCATTCGCGCAGATGTCCGCGTGGATCTCATCCGCCGCCTCCTGCCAGCGCTTCTCCATCTTCTCGTTGTCGCCGCGCAGCCGCGCGAGGCGCGCGCCGCGATCCGCGGCCACCCAGCACATCAGCTTGGACGAGGTGAAGTGCTGCGGATCGCCGCGAACCTCCCAGATGCCGCGGTCGGGCTCGCGCCACTTCTTCAGCGCCTCCTCCACCTGGCGCGAGAGCATCGGCCACAGCTGCTCAGGCAGGTAGTCGCGCGACTTGGTGTGGATGTAGACCGAGTCGAGCGCCGCCCCCCAGACGTCGTGCTGCGCCTGCTTGTAGGCGGCGTTGCCGATGCGCACCGGGCGCGCGCCCTCATAGCCGTCGAGGTGGTCGAGTGTCTCCTCCTCCAGCTTCCGCTCGCCGCCGATGCCGTACATGATCTGGAGCGGCCGCTCGCCGTAGCCGCACGCGTCCGCCATGAAGCTGAAGAAGTCGTTGGCCTCGTAGTCGAAGCCGAGGGTGTAGAGGCCCCAGAGCGCGAACGTGGAGTCGCGGATCCAGGCGAAGCGGTAGTCCCAGTTCCGCTCGCCTCCCGGCGTCTCGGGCAGCGACGTGGTGGCGGCTGCCGCGATCGCTCCGGTGGGCGCGTAGGTGAGCCCCTTCAGCGTGAGCGCGCTGCGCTGAAGGTACACGCGCCACGGGTGGTCGGGGAACTGGCCGTGATCGAGCCACTGGCGCCAGAACTCCTTCGTCTTGTCGATGTGCTCGCCCGCGTGCTCGAGGCCCTTCGGCAGCTCGTGGTCCTGCTCCCAGCAGATCGCGGCGAAGCAGCGTTCTCCCTCCTTGAGCATGGTCCGCGCCTCGCACCTCCGGCCCTCGAACCCCACGCGCAGGTTGGTGCCGAGGCGCAGCTCGAGGTCGTCCACGCCCTTCGCCCGGGCAACCGCCTGGTGGTAGTCGTCGTCGACCCAGCTCCACTCGGGCGAGTAGCGCCCGTAGCCGAACGCCGGTTCGCAGAGCATGTTCATCTCCACCGTGCCCTGCACGCAAGTGGCGATCCGCAGCAGGACGTGCTCGGCGTCCCAGTCGTCAGGCGGCCGGCGGTGGGAGCTCTCGTGGACGTGCTCGTGGTGCCACGGGCCCATCAGCAGCGCGTCGCTCACCACCACCCAGCCGGTGCGCGTCATCCAGGTGGTCTCGAGCACCATCGTGCCCGGGATGTAGCGCCGCCCCGCGGGCACCATGATGTCGCTGGGGCCGAAGCGGAAGGTGCCCGCATCGCGGTCGAGCAGCGCGCCGAACACGCTCGGCGAGTCGAGCCGCGGCAGGCACATCCACTCCACCGCGCCGCTCGGCGCGACGAGCGCTGTGGTGTGGCAGTCGGACAGGAAGGCGTAGTCCGCGATCGGCGAAAACGGGCTGCGGCGCGCGTCTGCTGGGGCGACCGGGTTCGGCACTGAGCGGAGAATCTATAGGTGCGCGGCGGCGGCTTGGTCGAGCAGCACGCGCAGGCTGCCCGAGCCCGGCCGCACGAGGCTCGAAGGGGCGTCCGGGCCGGGGCGCAGGCCGCCGAACGCGCGCCCCACCGCCTCCGCCTTCTCCTCGCCCGCCACCAGGAACACCACCTCCGTGCCCGCGTTGAGGAGCGGAAGCGTGAAGGTGATGCGCGGCACGAGCGGAGCCATCCCCGGCACCTCCACCCCGGTCACGATCCGCTCGGTCTCGGCGAGTGCCGGCTCGCCGGGGAAGAGCGACGCGCAGTGGGCGTCGGGGCCGAGCCCCAGCAGGATCAGGTCGAGGCTCGGAACGCCGTCGCCGCCGAAGACCGTGCGGAGCTGACGCTCGTAGTCCGCTGCGCCCTCGGCGGGCCCGAGCTCGCCCTGCATGCGGTGCACCGCCGCGGGCTCGATCTTGCTGAGCAGCGCCTTGTCCGCCATCCCGAAGTTCGACTGCTCGTGGTCCGGCGGCACGCAGCGCTCATCGCCGAACCAGAACGTGGCTCGCGACCAGTCGGCGCCGAGGCCGGCGGCGTGCTCGTAAGCCGCGCGCGGGGTGGAGCCGCCGGTGAGGACGATGTGCTTGCCCTGCCCGGCGGCGTCCGCCATCAGCTCGCCAACGGCGGCACTCGGGTCGTCCAGCACCTCGATTTGCGGCTCGGTCACGAGAGCATCGCGCCCGCGCAGCGCACGGCGGGGCCGTAGGTGGGGTCGCGCAGAAGCGCCTGGCGGATGCCTTCGCCGAGGATGCCGGCCTCGCCGCGCGACGCGCCGAGGACGACCCAGCTCGACTCGCGCCCGTCGCGGGTGTGCCTCTTGGCGGCGAGGCCGCCCTCCGAGCGATCGAGCGAGAGCATGCTGCCGTCGGCTGTCTCGAGCGTGATGCCGCCGAGGCCGGGCGCGCCCAGGTCGTGCGCGGGGTCCAGCTGCAACGCCACCTCGGTCTTGCCCGCCCGCGCGCGGCCGTGGCGGCGCCCGCCGTCGCCCTCCACCAGCGACCCCGGGCTCCAGCCGAGACGCGAGGAGAGCCAGCCGAGCATCAGCACACCGCTCACGACGGAGTCGGGCCGGTGCCGCACCACCACCTTCGAGATCTGCCGCAGGGTGGGCCGCCACTCGGGCGGGTCGAACGTCGCGGCGATCCGCTCGCGCCACGGCGTTCCGCGCAGCCACGCGAGGTCCACCACGTACGCGTAGTCCTGAAGGTGGCAGACCCACTGGATCGCGCGCCCCGGGTTGGGATCGTCCGAGGCGTCGAGCAGCACCACGTCCGCAAGGCCGCGCATCGCCTCGATGGCGTCGTGATGGCCGTGCGGCGCCCACACCACGGTCGTCAGATCGGGCAGGATCAGCGGGTCCACGATCGCGTCGAGCCGCCGCAGGTGGGTCTCACCCATGCGGATGTCCACGCGCTCCTCAACCACCGAGATCAGGTTGGGATCGCCGGTGCCGTCCGCGCTCAGGCGCGCGCTCGCGTCGATGGTCTCGCGGCCGTCCTCCACCGCGCAGAGGATCGTGCGCGACGGGTGATAGCGGCCCACGCGCTCGAGACGGTTGAGGACCTCGCCGCGCCAGGCGGCGTCCACCACGGTGACCATGTTGAGCACGCGCGCCGGCGCGAGCCCCTCGCCGCGCACGTGCTGCTCCTCGAGCAGCTTCCGCAGCGCCGCGTCGATGTCCGCGGGGGTTGTGTTCTCCGCCGTCCAAACCTCGACGGTCACAGCGGCCGCCACTCCATCCCGGGCTCGAGGATCGCGCCGGCCTCCGACGGACCCTGCGAGCCGGCGGCGTACTGCGGCAGCGGCCCGCTCGCGTGCGACCACGCCTCGAGGATCGGGTCGACGATTCCCCACGCCGCCTCCACCTCGTCGTCGCGCGCGAACAGCGTGGCGTCGCCGCGCATCGTGTCGAGGATCAGGCGCTCGTAAGCCTCGGGCGACTGCGACATGAACGACGTGCCATACGCGAACTCCATGTGGACCGGCCGCACGCGCATCCGCGCGCCGGGGATCTTCGCCACGAGCGAGAGCGACACGCCCTCGTTCGGCTGCACATTGAGGATGAGCTGATTGGGCTGAACGCCCAGCGAGCCCGACTGCTGGAACGCCAGGTGCGGCACCGGCTTCAGCGTCACGGCGATCTCGGTCACGCGGCGCGCGAGCCGCTTGCCCGCGCGCAGGTAGATCGGCACGCCGGCCCAGCGCCAGTTGTCCACGCCGAGGCGGAGCGAAACGAACGTCTCCGTCTCGGAGTCCGTCGCCACGCCCTGCTCCTCGAGGTAGCCCGGCACCTCCTTGCCCTCGGCCACGCCGGCCGCGTACTGCGCGCGCACCACTCGCTTCGACACGTCATCGGGCTCTGGCGGCTTGATCGCGTGGAGCACCTTCACCTTCTCGTTGCGCACCTCGTCCGCGGAGAACGACACCGGCGGTTCCATCGAGAGGATCGTGAGCAGCTGGAGAAGGTGGTTCTGCACGATGTCGCGCAGCGCGCCGGAGCGGTCGTAGTACTCCGCGCGCGTGCCGATGCCGATGTCCTCGGCCGCGGTGATCTGCACGTTGTCGATGTAGCTGCGGTTCCAGAGCGGCTCGAAGATCCCGTTGCCGAAGCGCAGAACCAGCATGTTCTGCACGGTCTCCTTGCCGAGGTAGTGGTCGATGCGGAAGATCTGGCGCTCGTCGAACACCGACAGCAGCCCGCGGTTCAGCTCGCGCGCCGACGCCAGGTCGTGGCCGAACGGCTTCTCCACCACGAGGCGCACCTCGGCGCCCTCGCGACGGTCGAGCCCGCGCTCGCCGAGCGCCCGCGCGATGGTCTCGAAGAACGACGGCGCGGTGGCCAGGTAGAAGACGCGGTTGAACGGCACGCCGGCCTCGTCGTCGAGCTCGCGGGCGATGTTGGCGAGGCCCTCGTAGGCCGCGGGGTCGTCGAACGAGGCGCCCACGTAGCGCATGCGCTCGAGCAGCGAGTTCAGCACCGTCTCGTCGGGCGGCCTGCGGGAGTGCTTCTCGATCGCCTCGCGCGCGAAGTCCCGGTACTCGTCGTCCGGCTGCTCGCTACGCGCGATCCCGATCAGGTTGAACCGCTCCGGCAGCGCCCCCTCGTGCGCGAGGTTGTAGATGGCCGGCAACAGCTTGCGCTGAGCGAGATCGCCAGTCGCCCCGAAGATGATCAGCGTGGTCGGATGAACCGGAGCACGCTCGAGCCCCTCGGTCAGCGGATTCTCTTGCTCAACAGTCGCCATACGCCCTACGCCCTACTCGCTTTTCACCGCATGTCCACCGAACTGATTGCGAAGTGCGGCAATCACCTTGGCCGAATACGACTCCTCCTGCCGTGACCCAAACCGAGCGAGCAAGCTGAGAGTGATCACCGGCGCCGGCACGTTGTGGTCGATCGCGTCCGCCACCGTCCAGCGCCCCTCGCCGGAGTCCTCGACGTAGCCCTTGATGTGCTCGAGCTCGTTGCCGTTCTGCTGGAAGGCACGCTCGGTCAGCTCGAGCAGCCATGAGCGCACCACCGACCCCTGGCCCCACACGCGCGCGATCTCGTGGAGGTCGAGGTCGTATTCGGAGGCGTGCAGGATCTCGAAGCCTTCGCGATATGCCGCCATCAGGCCGTACTCGATCCCGTTGTGGACCATCTTCACGTAGTGGCCGGACCCGTGAGGGCCCATGTGCGACCAGCCGTCCGGCGGGGCGAGCACGTCGAGGATCGGCGAGAGCCGTTTCACGGCGTCCTTGCTGCCACCGACCATCATGCAGTAGCCCACCTCGAGGCCCCACACGCCGCCGCTCGTGCCGACGTCGACGAACTCGATGCCGCGCGCGGAGGCGGCCTCCGCGTGCGCCTTCGAGTCGGTCCACCTGGAGTTGCCGCCGTCGACGATCATGTCGCCCTCGTCGAGCAGCTCGATGAGGCTGTCGATCGACGACTGCGTGATCTTGCCGGCCGGCACCATCAGCCACACCGCGCGCGGCTTCTCCAGCTTCGAGACGAGATCCTCGAGCGAGCTCGCCGCCGTCGCACCAACTCCCTCGGCGGCTTTCACCGCCTCTGCGCCGGGGTCGAACGCCACCACCTGGTGGTCCGAGTCGCGCAGGATGCGGTGCACCATGTTGCCGCCCATGCGGCCCAGCCCTACGAAGCCAATCTGCATCAGAGCATCTCCTGGATCTTCGCCGCCAGCTGCCGCAGCGCCTGCACGCGGTCGCCCTCGAGCCGCACCCGCTCGACCGGCAGGCCGTGCTCGCGCAGCGTGTTCAGATCACCGATCGCCTGCGCGTTCTTCAGCGTGTTGAAGCTGTAGCCGGCCTCGGGCACCTCCGCGTCATCCGCGTCGTCGTGGATGAGCTGGAGGAAGACGCCGTTGGGCGGCCCGCCCTTGTGCAGCTGGCCGGTGGAGTGGAGGAAGCGCGGGCCGTAGCCGAACGTGGTGGCCACGCGCTTGGCGTCGCGGACGCTCGTGCGCAGCTCAGCAATCGCCGAGTCGAACTCCTCGGACGGCTCGAGATAGCCCATCACCGCGAGGTACTTGCCGGCGTCGAGCTTGCCGAGCAGCGCGCGCAAAGCCGCGTCATCGGCGTCCTCTGCCTCGGGCAGCCGCTTCTCCTTCGCGTACTCGTCGAGCACCTTGCCGGTGTTGTCCTTCGCCTCCTGCACGTTCGGCTGGTCGAACGGGTTGATCTCGAGCACCCAGCCGGCCACGGCGGTGGCGAACTCGGCGAAGAAGAACAGGCTGCCGAGGTCGTCCGCGCTCTCCACGTTCACGACGACCGTCGGATGGCCCGCCTCGCTCAGCGCCTGGATCGCGGCGTCGCGCTCTGAGTCCGCGCTCACCTGGTTGCGCAGGTGCAGGAACACGCGATCGTCGCCGTACGACTCGGGCGCGCCGAGCGGCTCGCCCGCGACCGGCAGGATGCCCTTGCCGTGCTTGCCGAGCGACTCGGCCACGAGCTGCTCGGCCCAGAGGCCGAAGCTCGATATCGGCTCGTCCACAACGAAGGTGAGCTTGTCGCGCCCACGCAGCGCCAGCTCGCCCACGAGCAGTCCGAGCCACAGGCCCGAGTTGTCCACGCTCTGCTCGTGCGGCTGGCAGCGCTGCTCGGCCACCTGCGCGCGCTCGAGGACCGCGCGGATGTCGATGCCCGCGAGCGCCGCCGGCACCATCCCGAAGTGAGACAGCGCCGAGTAGCGGCCGCCGATGTCCGGGTCCGCCAGGAACACGCGCCGCCAGCCGTGCTCTTCGGCGAGCTCGACCAGCGAGCTGCCGGGATCGGTGATCCCGATGAACTGCTCACCCGCGTCGCCGCCGAGGCGCGACTCGAAGTACTTCGCAAGCGACAGCGTCTCGATCGTCCCGCCGGACTTCGTGGAGACGATGAAGATCGTGTGCTCGAGGTCGAGCTTCGCCTCGAGGTCGAGGATCGCCTGGGCGTCCGTGGTGTCGAGCACGTGTAGCGCGAGCGCGCCCTTGGCGCGGCCGAAGCTCTGGCGCAGCACCTCCGGCGCGAGGCTCGAGCCGCCCATGCCGAGCAGCACCGCGTTGCGGTAGCCGTCGGCGGCGAGCCCGTGCGCGAACGACAGCAGGTCGTCCGCCTCCTCGAGCAGCGACTCGCTGACCGTGAGCCAGCCCAGCCGGTTGCCGATCTCCGGCACGCCGGGGCCGCCCCAGAGGCTCTCATCGCGCCGCCAGATCCGCTGCGCCACGTCCTCCTCAGCGGCGCGCTTCACGCGTTCGGCCACGGCGTCTTCCAGGTCCCGCGGGACGCTCGCAACGACGGTGTCCGGCCGTCCGGTCACCACCGCCTGGCGACGCTGGTCGATGCCGCCGAGCAGCTTCTTCATCGCCACCGAGAACTGGTCCACGCCGTCCTTCAGCAGCTTGGCCGTGACGTCGTCCATGTCGATCCCGGCGTCCGCGAGCGCCTTCAGCTGGCTCTCCACCTCCGCCGGGTCCGCGTCCGCAGTGGCGCCGGAGATCTCGCCGTGCTGGCCGAACGCGAGCAGCGTCGGCATCGGCATCGTGTTCACGGTGTCCGGCGCCACGAGCCCGTCGACATACATCGTGTCTGAGTAGTGCGGGTTCTTGGTGCCCGTGGAGGCCCACAGCGGCCGCTGCACGTGCGCGCCGGCCTCGCGCAGCGCGGCGAAGCGCTCGCCGTAGAACATGTCCTTGAAGCGGATGTAGGCAGCGCGCGCGTTCGCGAGCGCGGCCGTGCCCTGCAGCTCGCTGTTGCCCATCGCCTCGAGGCGCTTGTCCACCTCGGTGTCCACCCGCGAGACGAAGAAGCTCGCGACTGAGTGCATGTTGTCGATCGTGCGGCCGTCCTCGAGGCGCCGCTCGAGCCCGCGGATGTACGCCTCGGCCGACTTCTCGTACATCTCCACGGCGAAGAGCAGCGTGACGTTGATGTTGATGCCCTCGTAGATCGCCTGCTCGATCGCGGGGACGCCCTCCTCGGTGCCCGGGATCTTGATCATCGCGTTCGGGCGGCCGATCAGCTCCCAGTACTGCCGCGCCTGCTCGAGCGTGCCCTCGGTGTCGTGCGCGAGCCGCGGCGCCACCTCGAGCGACACGTAGCCGTCCTGGCCGCCGGTGCCATCCCAGACCGGGCGCAGCACGTCCGCGGCGAGCGACACGTCCTCAACCGCCAGCTTGCGGTAGATGTCCCGCGCCTCCATGTTCTTGCGCGCGAGCTGTGCGAGCTCCTCGTCGTAATCGGGGCTGCCGAGGATCGCCTTCTCGAAGATCGACGGGTTGGCGGTCACCCCGCGCAACGACTCCTCGCGCACCATGCGCTCGAGCTCGCCGCTGTCGATCAGGCTGCGGCGGATCTGGTCGAGCCAGATGCTCACGCCCGCCTCCGTCAGCGCAGCCAGCCGCTCGTTCACTCCCTGCGTAACGCTCATCTGAAAGCTCCTCTCACCGTCGGGCTCGCTCGAGCGAGGCGCGCGCCTCCTCGGCCACCCGCTGGGGCGTGAAGCCGAAGTGCTCGAAAAGGGCCTTGTCAGGCGCCGAAGCGCCGAAGGTGTCCATGCCCACGATCGACCCGAGGTCGCCGGCGAAGCGTTCCCAGCCGAGCTTCGCGGCGGCCTCCACCGCCACACGAGCGCGAACGCCGGGCAGGAGCACCTCGTCCCTATAACCGTCCTCCTGCTCGAAGAAGCGTTCGGCGCACGGCACGCTGATCACGCGCGCCGCGATGCCCTCGCCCTGAAGCAGCTCCTGCGCTTCGATGCACAGCTTCACCTCGGACCCCGACGCGATCAGCTGCACGTCGGGCTCCTCGCCGCCGGGCGGATCGGACAGCACGTAGGCGCCGCGGTCCACGGCATCGATCGGCACCTTGTCCGGGTCGATGATCGGCAGGCCCTGGCGCGTCTCGACGATCGCAACTGGCGAGGCCTGCTGCCACATCGCGAAGCGCCAGGCGAGCATCGTCTCGTTGGCGTCCGCCGGGCGAATCACGTAGAGGTTGGGAATCGCGCGCAGCCCCGCGAGGTGCTCGACCGGCTGGTGCGTCGGGCCGTCCTCGCCGAGCCCGATCGAGTCGTGCGTGTAGACGAACAGGGACGGCAGCTTCATCAGCGCCGCCAGCCTGATCGGGTTCTTCATGTAGTCGGAGAACTGCAGGAACGTGGCACCGAGCGCGCGGAAGCCGTGGGCCACCAGACCGTTCACGATCGCGCCCATGCCGTGCTCGCGCACGCCGAAGTAGATGTTGCGCGCGCCGTAGTCGTCCCGCGACACCTCGCCGCCGTCCGTGATCGTGGTGAGCGTGGACGAGGAGAGGTCCGCCGCGCCGCCCAGGACGTGCGGGATCTTCGAGGCGGTCCAGTCGAGCGCCTGCTGGCCCGCCTTGCGCGTGGCCACCGCGCCGTCGGACGGGTCGAGCCGCGGCATGTCGTCATCCCAGTTATCCGGGAGCCGGCCGTCCATGATCAGCTTGAGCTGGTGCCAGAGGTCGCCGTGCGCGGCCTCGTACTCGCCGGCCCTCTCGCGCCACTCCTCCTCGAGCTCCGCGCCGCGGTCGATCGCCTGGCGGAAGTGCGCGAGCACATCATCCGGCACGTAGAAGGGCTCCATCGTCGGCCACCCGTACGCCTTCTTCGTGAGCTCGACCTCCTCCTCGCCGAGCGCGCTCCCGTGAGCGGCCTTCGTGTCCTGCTTGTTCGGGCTGCCGAAGCCGATGTGCGTCCGCAGGATCACGAGCGACGGCCGGTCCTCAACCTCCATCGCCGCCCGCGTGGCGGCCTCGAGACGATCGATCGTGATCTCCTCGCCCACGTCCTGCACGTGCCAGCCGTAGGCCTCGTAGCGCGCGCCCACGTCCTCGCTGAAGGAGAGCGAGGTAGGCCCGTCCAGCGAGATGTGGTTGTTGTCGTAGAAGAGCGTCAGGCGGCCGAGGCCGAGGTGCCCGGCGAGCGACGAGGCCTCGGAGGCGACGCCCTCCATCATGTCGCCGTCGCTCGCGATGGCAAACGTGTGGTGGTCGATCACGTCGTGGCCGTCGCGGTTGAAGCGCGCGGCGAGCATCCGCTCAGCGAGCGCGAAGCCCACCGCGTTGCCCACGCCCTGGCCGAGCGGACCGGTGGTGAT
>JAICJR010000074.1 GCA_025928345.1 Thermoleophilaceae bacterium | reverse complement strand
CGCATTCGAGCAGCCTCGCTCGGAACCGAGCCCGGCCACCGAGGCGCGCGTGGCCGAGCCGGAGGTGCAGGAGGAGCTGTATCCGGAGGGCGAGCGCAGCGGCCCGATCGGGGCGGACGACCCTGAGCCGTGGACCGCCGGTCCGGAGGACGAGACGCTTCCCTTCGAGCCCGACACCGAAGAGCAAGAGCGCACCTGAGCGATCGGGTTCACGTCGCGGTGGTCGGGCCAGGCGACGGCGCCACCGCGGCAGAGCTCGGCGCCGCCGAGGAGCTGGGCCGGCTGCTGGCGGAGGCGGGCGTGGTGGTGGTCTCCGGAGGCCTGGGCGGAGTGATGGAGGCGGCGTGCCGCGGCGCACGCTCTGTCGGCGGGCTCACGCTCGGCATCCTGCCGGGTCGCGACCGCCGCGAAGCGAACCCGCATGTGGAGGTTGCGGTGCCCACGGGAATGGGCGAGGCGCGCAACGCCCTCGTGGTTCGCGCGGCCGACGCCGTCGTGGCCGTGGGCGGCGCATACGGCACGCTGTCCGAGATCGCGCTGGCGCTGAAGACCGGCAAGCCGGTGGTGGGCCTCCACACGTGGGAGCTCGCGCGCGGAGGCGAGCCGGACGGAGGCGTGACTCGTGTGGAAAGCGCGGGTGACGCCGCTCGGACCGCGCTCGACCTCGCCCGGAAATAGACTCGCTCGTGTGGCCGACCTAGAGCAATCGGCCGTCCGTCCAGGGTCGGCCCCCGAGCCGTCACGTGCCGGCACGGAGGGCGCCCCGTATCTGGAGGCGATCCGCGAGTACGCCCGGCGCGACCCGGGCCGCTTCCACGTGCCGGGCCACAAGGGCGGTCCCGGCGCCGATCCCGAGATGCGCGAGGCCTTCGGCGAAGCGGCTCTGGCGCTCGACATCCCGGCGCTGATGCAGGGCATCGACGTGGGACCGGAGCCGACGCCGTTCCAGCGCGCCCAAGAGCTTGCCGCCGAGGCATGGGGAGCGAAGCGCTCGTGGTTCTTGATCAATGGCGCGTCGCAGGGCAACCACGTGACGTGCATGGCGCTCGCGCAGATGGGCCACGGCATCGTGGTGCAGCGCAACGTGCACTCGAGCACGATCGACGGCCTCGTCATCTCTGGACTGCGGCCCACCTTCGTCGCGCCCGAGCTCGACCCGGAGCTGCTCATCGCGCACTGCCTCACGCCCGAGTCGCTCGACCGCGCGCTCCGTGAGACCCCGGGCGCCGTGGCGGCGCAGGTGGTGTCGCCCACGTACTTCGGCGCGGTGGCGGACGTGCGCTCACTCGCGGAAGTCGCGCACTCACACGGCGTTCCGCTGATCGTGGACGAGGCCTGGGGCGCGCATCTCGCGTTCCACCCGGACCTGCCCGAGCACGCGCTCGCGCTGGGCGCCGACCTCGTGATCTCGAGCACCCACAAGATCGTGGGCAGCATGACCCAGTCGGCCATGCTGCACCTCGGCCACGGCGACCTTCTCGACGAGCGCGTGATCGACCGCTCGGTCACGCTGCTCGAGTCCACGAGCCCCAACTCGCTGCTCACGGCTTCGCTCGATGCTGCTCGCCGGCAGGCCGCCGTGCACGGCGAGGAGCTGCTGGGCGAGACGATCGAGGCGCTCGCCACCGCGCGCGCGGCGATCCGCGAGATCCCGGGCCTAGAGGTGCTCGACGAACGGATGACCGGCAGCCCCGGTGTGTTCGCCTACGACCCGCTGCGCCTGTGCATCGACGTCCGCGGCACGGGCAGGACGGGCTACCAGATCGCGCCGCTGATGCTCGAGCTCGCCGACATCAACCTCGAGCTCTACGCGGAGAACGTGATCGTGGCTGTGTTCGGCGTGGGGGAGGACGCGTCGCGCTCGAGCGCGCGCCTGATCGATGCGCTCCGCCAGGTTGTGGACCGGCTACCGCCGTCGAGCGAGCGTGAGGACACACTGTTCGCCGCGCCGCCGCAGTGGGGCGCGCTCGCGATGGCGCCGCGCGAGGCGTATCTCGCGATGCAGGAGGTGGTGCCGTTCCGGGAGGCGGCCGGTCGCATCGCCGCCGAGTCGCTCGCCGCGTACCCACCGGGGATCCCGAACGTCCTGCCGGGCGAGCGCCTCACCGCGGACCTGCTCGACTACATCCAGAGCACGCTGGAGCACGGCGGCAGCCTGCGCGGGGCGAGCGACCGCAAGCTCGAGACGATCAGGGTGGTCATTGAGCGTTCCTGACGCACATCAGGCCGCGATGGAGGGCGCCGCCGAGCCGCCGTTCCAGGCGGAGCTGGCGGACGTCTGGGGCGCGCCGTTCGGCGCCGTCGACGAGGTTGGCGCGCTGCGGCGGGTGATGGTGCGCACCCCCGGGGACGAGCTCAAGGCCATTCGCGAGGACGCGTGGAACGAGGAGCTCGGCGCGCTCGTCGACCCGGACGGCCGCTGGTACTGGACCGACCGCCGGCCGCCGGATCTCGAGCTCGTTGCGTCCCAGCACCAGGGTCTCGTCAACGCTCTGCGTGCGGAGGACGTGGAGGTGGTGGTGGTCGAGCCGCTCGGGCCGCCGTTCGTCAAGTCCGTCTACACGCGCGACCCCTCCATCACGGTCCCCGGGGGCGCGATCGTCGGGCGCATGGGCGTGCGCATGCGCCGCGGGGAGGAGCCGCACGTCACGCGCGCGCTGGCCGCGGCCGGGATGCCGATTCTCGGCACGATCACCGGCACGGGCACGCTCGAGGGCGGCTCGTTCGTGAAGCTGCGGCCGGGGCTCGCCGCGCTCGGCACCTCGATCCGCTGCAACGGGGAGGGCTTCCGCCAGCTCAGCGTTCTGCTCGAGCTGGTCGGCGTCGAGCTCATCCGCGTGCCGATCGCCGGCTACAGCATCCACATCGACCTTCATCTCGCGATGGTGGACGTGGATCGCGCGCTGATCGACCCGGCGGGACTCCCGTACGACTTCCTCGTCACGCTGCGCGAGCTCGGCATCGAGACGTTCGAGGCCGCAGCCGGAGAGGAGTGGGGCCTCAACCTGCTCTGCCTGCGGCCGGGCCGCGTGCTGATGGCCGAAGGCTCGCCGCGCACGGCGGAACTTCTGTCGAAGTCGGGGGTCGACGTGGTCACGATCCCTTACGACGAGATCCACAAGAACGGCGGCGGCGTGCACTGCTCCACGATCGAGCTGGTGCGCGACCCGGCATGAGCGCCGGGGCGGCGGTCTCCGGTGACCGCCTCTGGTCCGACCTCATGGCCATGGCCGAGGTGGGTGCGACGCCCGAGGGCGGATCACGACGGCTTGCGCTGACGGACGAGGACCGCGCCGGGCGCGACCTGTTCGCGGGCTGGGCACGCGAGGCCGGGCTCGAGCTGCGCGCCGACCGCGCCGGGAACCAGTTTGCCCGTCGCCCCGGCAGCGATCCATCGCTTCCGGCGGTGATGTCCGGCAGCCACCTCGACACGCAGCCGAACGGCGGGCGCTTCGACGGCGTGTTCGGCGTGCTCGCCGCGCTCGAGGCCGTGCGCGCGTTGAACGACGCGGGTGTGCAGACCGCGGCGCCCATCGACGTCGTCAACTGGACGAACGAGGAGGGCGGCCGGTTTCCGCGCTTCTGCACCGGCTCCGCCGTGTACGCGGGCGCGGCCACGCTTGAGGACGTACGCGCTCTGCAAGCGTTCGACGGCCCGCTCTACGGCGACGAGCTCGACCGCGTTGGCTTCGCGGGCGACGAGGAGCCCGGCTCGCTGCCGGCTTCGGCTTACGTCGAGCTGCACATCGAGCAGGGTCCGGTGCTCGAGAGCGAGGGGGTGCCGCTCGGCGTGGTGCGCGGAATCCGGGGCATCCGCAAGTTCGGGATCGAGCTCACAGGTCGCGAGGAGCACGCGGGCAGCCCGATGGCGGGCCGCCGCGATGCCCTGCGGGCGGCGGCGCGCGTGGTGGAGGCTGCGGGCGAGCTCGGCGAAGCCGCCGGCGGCGCGAGCGTGACCGTCGGGCGCATCGACGTCGAGCCGAACGCGCCCTCCGTCGTGCCGGGCGCGGCGCGCCTCCTCGTCGACGTGCGCGGCGCCGCGCTCGACCCGCCGGACGATTTGATTGCGCGCATACGCGAGGTTGTGCCCGCGGCCCTCACGGGTACCGACGTGGCGGTGGCCGTGGACGAGGACGTCTGGGAATACGGTCCGGTGGCGTTCGACCCGGATCTGCTCGACACCTTGCGCGCGGCTGCGGACCGCAGCGGCGCGCGCTGGCTCGACATGGTCAGCCCCGCCGGCCACGACGCCGGCTACGTGGCGCGCCGCGTGCCCACGGCCATGCTCTTCGTCCCGTGCCGAGACGGGCTCAGCCACCACCCGGCGGAGTGGGCGGAGCCGGAGCACCTCGAGCTCGCCTCACGCGTGCTCGCCGACACGCTGGCGACCCTGGCGGGCGCGTCATGAGCGGCGTGCGCAAGCGGGTGGTCGCGCGCGGCCGCGTTCAAGGAGTGTTCTTCCGCGATGCCACGCAGCGGCGGGCGTCGTCGCGCGGCGTCTGCGGCTGGGTGACCAACCGCTCCGACGGCGCGGTGGAAGCCGTGTTCGAGGGGGATGCCGACGCGGTCGCGTCGCTCGTCGAGTTCATGCGCGAGGGGCCGCGCTCGGCGGACGTGTCCGACGTCGAGGTGAGCGACGAGGAGCCCGAGGGTCTCTCGAGCTTCGAGGTGCGCTAGGCGGCTAGGGCAGGGTGGCCGTTACGGTGAACGGCCCGCTGCCGGCCACGCGCGTGACCTGCACCGTGAGCGTGCGCGCGCCGCAGACCGTGTAGCTGCCGTTCGCGGCGGCGTGCAGCATGTGCCGCCTCGACGAGTGGCTCGCGCCGAGGACGCGGAGCCGGTAGCTCGCGCCCTCGGGAACGCTGAGCTCGAAGCTCGAGCTGCCGTCGAGCGGCGTGTGCAGCTTGAAGGTGTGGCTCGGATGCCCGTGCTCGCCGAAGGCGCCGTGAAGCGTGACCGAGCGCGGTCCCTGCCACGGGTTCAGCACGTCCGCCCGGATCGCCCTGAACGCGCCGCGGTCGGGCGCGAGCAGGTCCGTATAGATGAAGTCCACGCCGGGGAACTGCATGTCGGCGTATGACTCGGCGAACGCCTCGCTCGGGTCGTCGTAGTAGTTGGTCCCGACACGGCCGCGACGCTCGAGCGCGCACACGTTCTCGTAGCTCGCCCAGCGCTTCACGCCCTTGTCGTAGGCGGACCACGGCGCGTCCGAGCGGTTCAGCTCGATGTGGTGGCCGTACTCGTGCGCGATCAGGAACTGCACGGGCGGGTCGCTGTGCTCGCCCACGCCGGGCACGTACATGCGCTCCTCGTCGCCGACGTAACACGCGAGCGCGCCCGCGCCGCAGAAGCTGTTCTCGATCTGCGACGGGGTGGCGATGTACACGCTGATCTTGCCGAGCTCGCTGCCGTGAACGAGGCCGCCCAGGAAGTTCACGTAGCCCTGCTCGACGCCGGGGTCGGGCGTGTACGCGGACGAAACGGCCACGGGGATGCTCACGCCGTCCGCGGTGCGGAAGCTGGTGGTGCTGGCGTGGGCGCTGAGGCGGCGGGCGGCGCGCGCGTTTACGACGGTCGGGCGCACGCGATCGGGTGCCTTCGGGTGGAACAGGCGGACGCTTTCGGCGGCGCTTGCCGTGCTGCTCAGTGGACGGAGCTTGAGGCGATGCTGGTGTGCGGAGGCGGCGGGTACTGCGATCAGGCATGCGGCCGCGACCGCGGCGGGAAGGGCCCGGCGTGCGCGCGCGAAGTCGAAAAGAGACCGCATGCGGCCCGGTTGATCGACATGCGCTGGACTTTCTGACTACCGCGTCGACGGGTATTCGACGCGCGGCTCGACCACCACGTCAGTCTTCAGACTGTTCGCGACGTAGCAGGCGTGGTGGGCGACGTCGACGAGGTGACGGATGCGGTCCTCGCTGGGTCCGGGCTTGACGACGATGCGCGGCCTCAGAAGGATGCGCGTGAGACGCGTCGGAGGGTCGTCCTCCGGCATCTCCGCCTCGGCTTCGTCCTCGTACTCGACCACCTCCACGCGCGCCTTTGCGGCCACGTGGAGAAACGAGAGCAGCTGGCACGAGGACGCCGCCATCAGCACGAGCTGCTCGGGGTTGAGCTGCGCGGGGTCGCCGTGCGCCTCGCCTGTGGTGAGGGTGAGCTCCGGATCCGCGGGCGGAGCGCTCGCCGTGTGCGGACGGCTGTAGTTCTCCCACCCGAGGCCGGTGTCGCCGCTCCAATGCGTGCGCGCGTGGTAGCGGTGCGTCGGGCCCATTGCGACGACATTGTCACCGAGCCGTTGCGAAATCGTCACGCGCGCGTCTTTTCTCGTTACGCGCGAGTCCATAGGTTGGGCGCATGCTCGCGGACATCGACAAGGGCAGACTCGTCGCCTGGGCGGCGTTCGGATTGCTGGTGGTTGCCATCGCGCTCCGACTGCACGCGCATGGAGGAGGCGGCGGCGTGCCGCCCGCGTCCGTGTCGCTTGCCCCCACGGGAGGTGGGCGTGCGGCCGTGGCGGCGCCCGCGCCGGCTGTTCGTGAGCTGTGGGTCGACGTGGCCGGGGCGGTGCGCCGCCCCGGCCTCTACAAGGTGCCCTCGGGCTCGCGGCTGGCGGCCGCGGTTGAGCGTGCGGGCGGCGTATCCCGGCGCGGCGATGAGGCGGGCGTCAACCTTGCCGCGCCGCTGCACGACGGCGAGCAGGTGATCGTGCCGCTGCGCGGCGCGGCCGGGCAGGCCTCGAATGCCGCCGCTAGCGGAGGCGCCGCGAGCAGTGGGCCGATCAGGCTTTCACAGGCCACGGAGGCGCAGCTCGAGACTCTTGACGGGATCGGACCGGCCCTCGCGGGCCGCATCCTTCAGTACCGCCAGCAGCATGGCGGCTTCCGCTCCCTCGACGAGCTGAAGGAGGTCTCCGGCATCGGGGACAAGCGCTTTCAGGCACTGCGCCAGTCGCTGGTGCCGTGAGCTGGGTCAAGTCCTGCGGGTCGGGGTCGACTAGGGGGCTATGTACCCGGTTTGGATGACATCTCGGAAGGGGATATTCGCCTCAACGACGGCAGGGAGAGAATCCGCCGGAGCGAAGCTTATGCTCGAGAGAATGCTCCCGAGCGTAAGCACAGAGGAGGAGCAAGATGCTCTTGGTTGAGCGGGACAGCCGCTTTTCTGGACTCGTTTGTGGGATCTGTCACGCCCCGGTGCGACCTGGGGACCGGATCCTTCCGAGCTACAGGCAGGGAAAGCCGCGGGCGATCCACGCCCACTCATGCGCCGCCGCGCGCATCGCGGTAGACGACAAGCCGCTAACGCGCGCCGCTTAAGCGCTCTAGTAGCTGCACCAGCTCGTCTTTGCGCGAGAGGAACGGAGCGTGGTCGGTGTCGAGCTCGGCGACGTTGCCCGTCGCGCGCTCACCCGCCATGCGTCGCTGTAGTTCCGGCGGAATCGCACGGTCCTGCTTGCAGACGATGTACGAGCGCTTCAGCTCTGCGAATGCGCCCGTGGCCGGAGCCGACACGGGCGTTACGAACGGCGCGACCGGTTGCGGGTTAAGTCGGCTTGCCGCACGCTCGGCCACCTCAGGCTCGCACGCGGCGTAGAAGACCTCGAGCGCCTTGTCCCGCGGCATGGTCGCGACCGGCGGCTCGCCCTCCACGGTGATGTTCGCCTGCACGCCGTCGTCCGCTCCCTCCGGGAGGTGCGTGAGATCGATGAGGCTCTGCCCGTTGGCCGGCAGGAACGCACACACGTAAATGAGCGACGTGATCCGCTCGGGGCAGCGAGCTGCCGCGTGTGTGATGGCAACGCCGCCCATGGAATGGCCGACCAGTACCGCTGGCTCGGTGCCTGCGCCGAGGACCTCGCAGATCCGGTCGGCATAGGCGTCGAGCGTCACGTCGGCGGCGGGCGTCTCGTCGTCACCCGAGCCGGGCAGGTCGGGCGCCTCGACGGTGTGTCCGCGAGCCTCGAGCTCGCCGGCAAGGCTCTGCCAACACCAGGCGCCGTGGAACGCGCCGTGGACCAGAACGAAGCGGGCCATTGCTCGGGATCCTAACTGCGGGAAGGTCGCGCGCAAATTGGTGCACTCGTGGTGCGTCGGCGTCGCACTCAGGTCTGTTCTCGTTACGGCGCGCCGGTGAGGCTTTGATGGGTGCGGCTTTCGCGGCATCCGTACCACGTCGGACTCGGCGCATTCGTTGTCGGGCTGCTCGTTTGCGGGCTGGCTGTCTCCGATGTTGTGCTCATTGCCGCTGGCGCGGGCGTGGCGCTCGCGGTGGCGCGGGCACCGCGGGTCGCGGTGCTCGCAGCAGTGCTGGTTGCGGCCGGCGGCTTCGTGGGGCATGCGCGCCTGCGGGCGATCGATGCGCCGGATCGCTTTCTTCACGCAGGCGAGCCGCTCGCCGCACGCGCGTGGGTGCTCGAATGGCCGCGGCCGTCTCAGTTCGGATCCTCGGCCGAGGTGCGCATCGCTTCCGGGCCCGCAAAGGGGGCGCACCTGCTCGCTCGTGCCCCCGCCGGCTGGCGCTGGCCGGGCGGCGGCTCGCCCGGCACCGGTGTCGACGTGCGCGGCCTCCTCGAGCGGCCGAAACAGAGCGCGAACGCGGACTTCGACTATCCCGCGTACCTACGCAGGCGCGGCATTCGTTATGAGCTGGCGCTGGACAGGCTGCGGCCGAGCGGCGCCTCGCGAGGCGGCGTCGAGGGGATGATCGACGGGCTGCGTCGCCGCGCCGAGCGCGGCGTGGCGGCCGGCCTCGCAGCGGGAGACGGCGCGCTCGCGAGTGGGATGGTGCTGGGCGAGGACCAGCGCATCGGCTCGGACGTGAAGGACGACTTCCGCCGGTCGGGCCTCTCGCACCTGCTCGCTGTCAGCGGCCAGAACGTGATGCTGCTCGGCGCGCTCGTGCTCCCGCTCTTCGCGCTCATTGGCATGCGCCCACGGACGCGGCTCGCGGGAGTCGGCGTGCTCGTGGCGATCTATGTGCCGCTGGCCGGTGCCGGGCCTTCGCTCCAGCGCGCCGGGGTGATGGGCGCCGCGGGGCTCGCGGCCGCCGCGGCGGCGCGGCCGGTGTCCCGCTCGTACGCGCTGCTGCTCGCGGCGGCGGCCACCCTCGTCGTCAACCCCCGTGTGGCGGGCGATCCCGGCTGGCAGCTCTCCTTCGCGGCGGTGGTCGGGATCGCGCTGCTCGTGCCGGGCCTCCGGCGCGCACTGCGCTGGCTCCCGGGCCCGCTCGCCGAAGGCGCTGCTGTCACCGCGGCGGCCACCCTCGCCACGGCGCCGCTGCTCGCCCATCACTTCCACGCCGTCCAGCTCGTGGCCCTGCCGGCCAACCTCCTGGCGCTGCCGGTGGTCGCTCCGATCATGTGGAGCGGGATGGTGCAGGCTGCGCTTGGAGCGGTCGGAGGGCCGGCACTCGCGCTGGCGAGCCTCCTCGGATCGCTCGACGGCGTCCTGCTCGGCTACCTGCGCGCGGTGGCGCGCTGGTTCGGCGACGCCCCGCATGGGCAGGCCACCGTCGCGCTGCGCTCGCCGCTGTCGGTGGCCGCCGCGTATGCGCTGATGGCTGCGGTGGCGCTCCTCGTGCGGCGGCTAATCCGCTCGCTCGAGCCGCGCGCTCCGGCGTGGGCCTCGGCATGGCGTCGCGTTCCTCGCTTCAGACGACTGGGAATCGCCGCGATGGTCGTGTTCGCCTTGGGGCTGGTCGGGTGGTGCGCGACGGGACCGCCAGCGCCACCGAGCTACCTCACCGTCTCGTTCCTCGACGTCGGGCAGGGCGACGCCACGCTGATCCAGGACCCGAGCGGCGCCGCGGTGCTCTTCGACGGCGGACCGCCGGAGGCGAGGGCTGCGCGCCTCATCCGCAACCTCGGGGTGAAGCGGCTGAGCGTTGTGGTCGCAACCCACCAGTCGCGCGACCACCAGGGTGGCCTTCACGAGGTGCTTCGCCGCTTTCCTGTCGGGCTCATGCTCGACGGCGGCGACGGCACGCGCGATCCAGATTTCCGCTCGCTCGAACAGGAGGCCGACGCTCGCGGGATCCGCCGCGTGACAGCTCGCGCAGGCGAGACGCTCCGCGCGGGCGGGCTCACGATCCAGATCCTCTCGCCAGGCCCGCGCCCGCCCGGCCCGCCGCCGAGCAACCCGAACGCGCGCGCCGTCGTGGCCGTGGTTCGGGAGGGCGGCTTCAGCCTCTTCCTCTCAGCCGATGCGGAGAGCCCGAGCCTGCTGCCGCTAAGCCTCCCGCGCGTGACCGCGATGAAGGTGCCGCACCACGGCAGCGCCGACCCGGGCCTGCCGCAGGTGCTCGCGCGGCTGCGGCCGCAGGTGGCGGCGATCGAGGTGGGCGCCCAGAACACATACGGCCACCCGCGGCCCGCGACGGTCGCGGCGCTCCGAAAAGCGGTCCCGCACGTCTACCGCACCGACCGCGACGGCACGATCAGGCTCATCATCGCCGGCGGCCGCCTCACCATCTCCACCCACTCATAGACTCTTCGCCGTGACCGGACTCCACCCCGTCTACCTGATCTCGGGCGAGGACGACGCCAAGATCGACGCCTGGCGCGCACGCCTGCGAAAGCGCGCCGAAGAGGAGGGCGGGCCGGGCGCGCTCGAGACCTTCGACGCGCGCGAGACAGCCCCGGACGCGCTGGCGGCCGAGCTCGCCACGCTCACGTTCAACCCGGGCACCCGCTACCTGCTGGCCGACTCGGTGCAGTCCTGGAAGGCGGCCGACCTCGAGCCGCTCGAACGCGCCATGGCGGACATGTCGCCGGACACCGTGCTCGTGCTGATCGCCCGCGGGAAGGTGCAGGCGCGTCTACAGAAAGCCGTGCAGAAGGCCGGGGGAGAGGTGCGCGCATACGAGGCGCCCAAGCCGTGGGAGATGCACAAGTGGGCGATCGCGCGCGCGAAGGAGGAGGGCCTGACGCTCGACTCCGAGGCCGCCAAGCTGCTCGTGGCGTCCGTGGGCGGCGGCCAGCAGCGCCTATCGAGGGAGATCGAGAAGCTCGCTCTCGCGGCGCACCCGTCCGCCACGCTCAGCGCCGAGGAGCTTCAGGACTTCACCCCGGCGGAGAGCATGCGCAGCGCCTACGACGTGGCCGACGCGCTCGTGGCGGGCGACGGCCAGGCCGCGCTCGCGATCTCGGAGCGGCTGCTCGAGCAGGACGAGCACGGGTCGAAGCTCATGTACGCGATCACACGGCGCCTGCGCGACGTGCACAAGGCGGCGTCGCTGATCGAGCAGGGCCTGCCGGAGCAGAAGGTGGCTGCGTCGCTTGGCGGTCCGCCATGGGCTGCGAAGAAGGTGATCGCCCGAGCGAAGGGCGCGGATCGGCGGGCGCTCGAGCACGCGATCTGCACCTTCGCCGAGCTCGAGATCGACCTGCGCGGCGGCGGCACGACAGGCCTCGAGGAGGACACTGCCTTCTCGCTGGCGCTGACTAAAGCGGCGGCGGGCTAGCGTCCTGAGTCATAAATTCGGCGCACCTTCCCGGCGTCTGGTCGCGGCTGACGACGCACGCGGGAATCGCCGATGCTTCTGCATCGACTCATCCCGCGTGCGTCGTCAGATCGCGCCCCAGCCACTCGGGAAGCTGAAGCCGAATTTCTGACTCAGGACTAGGAGTTCAGCTTCGCGCGCAGGGCGGCTGCGCGGGACTTCTTGCGGGCGCCGTTGTTCTTGTGCAGCGCGTGGCGCTTGACTGCGCGGTCGATGCGCGAGATGAGCTCGCGGTGCTCGGTGTCGGCGGTGGCGGCATCGCCCGCGGCGACGGCCGCCTCGAGGCGCCGGAAGTACGTCTTGATCGACGACGTGTAGCGACGGTTCTCGAGCCGCTCCCGCTCCGCCCGATGGATGCGCTTTTCTTGTGAGGCGATGTTTGCCATGACACAGAGTCGCCGCAGCTCTCGTAGCCGCGGCGGCGGCCTACTATCGCGGCCACGTGGCCGCTCCAGAGCGCTCAGCCGCCCCGCGGCGCGTCGACGGGACGACCCCGCCCGGGAACGGCTCGTCCGGCGACGGGACGGGCCCCGGCGGACCCGCCTCGCGCGGCGGCGGCCGCCGGCTCGCCGTCAGCACCGCGTTTTTCTCGATAGCCACCGGCGTCTCGCGCATCGCCGGCCTCGTGCGCGAGATCATCGCCGCCAGCTACTTCGGCGTGAGCGGCGCGATGTCCGCGTTCACGGTCGCCTTCCAGGTGCCGAACCTGATGCGCGCGCTGTTCGCCGACGCCGCGCTGCAGGGCGCCTTCGTACCCGTCTTCACCGAGCTGCTCGAGAAGGGCCGCCGGCGCGAGGCGCTCACCGTCGCGTGGAGCGTCTTCTCGCTGATGGCGGCGCTGCTCGGCGCGCTCACGCTGCTCTTCCTGCTGCTGGCCGGGCCGATCATGTCGGCGGTCACGCCCGGCTTCCACAACTCGCCGGAGCTCCGCCACCTGACGATCACGATGTCGCGCGTGATGTTCCCCGTGGTGCTGCTCCTGGCGCTGTCGGGGATCGTCGTCGGGATGCTCAACTCGGTCGGGCACTTCAGCGTGCCCGCCCTCACGCCGGTGATCTGGAACGTGATCATCATCGGCTGCCTCGTGCTCCTGCGGCACCAGTTCAGCCCGGGACACGAGATCTACGCGTACGCGATCGGCGTGTTGCTCGGCACGATCGCGCAGTTCGTGATCCCGATACCCGTGCTGTTGCACGCGGGACTGCCGATCAAGGCGAGCTTCGACTGGCGCAACCCCGAGGTCTGGCGGGTGCTCCGCCTGATGTTGCCTGTGACGATCGCGCTCGGCCTGATCAACTTTGACGCCCTGATCAACTCGATCTTCGGCACGCTCGTGTCCGACCAGGCGCCGGCGGCGATCGACAAGGCGTTCCGCATCTACCAGCTTCCGCAGGGGCTGTTCTCGGTGGCGATCGCCACGGTGCTTTTCCCCACGCTCTCGCGCCTCGCCGCGCGCCGGGACTACCACGGGGTGCGCCATACGATGGCGAACGGTGTGCGCCAGACGCTGCTGCTCCTCATCCCTTCGGCGGCGATCCTGGCCGTGCTCTCCCAGCCGATCACACGCCTCGTCTACCAGCGCGGCGCGTTTGGCGGCGGCGCCACACACCTCGTGTCGATCGCGCTGCTCTGCTGGTCGTTCTCCCTGCCGTTCCAGGGCGCCAGCCTGCTCTTCTCGCGCACCTTCTTCAGCATCCAGAGGCCTTGGTTGACCACGGCTCTGGCGGTCGTGAACCTGGCTGTGAACACCACCTTCTCGGCGATCTTCTATTACCCGTGGGGAATCACCGGCGTTGTGCTCGGCTCGGTGGCGGGCACGCTCGCTATGGCCCTGTGCCAGGCGGCGGTCCTGCGGCGCGACCTCGGCGGGATCGACGGCTACGAGACGGTGCGGACGATCGCGCGCATCGCGCTCGCCACGGTGGTGATGGGCTTCGTGAGCTACTTCGTCTGGTGGCTCTTCGACGCCGGCCTCGGCCGCTCGCTGATCGCCCAGATCATCAGCCTCGGGCTCGGCATCGGCGCCGGCATCCTGGTCTACGCGGGCTGCGTGCTCCAGATGAACGTGCCGGAAGCGCACCAGATCAAGCGTCTGCTGCCGGGCCGCGCCCGCCTCTAGGATCAGACGCGTGAGCGCTCCCGCGTCCAACATCCGCAACTTCTCGATCATCGCCCACATCGATCACGGCAAGTCGACGCTTGCCGACCGCATCCTCGAGATGACGGGCGCGGTCGACCCGCGCAAGCACCGCCCGCAGGTGCTCGACAAGATGGAGCTCGAGCGCGAGCGTGGCATCACGATCAAGGCGCAGGCGGTTCGCGTGGAGTACACCGCGCACGACGGAGAGACCTATCGCCTCAACCTGATCGACACGCCCGGGCACGTCGACTTCACCTACGAGGTGTCGCGCTCGCTGGCCGCGTGCGACGGCGCGCTGCTCGTGGTGGACGCCGCGCAGGGAGTGGAGGCGCAAACGCTCGCGAACACCTACCTCGCCGTCGACGCCGGCCTCGAGCTGATCCCGGCGCTCAACAAGATCGACCTGCCGGGGGCGGAGCCCGAGCGCGTGGCCGGCGAGATCCACGAGCTGCTCGGCGAGGACCCGGACGAGGTGATACGACTGTCGGCGAAGACCGGCGAGGGCGTGGAGGATCTGCTCGAGGCGATCGTGCAGAAGATCCCGCCGCCGGAGGGCGATGCCGACGCCCCGGCGCGCGCGCTCATCTTCGACTCCGAGTTCGACCAGTACCGCGGCGTTATCGCCTACGTGCGAGTGGTGGACGGAGAGCTGCGCAAGAGCGATCCGATCCTCGCCATGCAGACGCGCACCGAGGCGGACATCGACGACATCGGCTTCTTCTCACCGGAGATGCAGCCGGTGGAGTCGCTGCGCGCGGGCGAGGTGGGCTACGTGATCACGGGCGTGAAGGACGTCTCGCAGCTGCGCGTCGGCGACACGCTCACAACGCGCGCGCGTCCCGCGGCGGGGCCGCTGCCCGGTTACCGCGAGGTCAAGCCGATGGTGTTCTGCGGCCTCTTCCCGGTGGACACCGACCAGTTCGAGGACCTGCGCGACGCGCTCGAGAAGCTTTCGCTGAACGACGCCGCGCTCTCATACGAGCCCGAGACGAGCCAGGCGCTCGGCTTCGGCTTCCGCTGCGGCTTCCTCGGCCTCCTCCACATGGACATCGTGCGCGAGCGCCTCGAGCGCGAGTACGACCTCGAGCTGCTCGCCACCACGCCGAACGTGGAGTACGAGGTGACGAAGACGAACGGCGAGGTGGTGGAGGTGCACTCGCCCT
>JAICJR010000063.1 GCA_025928345.1 Thermoleophilaceae bacterium | reverse complement strand
GCCGCGCTCGTGATCCCGCGCGAGAAGCCGCTCACGCTCGGGCTGGTGTCCGGCGTGCTCATCGGCACCATCGGCCTGGCGGCGGAGTGGGGCTGGTCGCACGTGTGGATGCCGCTGCCGTGGCCGAGCTCGATGCTGCCTCAGGCGGCGATCCTCGGGTTCGTGGCGGCAGTGTCCGCCGGGCTTGTTGGCGGCTACCTCGGTCGCGCTCTCACCTCGGATGACGTGCCGATCCAGCACGGGCCGCGCTGGCTGCTGCCCGCGGCGGCGCTCGGGATCCTCTTCTGCATCGCGTTCCCGCTCCCGATGAACTCGGGGAGCGATGCCACCGCAACGGTCGCGCTCACCACGGTGCGGGGTGGGCCGCACCGGACGGTGAACGCGACCGTGAAGATCTCACCGCCGAGCGCGACGCACGGTCGCGAGTGGCTCACCGCGACCGCCTGGCAGGGCGGCGGCCTGGTGGTCGACAGGCTGAAGAAGATCGGCCCATCCACCTGGCGCTCGACCCAGCCGCTGCCCGTTTACGGCAAGTGGAAGGCGATGCTGCGGATGGAGAACGGCCGCGGCGTTCGCGCGGTGCCGGTGTACCTGCCGGACGACCCCGCCATCCCGGCCAAGGGCGTCCCCGCCACCGCTCACTTCACGCGCCAGTTCGTGCGCGACAAGAAGATCCTCCAGCGCGAGTCGGTGGGTGGTGCCATCTGGCTCACCACGCCCGCGTACCTGCTGCTGCTCGCGATTGCGGCCGTGTGGCTCGTGTCGCTCGGCTGGGGGCTGCGCCGGCTCGAGCTGACCGCCCGCGAGCCGGTGCGCGGTGACGTGAACGACCGCCCGGCCGGTACTTCGATTCACGGAAAGGTGCAGACCGCATGACGACGATCGCGTGCACAGGACACGTATTGCTCGACCTGCCGATCTTCTTCGGCCCGGTCGCGGTGATCTCCGCGTGGATCCTGATGGTGAACCGGCGCGACCGGCGCCGCACACAGCGTTAGCGACGAGCCTGTGAGATCGTGGGGGAGTGACCTCCGCGGCCTCACAGGCGGGCCGGCCCGCCCAACGCCCGAGCGCCGACGACGCGTTCCGGTTGGCGCGCCGCAAGTTCCTGGGCGCCGAGCGCATCGACATGAGCGCTCTGGCAGCGGAGCTCGGCGTGAACCGCGTGACGCTCTACCGCTGGGTGGGGTCGCGCAACAAGCTGCTCGTGGAGGTGGTGTGGTCGGTCGCGCAGCGGACGCTCGAGAAGGTGGACGCTTCTGTCCGGGCGCGCGGCGCCGAGCGCGTGGTGCAGGTGGTCACGCGGTTCTTGGACGCCGTGATCACGAGCGAGGGAATGCGCCGCTGGCTTGCCGAGGAGGGCGAGCTGGCGATGCGGTTGCTGACGCGGCATGACACCGGCTTCCAGCCGCGGCTGATCGACTGGGCCCATTCGCTGCTTGTGGAGGAGAGCGACGCCGGGCGGCTCGATCTGCCCGCTGAGTTGCACGAGGTGGCGTACGTGATCGTGCGGTTGATCGAGTCTTATACGTACTTGGACTTGATCACGGGCGAGGACCCGGACGCGCAGCGGGCGGAGCCTATTTTGCGGCTGCTGTTGCGCTAGCGCTTACAGCGGCAATGACGGGGTCGGGTGCCACACGCTTCACGTTGCCCTCGTTATGCAGGGATAACGTGAAGCGTGTGAAGCGCTGGCCTTGACGACCCGCGGCGGGCCCGAGTACCCAGCCCCACACGCTTCGACTTTCCCTTGTCATACAGGGGAAATCCGAAGCGCGTCGTGGTCCACGCGCTTCACCTTTACCACCGTATTGGTGGCAAACGTGAAGCGTGTGGGCCGTCAGTCTCCGAGGCCGTCATTTCCTCGAAGGCCGAAGGAAACGACCGGCACCGAGAGCAGCACAAGCATCGCCCCGGCGACGACGTGGTCACTTCTCATCGCGCCTCTCCGGCGCCACGTTGGCCACCCAGGCTCGCAAGGTTCCTGCTTTGACCCCGCATATCGAGGCTGAGTCAGGAACCCGCGGGTTCGTTGCTTTTGGTCAGCCCGTCCCGTAGATCCCCGTGCCCTTCGGCTCGCTGGGGAAGCCCGGGCCGTCCGGTGACGTGTCCACCGACAGATACGAGTAGTCGCCGTTCACGCCGTCGTTCGACACCATCCCCGGGCAGCCGGGGCGCATGTCCTCACAGTCGAAGCGCCCGCCGCCCGGCAGCCCGATGTCGAGCCGTGAGCGGTAGTAGAAGGAGAACATGTTGCCGTCGCCATGCGGGTCCACGGCGGCCTCCTGGCCATCGTGGCGCCAACGGTCTGTGAGCAGCCGCTTGACCGCGCTCTGCTGCCCCTTCACGTAGCGGTCGAACCAGGCGGTGGTGTACCAGGCGATCTCATCAGCTCCGCGCAGTGACGCGGTGAACCCCGGGTTCGGGATGAAGCTGAAGTCGTAGTGCGTGCCGCCGCGGATGATGATCTCGCCCGTGTCCACGCCCAGCTTGCTGTAGGCGAGCGACTCGGTGCTCTTCGCCATCGGGTCCGGCTGCGAGGTGTTCGGCTCCGGCGGGATGAAGTAGTCCGCCGACATGCCCAGCGCCGGCTTCGTGATGGGCGGCACGGTGCGCTGTGAGGCGTCCACGCAACCCTTCTCCTCCGCACCGCCGCCGCTTGCGCCAGTGGACTGGTTGGGATCGGGTGCGGCGAGGTTGTCCCACGCCACGATCGCCTTCACGCGCGGGTCCCACTGGCCGATGTACGACACGCCGGCCGCCCCGTACGAGTGCCCCGCGATGCCAAGCTGCTGCGGGTTCAGCAGCTTCCAGAAGGGGTTGTAGGCGGCGTCGAGGCCCGCCTTCACGCGGCTGTTCTGCTTTGCCGCGTGGCTCGTGCCGCTGTTGCAGGACGGCACCGGCTCATACGGGTGGGAGGGGTTCGACAGGAAGAAGTCGATCGCGTCCTCGGTGCCATCGAAGAACGGGCGGCCGTCCGACTGGGCCGGCGTTCCCTCCTGCTGGTCGGGCGACTCGCCCTGCGTGTCCGACTGCCCCTGGCCCTGCGGGTCCCACGTGAACACCACGTAGCCGTCCTTCGCCAGCGCCTGGGCGGCGTACCAGTAGAGCTGCTCGTCCGCCTGCACCGAGCCGTTGGTGATCACGATGCCTGGACGCCTGGCGGGTCCTGCCTTGGTGGCCCACACGTGGCCGGAGATGGTGGCGCCGTTGCGCGCGGTGAAGAGAACGGGCTGGACGATGCCGTAGCCGTTCGTCTGCCACTCGTAGAGGCGGACGTCACCGGCGCAGCCGTCGTTGCCGTTCCAGCAGAGGTCGCTGACGAACTCGCGCTGCGGGTCGGTCGCCTGCATCTTCAGCGCGTTGAGCCCGTTTTCCTGGCTCACCAGGCGCAGCTGGGCCTGGTACTCGGGCGTCATGTAGATCGACTGGCGCTCGAGCCCCTTGCTGTAGTTCTCCGCCTCGACCACCGGGTCGAAGGCGTACGCAGCCGAGGCTGCACACAGCAGCACGGCAGCAGAAATTCCCGCAACAAGCCATCCCCGCATCAGGCCCCCCGCCTTTCATCACGGTTGCAACAGCAGCGTCGGGCACCGTAGCAACACACCCGCGGAGATGTTGCAGTTCCCCGGAGGGCCCGCTGTCTGAGATGCTCCGCGCATGCCCGCCGCGGATTACGTGATTGTCGGGGCCGGATCGGCGGGGTGCGTGCTCGCCGCGCGCCTCTCGGAGGATCCGTCCGTGCGCGTGCTGCTGCTCGAGGCGGGAGGGAAGGCGATCCATCCCAACGTCGCGATTCCCGCGGCGTTCGCCAAGCAGTTCAAGACGAAGCTCGACTGGGACTACGCCACCGAGCCGGAGCCCGCCTGCGACAACCGCTCGCTCTACATCCCGCGCGGGAAGGGGCTCGGCGGGTCGAGCTCGATGAACGCGATGCTCTACGTGCGCGGGCGTCCGCTCGACTACGACCTGTGGGAGTCGCAGGGCTGCCCAGGCTGGGGTTGGAACGACGTACGCCCGTACTTCCTGCGCGCGGAGAACAACGAGCGCGGCGAGTCCGAGCACCACGCGAGCGGCGGGCCCCTCAACGTGGCCGACGAGCGCTCGCCGCGCCGGCTCACCGGCCGCTTCCTCGCCGCCGCGGAGAGCGCCGGCATTCCGCGCGTGCCTGACTACAACGGCCCCGAGCAGGATGGTGCCTCGCCCGTGCAGGTGACGCAGCGGAACGGCCGCCGGTTCAGCGCAGCCGACGCGTACCTGCGGCCAAACATGAAGCGCGAGAACCTGGCCGTCGTCACCGGCGCGCAGGTGCTGCGCGTGGAGCTGGAGGGCGGCCGCGCCACGGGTGTGCGCTACCGCGACCGCCGCGGTCGCGAGCAGGTGGCGCGCGCGGACCGCGAGGTGATCCTCGCCGGCGGCGCGATCGGCTCGCCGCAGCTGCTGATGCTCTCCGGCATAGGTCCGGCGGATCACCTGCGCGAGCTCGGGGTGCAGGTGGCACTGGACCTGCCGGGGGTGGGGGAGAACCTCCAGGACCACCCGTACGTCGTCTGCATCTGGGAGTCGAAGCTCGGCGAGTCGCTCTACGGGGCGGACAAGCCCAAACAGCTCCTCGAATGGGTGCTGCGCCGCAGCGGGCCGCTGACCTCGAGCGTGGCCGAGGCGTTCGCGTTCGTTCGCAGCCGCCCGGGTCTACCGGCGCCGGACCTGCAGTTCCACTTCGCGCCCGCGTACTTCAACGACAACGGCTTCGACGAGTTCGACGGCCACGCGTTCACGCTTGGCCCGGTGCTGATCACGCCGAAGAGCCGCGGGCGGCTGCGGTTGCGCTCCTCCGACCCGAGTGACAAGCCGCGCATCCTCACGAACTCGCTGTCGGAGCCGGAGGACGTGCGCGCGCTCGTGGCCGGCATGAAGCTCGCACGCGAGATCGTGGGCAAGGAGCCGCTCGCCGGCGCGGTGGCGCGCGAGATCTTCCCGGGCTCCGGCGTGGACAGCGACGACGACCTCGAGGCCGATCTTCGCCGGCGAGTGGAGCTGATCTACCACCCGGTGGGCACATGCAAGATGGGGGCGGGGGAGGACGCCGTGGTGGACGCCGACCTGCGCGTGCGCGGGGTGGAGGGCCTGCGCGTGGCGGACGCCTCGATCATGCCGGTGATCACGGGCGGCAACACCAACGCGCCCGTGATCATGATCGGCGAGCGCGCGGCCGACCTGGTCAGAGGAGGATGAGCATGCAGCACACCGTGCCGGAAGACCAGGTCCACTACCTCTGGGACGAGGGAAACGAACCGACGCTGCGCATCGAAAGCGGCGACGAGATCTCCGTCGAAACGCGGGAGGTGAGCGACGGGCAGATCACGCCCGAGTCCACCACCGAGGTGCTCGGCGACCTCGACGTGAGTCGCCTGTATCCGCTCGTCGGTCCGGTGTACGTGGAGGGCGCCGAGCCGGGTGACACGCTGAAGGTGGAGATCCTCTCGATCGAGACCCGTGGCTGGGGCTGGACCGCGATCCTGCCGGGGCTCGGCCTCCTGCCCGACGAGTTCCCCGACCCGTACCTGCGCATCTTCGACCTGAGCGCCGACACCACTCCGCTCGACGACGTGGCGAAGATCCCGGTCGAGCCCTTCTTCGGCACGATGGGCGTGTGCCCGGCGGGCGCGCGCGAGCAGACCGTGATGCCGCCCGGCACGTTCGGCGGAAACATGGATACGCGGCAACTCGTACAGGGCAGCACCCTGTACCTGCCGGTGCAGGTGGAGGGCGCGCACTTCAGTTGCGGCGACGCCCACGGCGCGCAGGGCGACGGCGAGGTGTGCGTGACGGGAATCGAGGCGCCGATGGCCGGCACGTTCCGGCTGAGCGTTGAGAAGCGCACGATTCCAGCGCCGCAGTGGTCGGCGCCTGGGCAGCTCACGCCGCGCGTGGACGATGGCGTCTTCTTCGGAACCACCGGCGTTGGACCGGACCTCTACGTGTGCGCGCAGGACGCGGTCCGGGCGATGGTCGCTCACCTCGTGGAGACGCGCTCGCTCTCGGCCGAGGACGCGTACGTCCTGGCCAGCCTGTGCGTCGATCTCAAGATCAGCGAGATCGTGGATGCCGGGCAGTACATCGTCAGCGCAGTGCTGCCGCTGGCGGTTTTCGCCTAGCGCCTATGTGACACCATTTGGTGTAACCTTCCACGGCGTGGCGGCCATCGAAGCACCCGAAGTCCAGCTTCCCGCAGACGGCGAGCTGATCGGCGAGGCGCCGTCCTCGCCCGCGGGCCCGATCGATGCGGCCGAGGCCGCGTCGCTGCCCGAGCCGCCGATGATCCAGCTGCCGCGCTTCATGCAGGTGCTGCGCTTCAACCAGCGCCAGATCGAATTCGTGTTCAAGGCGCGACGGGAGCTCGGGGAGGTGTTCCGCATGCGCGGCATGGTGCGGGGCGGACCCGGCGGGGGACCCGTGATCACGAGCCACCCCGATCACGTGCGGTCGCTCTTCACCGCCAAGCCGGAGCTCGCGCCGTCGCTCACGGGCGAGTCGCCGCTGCGACCGATCGTGGGACCCAACGCGGTGCTCACCGCGACCGGGCCACGGCACATGCGCCAGCGCAAGCTGCTGCTCCCGGCGTTCCACGGCGAGGCGATCGAGCGCTACATGCAGATGATCAACGAGGCTGCCGAGCGGGAGATCTCGAGCTGGCCGCGCGGGCGGCCGATCGCGCTCGCCCCGCGCATGCAGGCGATCACGCTCGACGTGATCATGGCGGGCATCTTCGGCATCGAGGGCAAGCCCGCCGGAAACACGCCGGAGGGGCGGCTGCGCGCCGCCACGCGGGCGTCGCTGGCGGTGTCCACCTGGCCGATCGCGCAGCTCGCCGAGCTGATGAACATCGGGCACGACGAGCCGCGCGGGCTCACGAAGGTGGGGATGTCCGCGCTCGACGTTGCCACCTACGCGGTGATCTCGGAGCGCCGCGGCGCGCAGGACCTCGACGAGCGCAACGACATTCTCTCGATGCTGCTTCAGGCGCGCACCGAGGACGGTGAGGCGCTCAGCGACAAGGAGCTGCGCGACGAGCTGCTCACGCTCGTGCTCGCCGGCCACGAGACCACGGCGAACTCGCTCGCTTGGATCTGGGAGCGCCTCGTGCGGACACCTGCGGCTTATGACGCGCTGCGCGAGGCGGTGCGCTCGGACACCGGCGCCGAGGAGATGATCGAGGCGACGATCTACGAGGGTATGCGCTCGCGCCCGGTGATCCCGATGATCGGCCGGCGCGTGACGGTGCCTTGGCGGCTCGGTGAGTACGCGGTCCCAGCGGACACGCCAGTGGCCATGAGCATCCTGCTCGTGCATCACCGCGAGGACCTCTATCCGGACCCGTTCGCGTTCAAGCCGGAGCGCTGGATCGGGCACAAGCCGGGCACGTACGAATGGATCCCGTTCGGCGGCGGCATCCGCCGCTGCCTGGGCGCCTCGCTCGCCATGGCGGAGCAGCGCGTGGTGCTCGACCAGATGGTGCGCCGGCTCGACATCGAGGCCGTGGACCCCGACCCCGAGCACGCCGTGCACCGCAACGTGACGATGATCCCCGCGCAGGGCGCGCGGGCGATCGTGCGCGACCGCGGCTAGCGAACCGGCCGGTAGTCCAGGTGCATCACGCCCGTGGGCGAGGCGCTCGAGCGGGTGAGCTCGAGCGTGCCGACGTTGTCCTCGAACAGCCGCGCGCCGCTCCCGAGCAGCACCGGCACGACGTGGAGCTGCAGGCGGTCGAGCAGGCCGGCGCGCAGGTACTGCTGCGCCACGTCGGCGCCACCGCCGAGCCGGATGTCGCCGTCGCCCGCGGCTCCGCGCGCCTGCTCGAGCGCGGACTCGATCCCGTCGGTGACGAATGTGAACGTCGTTCCGCCCTTCATCTCGAGCGGCTCCCGCTCGTGGTGGGTGAGGACGAAGACGGAGTGGTGGAAGGGAGGCTCGTCGCCCCACCAGCCGCTCGCTTTCGGGTCGTTCTCCCACGGGCCGTCGCCGTTGCTGAACATGTTGCGGCCCATGATCGTCGCGGACGCCTGCCCAACCAGCTCGGCTACGAGCTCGGAGTCCACGCCGTCCTGACCACCCTCGTGACCGTGCGCCTCGCGCCAGGCCTTCGTGGGGAACACCCATTCGTGCAACTGCATGCCGCCGACACCCAGAGGATCGTCGAGGCTCGGGTTCGGACCGGCCACGAAGCCGTCGAGGGACACTGAGATGTCGAGGATGAGATCGGGCATGGTTTCTCCTGCGTTGGTTTCGAACTCAGACCGGCTGGCGGTGTCAAACTAATCGCATGGCCGAGACACCAACTCTCTACGTCTGTCACGGCGACGACAAGGGAGCGCCGCTACATCCCTGCGGGCGCGTGCAAAAGGCGTTGCGCGCGAAGAACATTCAATACGAGAAGGTCGTGGCCGCTCACGGCAGCCCGATCCCGTTCCTGCGCAAGGACGACCGCGCCGAGCTCGAGGCGGCCACAGGCAGCAAGAACCTGCCGGCGATGAAGCTGCCGGACGGCACGGTGCTCACTCACTCGAAGGACATCCTCGCGTGGGTGAAGCAGCAGCCTGGCTCGCAGGCCTCCGTCTAGCCCTGCTTCTTCTCCCAACGCTCGATAACGGAGGTTATGGGAACTTGGGTGCGAACTAGCGCCGCGGCCGAACCGTGAACTTCGCGCTCTTCGGTCCCACCAAGAGGCCGTCGCCGGAGTCCCCTCGCTCCTCGATCCAGGCGCAGAACAGCCAGTGCCCGGCCTGCTGCGCCAGCATCCGGCGCTTGAAGTTGAAGTTGCCGGCCGACAGCTTTCGCGATATCACCTCGTAGAAGTACTCGTTGGACGGATTCGGAATCGGATCGTCGTACGGATGCGCCGTGCAGCGGCGAATCCGGTGCCGTGCGCACCTCGATTCCGATGCGTTGCACGAGTAGCCGAAGGGAGCCAGCAGCTCCGCGTCGAGTTGCGCGGGCGCCTCTGCCGTTCCGCGCACGGTGAACACAGACCGGCGCCCGACCCGCGCGTTCCGCGCTGCCACCGGCTTGACGGTCAAGCGCGGCACACGCACATTGAAGGGCACTTGGACGCGATCAACGGCGCCACTTGCGCTCTCGAGCCAGCCGCACATGTAGTACGCGCCGGCTGGATCCGAAGCGTCGAGCGTCTCGGTCCAGGCGAACGAAAAGGGTGACCCGTCAGGAACCGTGGGCGGCTCCGGGGACTGCGTTTCCGGGTCGGTCACCGTCGGGCCGGTAAAGCCCGCATAGCCGCGCGAGACGGGATCGTCCGACTCCTCCGCCGCACACGGGCCCAGGCTCGCGGGCCGGCCGAGCACCTCGAGCGTGTCGGACGTGAGCGTTCCGTCGTCTGGGCCGGCCGGAGGCGCGGTGCCGGACGCCGAGAAGTTCAGCGGCACGTTGCGAACCGCGTCCGGCGGCACCGTGACTTGGAGGCTAGCCCAGGCGGTCGCTGCGAGCGCCGTGAACGCCAGCACGACCGCCGCCGCCACAGCGACAGCAAGCCGTAGTGAGAAGTATCGACGCGCGAGTCCGATGCCCGATTCTCACACGACCCTCGGCGTATGCGCAAGGCCCCGATTCACGTGCGCGACCGCCCTTCTCCGGCCCGCACGAGCCCACTTTCGTACGCGAGCACCACGGCTTGTACGCGGTCGCGGAGGTCGAGCTTGGAGAGGATTCGGGTGATGTGTGTCTTCACGGTGCCGTGGCTCAGGAACAGCATCTGGGCGATCTCGGCGTTCGAGAGCCCGCGGGCGACCAGCTCCAGCACCTCGCGCTCGCGCGCGCTCAGGTCAGCGAGGCGCGGCTCGTCGGCCGGTGCAGGCACGCTGACGTAGTGCTCAATCAGCCGCTGTGTGATCTCCGGAGCGAGCAGCGACTCGCCGCCGGCGACCGCTCGGATGGCGTCGACAAGCTCCTCCGGCGGTGCGTTCTTGAGCAGGAAGCCGCTTGCGCCCGCGCGAAGCCCCTCGTAGACGTACTCGTCGAGGTCGAAGGTCGTAAGGATCAGAACGCGGCTGGCGGCGCCGGCGCGCGCGAGCTCACGGGTGGCCTCTATGCCGTCCATGCGCGGCATGCGGATGTCCATGAGCACCACGTCGGGCGGGCGTTCGCGCGCGATCTCGAGCGCCTCGCGCCCGTCTTCGGCCTCGCCAATCACCTCGATGTCGGGGTGCGCCTCGACGATCATCCGGAAGCCACTGCGCACGAGCGCCTGGTCGTCGGCGAGCAGGACCCGGATCATCGATCCTGCGCCTCGAACGGGAGCCAGGCGCGGACAGCAAAGCCGCCGTCGGCGTCGGAACCTGCCTCGAGCGTGCCGCCGTAGAGCGCGGCGCGCTCGCGCATGCCGATCAGGCCGTGTCCCCGACCGCCGTTGCGGGCGGCCTCGCCCGCGCCGTTGTCCCTGATCTCGACCTCCACCGCCTCGGTCGAGTAGCGGACGCGCACCTGCGCGCTGGCGTCGCCCGCGTGCTTGACCGTGTTCGTGAGCGCCTCCTGAACGATCCGGTAGGCGCTCAGCGCGACGCCCGCCGGCACGGCACGCGCCTCGCCTTCGACCGACAGGCTCGCGGGGAGCCCAGCGCTGCGCACCTGTGCGACCAGCGACTCGATCTGGTCCAGCCCAGGCTGAGGCTCTAGCCCCGGCTGCGGATCGCCCTCGCGAAGCACACCAAGGAGCAGTCGCAGCTCGCGGACGGACTCCCGCGCGGTCGCCTCCACCGCGTGCAGGGCTTCACGCGCTCGCTCCGGATGGCTTTCGAGCTGGGTCCGTGCGGCGCCTGCCTGCACTCCCATCAGGCTCACGCTGTGGGCGATCACGTCGTGAAGCTCCCGCGCGATGCGGCCGCGCTCCTCTGCGATCGCAGCGCGCCTCCACTCGGCCCGCTCGGCCTCGAGCTCTCTTGCCCGTGCCGCCGAGCTGCTCGCCCGCTGGCGGTGAGCGCGCGCAAGATCACCGACGAACCAGGTGCCCGCGATCACAAATGTCCCGAACAGGATCTCGCCGGTAGAGCGCATCTCCGCGATCTGAGACGCCAGGACCACCTGCGTGGCGATGACGCCGGCGAGCCCGAGCAGCCGAGTGCGTGCCGGCCCCCAGGATGCGAGCGAGTAGATCATCACGGCGAACGGCAGCAGCCCCGCCAGGAAGGACACTTCGGGCGACACGAACAGCACGTGAATCGCAAGCGCGACGCAGACGACGGCCGCAGCAAGCACGGGGCGGCGCCGGCGCCACGCGACCGGGAGCGTGACGAGCGCAATCAGGACTGTCTCCGCCAGCCTCGACCCATTGAACGCCGGCCCGTCTCCCCCGGCCCGCCAGCCGCCCCAGAGCTCAGCCTGGCCCAGTGCGAGCAAACAGGCGGCGATCAGTGCGTCCGCGCGAAAGCCGTGCGGAACCATGCGACGCCAGCGGGTCATTGGTGAAACCGTAATCGCGGGCTCCGGACTCGACGTCTATCGCTGGTCTGATTTCCAGTAAGTCCGCGGTCGTACTGAGGCGAATCGAAGGTTCTGGCCAGGGTCTTGCCCCAATCTCTCCCCGGCCCAATGACAGCGCGCACCGGGTCGGCGACCGTTGTCGCACATGCCAACGACCGAAGGAGAAAGCATGAACAAGACCCGCTCCCAGCGGCTTCTGCCGCTCTCCGGGATCGCCTACGCCGCGCTGCTCGTGCTCGCCGCAGTGGCGTTCCCGGCGCCCGGCGGCGATGACTCGCCGGCCCGGCATCCCGCGTGGCTCGCCGGCCACCAGGCGGCCGTGGCCGTCCAGGGCTATGTCCGCGCCGCGGCCGCGCTCGCCTTTGCCGGGCTCGCGCTCGCCGTCGCCCAAACGATCCGCGCTCGCGCCGGAGAGCATTCGGCCGCCGCCCGTCTGGCGCTCATCGGCGGGACGCTGTGCGGCGCCACTCTCTTCCTCGCCCAGGCGGCCGGCATAGCCGCCGTAATCGCCTCTCACGAACACGCAGGCTCGCAGGCCGTGAGCGCGCTTGGGTTCCTCGAGGACGGACTGCTCGCGCTCAGCTCGCTGCCCGCGATCGGTCTGTTCGCCGCAGCGGGCGCCACATTCCTCAGCGACCGCCTGGTTCCCCGCTGGCTTGCGTGGCTCACGCTCGCTGGCGTGCCCCTCGCCCTGATCGACGCCGCCTCGTTCAGCGGCAGTCCGTTCGAGCCAATCGGCGTCCTCGGCCTCGCCTATTTCCTGATCTGGAGCCTGGCCACCGGCACTGCCCTGCTCAGGCGGTCGGTGGACGAGCTGCGACAGACGAGCTTGGCGGCGGGCCATCTGGCCGACGCGTAGCCACCCGTGGGTGTGGGAGGTCGCTCAGGCGCCTCCCACATTCCACCCAAAGTAGACCTCCGTCCTGACGATCCTGTCGTCGCGGTCGAAGGTGAGGATTTCCGTGTTGCGACCGCCGCTGCCGTCCGGCCGGCGCAGCTCATAGCTGACGACGACCTCGTCGCCCACCTCGATCAAGCGCACGAACTCGAACTCCTGATTCCGCCCTGCTCCTGGCCAGCAGCGTTCGAACCAGCCATCGCGATCGAGGTACGGGTCACGCCCTTGACGACGCGACCCGCTTGCGTTATAAGTCGCTTTATCTAGTCATCTAGAGAAAGCGGATAAGTGATCGAGTTCCATCTGGAGGCGAAGTCGGGTGTTCCCACCTATCTCCAGCTCGTCCAGCAGGTCCGGCAGGCGGTGCGGCTCGGCATCCTCCGACCGGGCGACCAGCTGCCGACCGTGAAGGAAGTGGTGGGCAGCCTCGCCATCAACCCGAACACCGTGCTGCGCGCTTACCGCGAGCTCGACCTCGAGGGGCTCGTGGATGCTCGTCGCGGCGTGGGCACGTTCATCTCAGAGGACGTCGCGCCGCTGCCGCCCGATGACGTGAAGCACCTTCGCAGCGAGCTCGCGCGCTGGGTATCGCGCGCACGAGCGGCCGGTCTCGACGACGACAACCTGGCGGCGCTGTTCGCGGACACTGTTCGTCCCCCGGCCGTCTCGAGGGTGGCATGAACGACCTCGCCGCCCTCCAGACGAGAGAGCTCGGCAAGCGCTACGGGTCGAAGTGGGCGCTGCGCGACTGCACGCTCGACATTCCCGCGGGTTCGGTCACTGCGCTCGTCGGCCCCAACGGCGCCGGCAAGACCACCCTCCTCCAGCTCGCGATCGGTCTGACGAAGCCCACCGCGGGAGACGTGCACGTTCTCGGTCGCTCGCCCCGCGACGAGGCGGCCTCAGTGCTCCCGCGCGTGGGCTTCGTCGCCCAGGACCATCCGCTGCATCGCAGCTTCAGCGTGGCCGACACGCTCACACTCGGCCGCAAGCTCAACCCCACGTGGGACCAGGAGTTCGCACTCCGGCGCATCGAGCGACTGGGACTGCCGCTCAGCCAAAAGGTCGGGCAGCTCTCGGGCGGCCAGCAGGCACAGGTGGCGCTCACACTCGCGCTCGCCAAGCGCCCGGATCTGCTCCTGCTCGACGAACCCGTGGCCGCGCTCGATCCGCTCGCCCGGCGCGAGTTCCTCAACGCGCTGATGGAGGTCGTGAGCGAGACCGAGCTGACGGTCGTGCTCTCCTCTCACATCGTCACCGACCTCGAGCGGGTCTGCGACCACATCGTGATCCTGTCGCAGGGACGCACGCAGCTGGTTGACACGATCGACGACGTGGTGGCGAGCCACCGTCTGCTCACCGGGCCGCGCACCGATCCGGACACCGTGGCGCGCGTGCATCAGGTGATCCGAGAGAGTCACACCGAGCGGCAGACGACTCTGCTCGTTCGCGCCAACGGGCACGTCTACGACTCGTGCTGGCAGATCCATGAAGTGGATCTCGAGGAGATCGTGCTCGCCTATCTCGGCTACGGCGGCATCAGTCCCGGCATGCGAAACGACACTCGAGAGGCGGTGGCGGGATGACCTGGCTCGCCTGGCGTCTTCAGCGAACCGAGACGCTGATCATGGCCGCGGTGCTCGCGCTGCTCCTGGTGCTGCTCATCCCCACGGGCATCCAGATCGCGAATGCGTACCACCAAGACGGACTCGCCGTCTGCGCTGGGTCCACTCCCTCGCAGGCGTGCGGAAACCTCCTGGGCAACTTCATGTCGCGGTTCGAGTCGATCAGGAACACGACCGTCTGGCTCACGCTCCTCCCCGGCCTCATCGGCGTGAGCCTGGCGGCCCCGCTGGCGCTCGAGCTCGAGCACGGCACCCACCGTCTCGCCTGGACGCAGAGCATCACCCGGCGCCGCTGGCTCGCCGGGAAGATCGGCATGGCCGTGGGCGTAGCGCTGCTTGCGACGCTTGCCCTGACGCTGCTTCTCACCTGGTGGCGCACCCCGTTCGTACACCTCAACGGGCGGATCGACCCCGCCGAGTACGACGCCGAAGGCATCGTCCCCTTCGGCTACACCCTGTTCTCACTCGGCCTGGCGATGGCCATCGGCGTGCTCTGGCGCCGCGCCGTGCCGGCGATTGTGGTGGCGTTCCTCGGCTACTTCGCGTTCCGCCTGTTCGTGGACATCTGGCTGCGACAGCGGCTCATCAATCCGGTGAGCACGACTTGGAGCAACGCCACGAGGGGACCCGATCTCAATCACTCCTGGGTGCTCAGCCAGTCGCCGAGCGACCGGCTCGGTAACGCGGTGGCGGTCACGCCACAGCCGTGCGGGTCGGCCATCCTGAAACCAGGCGGCCCCCACGTCCGCTGTTTCTCAACGCACGGCGCTTCCTACTCGCACGCCGTGTACCACCCGGCGAGCCACTTCTGGTCGCTGCAGAGCGTCGAAACCGCGATCTTCGCCGGCGCCGGGCTCCTCATGATGGCGTTCGCCGCCTGGTGGACGCACGAGCGCACGGCCTGATCCGTTCACACGTGGCGGTTCCGCCCCGGCCGTTGTACGGTGGGTCGGGGACTCGTGAGGAAGCTCGGCAGCGTCGCACTCGAGCGCCGGATCGCCCGGCTACTCGACATGGATCGCTCCGCCGCGCGCGAGCTGGTGGGCGCGGCGTGGCGCAGAGGCGATGGTCGCATGACGCTGCGCGCAGCGGCGTTCATGCTCGCGACGACGCGCCTCTCCCCCCGCGTCATGCCACAGGCGGTGCGCGAGCGGGCCATCCGGGGCTTTGTGATTCGACTGGCCGTGTGGGAGGCAGGCGACTACCGCCTCCCGCCCACCTACGCCGCGCCGGGGTTGCTTCCCTCGTGACGCTGAGAAGCGCCCAGAACGTGGTGATCGGCTCCGGGTTCGCCGGGACGCTCGTGGCGCGAGAGCTCGCGCGCGCGGGTCAATCCGTGACGATGCTCGAACGCGGATCGTTCGTGCCCTGGGACGAGCAGGTCCGGACCCGGCGCTGGGAGGGCGACAGCCCGACGGCCGCGCACAACCACGAGACCGCTCCAGGCTCGCGTGCGTCCTATTGGCAGTACGTGTACGGCGTCGGCGGCACCTCCAACGCCTGGACCGGCAACACGCCGCGGCTCCTGCCGGAGGACTTCGAGCTGTCGACTCGCTACGGAGTCGCCCGCGACTGGCCCCTCTCCTACGAGGAGCTCGAGCCGTACTACGCGGAGGCCGAGGCCGTGCTCGGCGTGGCCGGGCTGCGCAACCCACTCCCGCCCCACCCCTTCAGCCCTCAGGACGAGGCGCTCGCGCCGCTGCTCGAGCCGTACATCCCGATGCCGCAGGCGCGGCCCACGCTTCCCGTTCGCGGGCGGCAGGCCTGCTCCGGCGCGGCCGACTGCATGTACTGCCCCGAGGACGCTCGCTTCACGGTGCTGAACGGGCTGCTCGAGGTGCTGGCGCACCCGAACGTGGAGCTGCTGGACGAGACGGTGGCCGCCAGGCTCGTGCCGGCAAGGTCGTCGGGGAGAGTGGCCGGCGTGGAGTGCATTCGCGCGAGCGGCGAGCGGTTCCTGATCGAGGCGGATCGCGTGGTGGTGGCCGCGAACGCGATCGAGAGCGCCGGGCTGCTGCTCCGCTCGGGCATCGACCATGGAGACAGCGGGCGCAACCTGCTCGACCACCACTTCGCGGACGTGGTGGTCCGGACGAATACGCCGGTGGGACCGGGCCGCGGATCGTCGCTGTCGACCGGCGCGTCGTACGCCCACTACAGCGGGGCGTTCCGCTCGCACCGAGCCGGCGTCCTGATCTACCCCAGGAACCCGGGCGCCGGCCTGCGCGCCGAGACCGTCGTGCAGGAGCTGATCGCCGGCCGCCGCGGCGCTGCGCTCCGGCGCGCGGTCGTGGACGACTGGGAGCGGACGCTGAAGCTCGTCCTCTCGCCCGACGAGCTGCCCGACCGG
>JAICJR010000041.1 GCA_025928345.1 Thermoleophilaceae bacterium | reverse complement strand
CCCCGGCCCGGCGCGTGTCGGCCTGGAAGCGGCTGACCGCTGCGCTCGGCGCGAGGAACGCGCTCGAGAGGGAGCGCATGGAGGTATGGAACGAGAGGGTGGATCCGGGTGAGAGCGGACCGCCCACGCCGGAGGACGGTTTCGTCGTGTTCGGGGCCGACCGCGGAGAGTGGCCCGCGCCGGAAGGAACGGACCTGCTGGTGCGCTTCACGACCTTCGCCTACCGCTTCGAGGACCACGGCTGGCACCACACCGTGCAGCGCGGCGGGCCAGTGCCGCTGACCCCGCACGTGTTTCCCGCCTCGCTTCCCTTCGAGCAGATCGCGGAGGCCTGGAGCGACTACTGCGACGAGGTGCGGCGGTTCAACTGCGCGGTATGGGCAGAGGAGGCCGAGCGGCGGGACCTCGAGCGCCGGCAGGCGCAGGCAGTCGACGAGGCCAGGCGTGAGCAGGCGGGGACGAGCGGGCTCCTGGACGACCGTAGGGAGTAGGGAGTAGGGAGTTCCGTACTCCTTGTTGCTCGTTATTGCTCTTCCTCGACCCGCTCGTTTAAGGGGAGGCCTGCCCCTCACGCGCTCCCTACTCCTTACTCCCTACTCCTTACGCGAACTATCCTGCGGCGGTGCCGCCGGATCGGTTCGCAATCGCCCAGGTGACCCCCTACGCCTGGGAGCAGCACCATGAGGTGAACGCCTTTGTGGAGCGCGTCTCGGACGAGCTGTGCAGGCGCGGCCACCGGGTCGTGGTGGTGGCTCCGTCCGACTCGCGCGAACTGATCCGCGATGGCCGCCAGACGGTCAAGAAGCTCGCCGATGATCCGGAGGCGGTGTTTGCCGAAGAGGGCTGCGCGCAGGTGATCGCCGTCGGGCAGAGCCTCCCCTTTCCGCCCACGCGCAAGGGCGCGGCGGTGTCGCTGCCGCTCGACGTGTCGCGCACCATCGAGGAGCTGCTCGAGCGGGCGACCTTCGACTTCGTGCACGTGCACGAGCCGTTCGCGCCGAGCGCATCGTCGGTAGCGCTGCGGCACTCGCGCGCGCTCAACGTCGGCACGTTCCACGCCCCTGCGGAGCGTGTCCTCTCCACGCAGTTCGCGCGGCGTCTCGTCGAGCTCCTGTTCGGCCGACTCGACGGCCGCACCGCCAGCTTCGACGTGACGCGCGATCTGCTCGCGCGCTTCTTCCCGGGCGAGTACGAAGTGATTGCGCCCGGCGCGGACGTGGTCGAGCGCGACCGCCCGCGGGACGGCGATGTGGAGATCCTCTTCTGCCTCGAGGAGGAGCGGGCGGCCCTGCGTCTCTTCCTGCGCGCGCTGCGGAAGCTTCCGACGGACCTGCCGTGGCGCGCCACCGTGTGGTCGCGCGTGCAGGCACTCGAGCCGACCGTGCCGCTGTCGCGCGCGCTGCGGGAGCGGGTGCGCTTCTGCGGCCCGGGCGACGGCTCGGAGGCGCACTTCCTCGGCGGCGCGCACATCGCGGTGGCGGCGTCGTCCGGAGTCTCGCCGGCGCCGCAGCACCTGATCCGCGCGCTGGCCGGCGGTGCGGTGCCGGTGGCGGCGCGGCTGCCCGTGTACGAGGAGGCGCTCGCGGATGGTGAGCGCGGTCTCCTGTTCGAGCCGCGCGACTCGCAGACGCTCGCCTCGCAGATCGAGCGCCTGGTGCGCAACCGCGGGCTGCGCGAGCGCCTCCAGGCGAGTGGCCGGGAGGCCGGCCGCGAGTTCACCTGGAGCGCCACGGCGGACGCGCTCGAGGACGTGTACCGGCGCGTGGCCGCGCGCCGCCACGACGCCGACGGCAAGCCGGCGGTGCGCAAGCGGCTCGGCTCGCGCGACTTCATCCACGTGGACCTGCACATGCACACCGACCACTCGCCCGACTGCGCGACGCCGGTGGACACGCTGCTCGAGACCGCCAAGAGGGCCGGGCTCGGCGCGATCGCCGTGACCGATCACAACGAGGTGTCTGGCGCGCTCGAGGCGCGCGAGCGCGCGGACGGGATCAAGGTGATCGTGGCCGAAGAGGTGAAGACCGCCGACCAGGGCGAGGTGATCGGCCTCTTCATCGAGGAGAAGATCCCGCGCGGATTGACGTTGGACGAGACGATCGCCGAGATACGCCGCCAGGGCGGCCTCGTGTACGTGCCCCATCCATTCGACCGCATGCACTCCGTACCCGACTACGAGCACCTGCTGACCGTGGTGGAGGACATCGACGCGATCGAGGTGTTCAACCCGCGCGTGGCGTTCTCGGCGTTCAACGAGGAGGCGGCGCGTTTCGCGGCCAAGTACCGGATCGTCGCGGGTGCGGGATCGGACAGCCACGTGGCCCAGGGCCTCGGCTCGGTGAAGATCAAGATGCGCGATTTCGACGGACCGGAGGAGTTCCTCGAGTCGCTCAGAGATGCCGACATCGTTCGCAAGAAGCAGAGCCTTCTGTACGTGCAGGCGCTGAAGTTCATCCAGACGAAGACACGACAGCCGGCTCGCAAGCGAGGCAACAAGTGATGCAGGCAAAAGGACAGGGACGCGCCCCGTCAAAAACCGACACGCGAGTGCCGGCCACCGACGACGAGATAAGGGAGAAGTATCTGGAGCGCGCCATCCGTGAGCTCAACCAGCTCACGCGCGAGCTTCAGTCGTGCGATCACTGCCCGCGCGGCAACCTCATGCCGGTGCTCGGGTCGGGCCATCCGCAGGCGGACATCTTCCTGCTGAAGTACGCGCCGCTTCCTGCCGAGATCGAGGAGGGCGTCGCCTTCTACGGCCGCGCCGGCAGCGCGCTCATGAAGAGCTTCAAGCGGCTCGGCATCGATCCGCTGGCCGTCTACGGCACGCTGCTCGTGAAGTGCCCGGTGCCGGACACGGACATGTCGGCGCCCGAGTGCCGCGCCCGCGTGCTCGAGGAGCTCGCCATCGTGCAGCCGCGCATCGTCGTGGTGATGGGCGAGCAGGCGCTCGAGGAGCTGAACGACCTCGGCGTGCCACTCGGCCGCATGCTCGAGCCGAAGCTCGGCGAGATCCAGAACCTCACGCCCACCTGCGAAGCCCTGTATGTGCCGGACATCGACCAGGCGCTGGACGAAGAGACAGCGAAGAGGAACTTCTGGCGATCGTTCCGCCAACTCGGCGACTGGTACGCCGATCTACCGCCCTACTAGGCACTAGTCACCAGTCACTAGGCACCCGAATGGGCGAAGCGTAAGCTTCGGCACAAGCGAGAGAGGAGGCGTTGTGGCCAACGTTTTGGTCGTTGCCAATCGCACTGCCGAGTCTTCTGAGCTTCTCGACGCGCTCCGCGAGCGCGCCGCTCGGGGAGACGCGACCTTCACGCTCTTAGTCCCGGCCACTCCGCACGGCGTTGCCTGGGCGGCGGACATGCACTCAGGCGGCTCCGAGGCGGAGGATCACATGCACGGGGCCGTCCAGCGGATGCGCGACGCGGGGCTGAACGTGAAGGAGGGCAAGGTGGGGGACCCCGACCCGATCGCCGCCGTGCAGGACGAGGTGAATTTCACGAGCTACGACGAGGTCGTGGTGTCCACTTTGCCGGGTGGCATCTCGAAGTGGCTCAAGCTCGACCTGCCGCACCGCGTGGAGCGGGTCACCGGGCTGCCGACCACCCACGTCCTGGCACAGGAGGCTAAGGTTCCGTCCTCCTGATGGACCTCGAAGAACACAGCCTCGACCCGGTGATCGAGCGTCAGTGCTCCGAGTGCGGCGCGAAGCTCACGAGCCAGGAGATCCAGGCGTCGCTGGACGCCGGCACTCCGTTTCTCTGCACGGTCCACGCCGCCGAAGAGGTTCCGCTCGAGGACGAGGATCAGCTGGAAGGCTGAGCTACGCCGCCTCGGCTGACCCGGTGAGGTGCGCCTCGAGCGCTTCCACGCACACGGGGTCGAACTGCATGCCGGCGCCCAGCCGCAGCTCCCCGAGCGCGGTGTCAGCGCTCATCGCGCTGCGGTAGGCGCGCCTGCTCGTCATCGACGCGTAGGCCTCGGCCACGTGGAGGATGCGCGCCCCGGAGGGGATCGCGTCGCCTCGCAGGCCGTCGGGGTAGCCGCTGCCGTCCCAGTTCTCGTGCGAGTGGCGGATCCATGCCACGGTGGGCTCGAGGCCGTCCACTCGGCTGACGAGTTCCGCGCCGACGACCGGGTGCGAGCGAACGTGCAGGTCGTGCTCCTCCGGGCTGAGCAGCTCCGGGCCGCGCAGGATGCGCTCAGGCAGCGTGACCTTGCCGACGTCGTGCAGCATCCCGGCAAGTCCGAGCAGGGACAGCTCCTCGCCCTCCCAGCCGAGCCGGCGGGCAATCGCCGTGGCGTAGCGCGCGACCTCGCTCGGATGGTCGCTGGGAACGGCCGCGCGGCGCTCGACCGTCTGGGCGAGGCTGGCGGCCCAGCTCAGGTCGCGCCTGCCATCGCCGGTGGGAAGCAGCTTCGAGCCGTGCTTGGCGGAGTACAGCTCCGCGTCGGCGCGCCTGTGGAGCTCCTCGCGGTTCGTGCCGTCGAGCGGGAACGTTGCGACGCCCATCGTGGCGGAGATGCGCTTGGACAGCATCTCGCGAACGCGGGCGGCCACCTCGAGAGCGTCGGCCCTGGCGGCGCCCGGCAAGAGGATGGCGAACTCGTCGCCGCCCAGACGCCCGATCGCGTCGAAGGGGCGCAGCGAGCCGCGTACCGTCTCCACCACCCAGCAGAGAAGCTCGTCGCCGGCAGCGTGGCCGAGCGTGTCGTTCACCGCCTTGAACTCGTCGAGGTCGATCAGCACGAGCGTGAGCGGTCGCCCGCCGCGGGCGCTCTCGCCGAGCTCGGCGTCGAGCCGTTCCTCGAAGCCGCGGCGGTTGAGCGACTCCGTGAGCGAGTCGGTGCGGGATACGCGCGCGAGATCACGGCGCTGGCGCTCGTGGTTGCGCGCCTGCCACACGCACAGGAACGCCGTGCAGCCGAGCGTGGCGGCGAAGAAGGCAAGGTAGGTCCATTCGGGGTTGCGGGCGAGGGCGCCGACCGCCACCGCGGCCGCGACGTCGAGGGCGGAGATCGCGCACACGGCCGGCAACGGATAGGAGAGCGCGGCGAAGATCAGCGGGATCACGTACACGAAGCTGATCGGGCTCCGCGCGCCGCCATCGAGCGCCTCGATCGTGGCGATGAAGGAGATGTCGATGATGCTCCAAGTGATGAAGAAGGGCTCGCGCCAGCGGCTGCGGACGATCTTCTCCGCGTCGAGCGCTCCCACCGCAAGCGATCCCGTGATCGCGACCGCGAGCAGCCCGATGATCAGCGGGCGGTTGCCGGCCTCCCAGGTGGCGACGCAGTACAGCGTTCCCGCCCCGCAGATGGCCACCGTGATCCAAACACCGAAGCGCACCGTCGCCATGCGCAAGCGCACGTCCCAGAGGTCGACGATACGAACCGGCTGTTGCTGGCCCATTACGTGCGATATCGGCCTGTGGCGCGAGGAGTTGAGCGGATCAGCTCAGCGAAAGCTGTGCAACGCACTCGATATGCGGCGTTTGCGGGAACATGTCAACCGGCCGGACCCGGTCGAGCACGTATCCGGCGTCCGCAAGCTGACGGGCGTTTGGGGCGAGCGTGGTGGGGTTGCAGGACACGTAGACGATGCGCTTCGCCCCCGCCTCGATCATTCGCCGGACGATCTTCTGCGAGAGGCCGGCGCGCGGCGGATCGACCACGAGCACGTCGGGCGCTCCGGCCTCCTCCACGAGCGGGCGCATGGCCGTGCGAACGTCCCCGGCGTAGAAGCGCGCGTTGTCGATGCCGTTGAGGCGCGCGTTCTCGATCGCGTCCGCCACCGCCTGCTCCACGAGCTCGATTCCCCACACCTCGCCGGCCGCGGGAGCGAGCGCCATCGCGATGGTGCCGATGCCGCTGAAGAGGTCGTACACGCGCTCGCGGCCGCTCAGCTCCGCCAGCTCCACCGCGGCGCCGTAGAGGCGCTCGGCCATCTCGGTGTTGGTCTGGAAGAAGGCGTCCGGCGAGATGCGGAAGCGGAGGCGCTCGCCTGCGCAGGTGAGCTCTTCCTCGATGGTCGCGGAGCCTTTGAGGAGATCGGTCTCGCCGTCGCGCGTGGTCTCGGCCACGCCGCCCGTGCGCGTCCACAGCACCCCGGTAGCCTCGATCGCCTCGGCGAGATCTAACGCGCGAAAGTCGCCCTCGCTCGTGACGATGCGTGCCTGCACCTGACCGCTGCGGCGCCCTTCTCTCACCACGAGGTTGCGGAGCAGCCCGCTGCCGCCGCGGCGGTCGAAGGCGGACAGCCCCTCCTCGCGGCACCACGCCTTCACCGCCTCGCGCACGGCGTCCACTCGCTCCGAGGCGAGGATGTCATCGCTCACGTCGTCGATCTCGTTCCAGCGCCCCGGCCGGTGGAAGCCGAGCACGAGCTGCCCGTCCTCCGACTCGCCGAAGGAGTACTCGAGCTTGTTGCGATAGCGCCAGGGTTCGACCGCGGGGACGATCGGCTCGACCAGCACGTCGTCGAAGCCGCCTATGCGCGTGAGCGCCTCGCGCACCTGGGACTCCTTCTCCGCGAGCTGGCGCTCGTAGGGGAGCACCTGCCAGGGCGCGCCGGGGTGGGGCGCGCGCGCCTCGATGCGGTCGGCGCTCGGTTCGAGCAGCTCAACCACCCGTGCTTCGGCGTACGCGCGCTTGCGCTTCGTCACGCGTGCGCGGACGCGGTCGCCCGGAACTGCGCCCTGAACGAACAGCACGTAGCCGTCGAGTCGCGCCACGCCCGCGCCGCCATAGGCGAGCGAGTCGATCGACAGCTCGAGCTCCGCGCCCTTCTGCGGACGCGTGCCGGTTGGTGAGGAGGACTCCACGATCTTTATGCTGGCAGCCCGTGAACCTGACCGCCTATCGCGACGACGCCGAGGAGTTCGTCTCGTCCCTCGACCGCGAGTACTACCGCCACTTCGCCGGGCTGCAGGACGAGTTCGACATAGAGACGATCTACGAGCGGCACGCCGAGCTGTTCTCGCGCGACAGCGTGCAGCGGCTGCGCGAGGAGGGCACTACGCAGCTCGTGGAGTTCGCCGTCCACGGCTTCATCGGCCGCGCTACGAAGGAGGAGAGCGCGGAGCTCGCGCGGCGCGAGGCGGCGCTCGAGATCGAGCTGGAGGGCGAGCAGCTGCCGTTCAGGCAGTCGGCGGTGATCCAGGCGAACGAGCGCGACCCGGAGCGGCGCGCCGCGATCGAAACTGCGCGGCTCGACGCGGCGGAGCGGGAGCTCGACCCGCTGCTGCGCGAGGCGCTCGAGCGCTCGCACGCGCTTGCGAAGGAACTCGGCTGGCCGAGCATGCGCGCGATGTGCGAGGAGCTGTCCGGCATCGACCTCGGCGCACTCGAGTCGCAGACCTCCGCGTTCCTCGACAGCACGGAGAGCACGTACGAGGAGATCGTGTCCGGGCCGCTCGAGACCGAGCTGGGCTACGGCTTCGACCGCTTCCAGCGGGCGGACATGGCGTACTTCTTCCGCGCGCCGTCGCTCGACGGCGTCTATCCCGACGCTCGCCTGCTCGAGAGCCTCGAGCAGACGTTGAGCGGACTGCACCTCGACCCGCCGGGCGTGATCCTCGACGTGGACCAGCGGCCGAAGAAGACGCCGCGCGCCTTCTGCGCGCCCGTGCGCGTGCCGGACGAGGTGTACCTCGTGATCGCGCGGCGCGGCGGCCGGGACGACTACGAGACGCTGTTCCACGAGGCGGGCCACGCGCAGCACTTCGCCCACATGCCCGGCTCGCTGCCGATGGAGTACCGCTACCTCGGCGACAACTCGATCACCGAGAGCTTCGCCTTCCTCTTCCAGCACCTGACGGCCGACCCGGCGTGGCTCCGCACGCGGCTCGACATCCAGGAGCCCGCGGCGATCGAGCGCCAGTTCCGTGCTGTGAAGCTGGTGTTCCTGCGGCGTTACGCCGCGAAGCTCGCCTATGAGCTCGAGCTGCAGGCGGCGCCGGCCGCTCTAGACCCGCTGCGCGAGGTGTACGCGCGGCGGCTTTCGGACGCGCTCCACATCGAGTGGCCGAGCGCGAGTTGGCTGAGCGACGTGGACCCGTTCTTCTACGCGGCCGCGTACATCCGCGCGTGGGCGCTCGAGACGCACGTGCGCCGCCTGCTGCACGAGCGCTTCGGCGAGCTGTGGTTCGAGGAGCCCGAGGCGGGTGAGTTCCTCATCGACCTGTGGCGGCAGGGTCAGAGCATGCGCGGCGACGAGCTGCTCAGGGAGCTGACGGGCGCGGAGCTCGACTTCGGCGCGCTGCTCGACGACCTCAAGCTGGTCGCTTGAGCGGCCGGTAGTCGAGCATCACGAGGCGGCCGTCGAGGACGCGCTGGTCCGCCAGCTCGAGGTGGACGTCCGGGAGCCCGGCGAGGAACGGCTCGCGGCCGGTCTCGCCGAGGATGAGCGGGAAGACGACGAGGCGGAGGCCGTCGAGCAGCTCCTCCTCGATCAGCGCCCGCACGAGCGACAGGCTGCCCATGCAGCGCAGGGGCGGTCCGTCCTCGGCCTTGAGTTCGCGCAGCTCCTCGATCGAGGCGATCAGCCGCGCGTTCCACCCGAGCGGCTCGCTCAGCGTGGTGGAGACCACGAGCTTCGGCAGGTCGTCCATCCGCGTCGGTTGGGCGTGGCCGGCCATCGCGGAGAGCAGCTCGTACGTCACGCGGCCGAGCAGGATCGTCTGCGGCTTCTCAAGCTCCTCCTCGATCCAGCGCTCGAGCTCCGGCCCCGGGTAGCCGAAGTACGCCGGGCTGCGCTCCCCCTTGGCGAACCCGTCGAGGCTCGTGAAGAGGTCCGCGAGAAGCTCTATGAGCCGAGCCGCTGCTCGATGTCGTTGAGGACCGTCTTGCGGTTGGCGTGCCGCTTCTCGTAGTCGCGCACCTTGCGCAGCTCCGCCGGCTTGAGGCCGCCGAGGCGGCTCTGCACCTGCGAGACCGTCAGGTCGTCGTAGCCGATGATCGGGAACGCCGGGCCCACACCCGCCGCGCGGCGCGCGCGGTCCGCATGCGCGAGCACGGGGTCGGCTGCCGAGCGGGCCAGCGCCGTGGCTTCGCTCACCTGCCGCCGCGCGCGGCTCGCGGCGTCGGTCCCGCGCCTGCGGGCTCCGCTGACCCCGCCGCCGCTGCGCCCGAGCAGCGACTCGAGGTCACGCAGCACGTCGTCGGTCTGCTTGCGGCCGCGGTTGATGAGGTCCTGGGCGAGCTTCTGGGCGTCGTCGGCCGTCATCCGCCCGCGGCTCACCGCGTCCTCCATGACCTCCTCGATGCGGTCGCGCGTGAGCATCACGAGATTGAGCGGCCCGATGATCCCGCGCGCGAGCGCGTTGCGGACATCCGCCGCGCTCTTGCCCGAGAGCTCGGCCGGCTTCGTGGCAGTGCTCGCGGTCTGGCGTGCGCGCTTCTGCGCGGTCTGCTGCCGCCCGCGCGCCTGGCCGCCCTTCTTCGCAGCCGCCTTGCGCTTGGTCGAGCCCGAGCCCGTGGACCGGGATGCAGAGCTGCTGCGGCTCTTCGTGGACGCGCTGGACTTGCGCGTCGATCCCCCGCTACGGCTGCGTGAAGTGCGTCGTTCTGCCATCCCTTGCTCCTCTCCCTGGTCGCAGGCACGCGGCACTATGCCATGGCGAACACTGCGGTGACGAGCGCGTGGTCGGACAGCCGGATGTGTGGCGGCATCTCGCGGCGCTCGGGCGGAAGCCACTGAGGCTGCTCCACCACCTCGAGCCCGCGGCAGAGGAGGTGGTCGATCGCGGTGGGTCCGGTGGGCGGCGCGAGGCCGAAGCGCGTGTCGAGCTCCCGGAAGGTGGCGGGATCCTCGGCGGGGCGCAGGTTGAGATCCCCGCCGAACAGGAGGCGGTCGTCAGACGCGCACCACTGGGCAGCGCGCAACAGCTCGCGCGCGGAGGCGCGCGGGCGGTTGGCGCTCGCGTGCAGGTTCGCGACGGCGAGCGGCTCTGAGCCGTCGCGGTCGAGCCGTGCCCACAAGAGGCGCCGCCGCTCGGGGAAGCGCGCGAGCGTGAGTCGCCGCGTCTCGGCTATCCGCCATGGGGGCCGCACCAGGAGCTGGTTCGAGCCGCCCTCGTTCGACTTGATCAGGTCCGGCTTCCGGTCGGCTATGCGACCGCGCAGCGCCGAGCCGAAGTTCCGCGAGGTGAGGGCGATCGCCCCGCCGGCGCCCGCCCCGCGGCAGAGCTGCTCGAACCACCGCGGCGGCGCCTCCTGCAGCAGCGCGACGTCCCACGGCTCGCGGCGCAGGACCTCGATGAACTCGTCGAGCAGCGGCCGCCCCGCGGGCGGATGGGCGCGCCCGTGGAAGAGATTCCACGTAAGTGCGCGGACTACGATGCCGGGGTGACGCGTCACTTCCTGACCGGCGAGGAGCTTACGGCCGACGAGCTCACGGCCCTTCTCGACCGCGCCGACTACCTCAAGCAGGACCGCTGGGCCTCCGCGCAGCTCACGGGCCGCAGCGTGGCGCTCGTATTCGAGAAGCCGTCCACGCGCACGCGGCTCTCGTTCGAGGTCGGCGTGCGCGAGCTGGGCGGCAACCCGATCGTGCTCCGCGGCGACGAGATGCAGCTCTCGCGTGGCGAGTCGCCGCGCGACACCGCGCTCATCCTGTCGCGCTTCGTGCACGCGATCGGAATTCGCACGTTCGAGGACGAGCTGGTCGAGGAGCTGGCGGAATACGCGAGCGTGCCCGTGATCAACATGCTCACGGCCGGGCACCATCCCTGCCAGGCGCTCGCCGATCTGCAGACGATCCGCGAGCGCTTCGGCGCGCTCGAGGGGCTGAAGCTCGCGTACGTGGGCGACGGCAACAACGTCGCCAATTCGCTGATGCTGCTCGGGACGAAGGCGGGGATGCAGGTGGCCGTGGCGTCGCCCGCCGAGTTCGCGCCCGATCCGGAGATCGTGGCGCGCGCCGGCGACGTGCTGGTCACCCAGGACCCGGCCGAGGCTGCCGACGGCGCGCACGTCCTATACACGGACGTATGGGTGAGCATGGGCGACGAGGCCGATGCCGACCGCCGCCGCTCGCTGCTCGGCGCCTACCGGCTGGACGAGGCGCTGCTCGCCCGTGCGCGCCCCGACGCGATCGTGCTCCACTGCCTACCGGCCCATCCGGGAGACGAGATCACCGAGGAGCTGCTCTACGGCGAGCGCTCGGCAGTGTGGGACCAGGCGGAGAACCGGCTGCACGCGCAGAAGGCGCTGCTTGAGCTGCTCGTCACGAGCCGACCTCGTAACCTTCCCGCCTCCGGATGAGGCGCCCGATCCTGATTCTCGCTTTCGCCGCAACGCTCGCCGCCACCGGCTGCGGCTCGAGCGGCGGTGGCAGCACGAGCGCCACCACGCCCGGTCAGGCTGCCGGCAACAATGGCGGCACGCCGAGCGGCGGCGTGACGAAGGTCTCGATGCACAGCATCCAGTTCGACCCGAAGACGGTCACCGTGAAGAAGGGCACGACCGTCGAGTGGGTGAACAACGACTCCGTGAATCACGACGTGACGAAGAGGACCGGCCCGGGGCCGAACTTCTCTTCCGGTACCGGCAACCTGGGGAGCGGCGACACCTACAAGGTCACGTTCAACGCTGCCGGCACCATCCAATACGAGTGCACTGTCCATCCGGGAATGACCGGGACGATCGTCGTCAAGTAGACGGCGAGCGGTAGCCGAAGCCGCGCAGCATCAGCAGCGCCTTCTCGCCGAAGCTGCCGTGCGCGGGCAATAGGCCGAGCTGCACCGCTCCCTCGTAGACGTCGAAGAATCCACGCGCGCGGCGCACGCGGCCGTCGTCGAGCTCCACGTAGTGGACGCCCTGGAGGACGACGAAGCGGTTGGACGCCGGCAGCCCGGCCAGCTCGCCGCGGTGCGTGCCGAGCGCCCGCCAGGTGAGGCATCCGAGGTTGCCGCTGCCGATGCTCTCGCCCGCCGCCTCCACGCGGATATCCGGGAACGCGCTGCGCAGCGACTTCGCGTACCGCTCCAGCGCGTCGAGCCCCTCGAGCGGCACGAGCGCGATCGGATCCTCATAGGACACGTCAGGCGTGCAGCAGTCCTCGAAGCCGCCGGCCGGACCCTGCCATGCCGCCCGCCAGCGCCTGGCCAGCTCCTCCTCGAGCGCCTCGCTCACGTGAGCTCCGGCACGCCCTCCATCGGCGTTGACGCCTCGGCGTACAGGCGGCGCGGGATGCGCCCTGCCTCGAATGCCGTGCGCCCGGCCTCCACGGCGAGCCGCATCGCGCGTGCCATCCGCGCTGGGTCCTGCGCGCGCGACACCGCGCTCGCCAGCAGCACGCCGTCGCAGCCCATCTCCATCGCGATCGCGGCGTCGGACGCGGTGCCGATGCCCGCGTCGAGGATCACGGGCACGCGCGCCTGCTCCACGATCAGCCGCAGGTTGTACGGGTTGCGGATGCCCATCCCGCTGCCGATCGGCGAGCCGAGCGGCATCACCGCGGCGCAGCCGGCGTCCTCGAGCCGGCGCGCGAGGATCGGGTCGTCGTTCGTGTAGGGAAGGACGGTGAAGCCGTCCGCCACGAGCTGCTCGGCGGCGTCCAGGAGCTCGACCGGGTCCGGCAGCAGCGTCTTGTCGTCCCCGATCACCTCGAGCTTCACCCACTCGGTCTCGAACGCCTCGCGCGCGAGCTGCGCGGTGGCCACGGCGTCGCGCGCGGTGAAGCAGCCGGCCGTGTTCGGGAGGAGGAAGCAGCCGGCGTTCTCGAGCACGTCGACGATCGAGCCGCGGCTCGACGGGTCCACGCGGCGCAGCGCGAGGGTCGCCATCTCGGCACCTGACGCCTCCACCGCCTCGGCCATCGACTGCAGGTTGCGGAAGCCGCCCGTGCCGATGATGAGCCGCGAGCTGAAGTCGCGGTCCGCGATGCGGAAGCCCCGTCCTGTTCCGTTTCCGTTATCCACCTTGCACCGCCTGAAGCACCTCGATTCTCTGTCCTTCGGTCAAGTTCGTCGTAGCCCACTCTCCGCGGCGGACCACCTCGCCGTCCACCGCCACGGCCACGCCGCGGCCCTCGGGCGGAGCGCCGCTGGCCTCCACCGCGTCGCTCACGCTAGCCGCGTCCGGCAGCTCGCACGGCTCGCCGTTCAGCAGCACGTTCATCGCACACCCACCGCAAAGCGCTCGGGTGAGAACGGCCGCACGGCCGCCGGCACCTCGCCGCCGGTGAGCAGCTCCGCCACCGCCTCCGCTGTGATCGGCGTGAGCAGCACGCCGTTGCGGTAATGGCCCGTGGCCCAGATCACGTTGCCCGGCTCGCTGCGGCCGATCAGCGGCAGGTTGTCCGGCGTGGCCGGCCGCAGCCCGGCGCGCGCGCCCGTGAACTCGAGCTCGGTCACGTCGGGGAGCACCTCGTACGCCGCCTCGAGCAGCCGATAGACGCCGTCGACCGTGACCTGCGTGTCGAACCCGCGCTCCTCCATCGTCCCGCCGAGCACCACGCGGCCGTCGCCGCGGTCGAGCACGTAGCAGCGCGGCGTGCGGATCAGGTGCTCGGCGAGCGGCCGGTCGGGTGGCCTGCGCAGCGCGAGGATCTGCCCCTTCAGCGGACGCACCGGCATCCCCGGCAGGCCCTCGATGCCGGAGCCGCTCCAGCAGCCGGCGGCGATCACGATCTGCTCGGCGGTAATCGCCTCGCCGGAGCGCAGCCGCACGCCGTGCGGGTCCACCGCCGCCACCGGGTCACCGGTTCGGATCTCGAGACCCTTCGCGAGCAGCGCGGCCACCACGGCCATCGGGTCGACGTGCTGCTCGTGCGGGGCGAAGATGCCGCCGCCGCAGCGGGGCGAGAGGCCGGGCTCGCGCCGCCGGCATTCGCTGGGGGTGAGCCACTCGGCCTCGAGACCGAGCGAGAGCTGAAAGCTGTGAAGACGGTGAAGCGCCTCGGCGTCGTCGCGATCGGCCGCCACGAGCAGCGCGCCCTCGCGCCGGTGATGGAGGTCGCCGCCGAGCTCAGGCGCGAACTCCTGCCAGCGCGCGTGCGCCTCGAGGTTGAGGCGCAGAAGCTCCTCCTCGCCGAACTCGGCCTCGGTGACTGGGGCGAGCATCCCTGCGGCAACACCCGAGGCGCCGGCCGCAGGCTCCTTCGCCTCAACGAGGATCACGGAGAGGCCGCGCTGAGCGGCGCGCCATGCGCACGCCAGGCCGATCAGGCCCGCGCCGACGACAACTACGTCGTGGCCACTCCGTTCCGGCACCGCGTGCACTCCTTCCTTCGGAGGTCGCGCCGGCAGTCCCTACGCCGGAATTACCCGGATCAGGTTCAACGGTCGGCAGCGACCAGCTGCCCTCTCAGCCCGGTTCGCCCGAGCTCCCGTACTGGGGTGAATGCTACTCCGCGGTTACTACTAGTAACGGCGAGTGGGCGGTTCGTCGACGTAGGCGTCGCGCCGCGGCCGCGTGGTCCGGTCCGCCCAGAAGGCGGTGTAGAGCAGCGACAGGATCAGGCCCAGAATCCCCACGATCATCAGGATCAGGCCCGCCGTGGAGATGTTGAAGCTTGAGCTGTGGACGTTGACCGCGTAGCGGAGGATTGCGCCGACCGCGATCAGCAATATGGAAGTGCCGATGGTCACGGCAAAAGGTGTACCCAGGGCTCCGGCGGCCAAATCCTTCGGTCATGGGTCATGGGGCTTTACCGCAACTGTCGTGAGTCGGACGGTTTGGTTCCTTGCCGTTTCTGGCGCCATTACCATCGACTCGACCTTGCGCTCGCGTGTTTGCCGACTGGCCCTCGCCCTTTTCGGGCTCTGTGCTGCCCTGATAGCGGCTGCTCCTGCCTCGGCCAGCCCGACCCAGATCACGATCGTTCAGGACGAGGGACGGCTGCTCCACCAGGGGCCGCTGGCCCAGTCGCTGGCGCTCGACGAGATCAAGTCGCTCGGCGCCGACGTGGTGAAGGTGACCGTGAATTGGCGCAACATCGCTCCCACCGGGTCGCGCAAGCCGGCCGGGTTCGTTGGCGACGATCCGGCGGAGTATTCGGCGGCCAACTGGGCTCCGCTCGACAGCCTCGTCCGTGGCGCCGCCATCCGCGGCCTGAAGGTGATGTTCCTCGTGGGCGGACGCGCGCCCGACTGGGCGGTGTCGAGCAGCAAGGCGCCCGCCGGCTCGTACAACCCGAGCTCGGTGGAGTTCGGCCGCTTCGTGAAGGCTCTCGGCACGCGCTACTCGGGCAGCTACAACCCGGCCGCGGCGCCGGGCGGGCCGCCTCCGCCGCCGCCCGGGCCGCCGCCGTGCCAGACCCCCACGCCGCCAGGTGACCCGTGTCCGCAGCCGATCCCCGCGTCGGCCGTACGCGCCAGTGCCGCGTCCGCTCCCACGGCGTGGGCGGCCGACGACGGTGGCGCGCTTCCGCGGGTGGACCTCTGGTCGGTGTGGAACGAGCCGAACCTGTCGGGCTGGCTCCAGCCGCAGTACAACCGCAGGAAGCAGCCGGTGTCGCCGGAGATCTACCGCGGCCTCTTCCTCGCCGCCCACGACGCGCTAGTGGCGAGCGGCCACGGAAGCGACCAGATCCTGATGGGCGACCTGCTGCCGTTCGCCCGCAGCGGGAAGACCTATCCCGCGCGCGTTTCGCCGATCAAGTTCCTGCGCGAGCTCGCGTGCGTGAACAGCCGCTACCACGCGTACCGCGGCGCGGCCGCGGCGGCCCGCGGGTGCACCAACTACCAGCCGCTGCCGGGCACCGGAATCGCCTACCACCCGTACACGCTCGCCGAGGGACCCGACGCGCTCACTCCGCTCGCAGACGACGCAACGATCAACGACCTCACGCGCCTCGACCGGGCGCTGCGCAAGCTCGCCCGCCGCTTCGTGGATCACAAGATGCCGATCTGGATCACCGAGTTCGGCTTCCAGACCGATCCGCCCGATCCGTTCGCCTCCCCGATCTCGCTCGTGCCGCGCTTCATGAGCGAGAGCGAGTGGCTCGCCTACCACGACCGCCGCGTGCGCAGCTACGCGCAGTACCCGCTGAGCGACGACTCCACGGCCGGGCGCGGCCTCGGGCGCTTCCACGGCTTCCAGTCCGGGATCGACTCGTCGTCGAACCGCCCGAAGAAGTTCGTCTACCAGGCATTCCAGACCCCGCTGTTCGTCAGGCTCGTGTCGCGTTCCGCCGTGGAGGTGTTCGGCGGCGTGCGGGTGGCGAACGGCGGCACCGTCACGCTCGAGGTCGGCCGCGGCAAGTCGTTCCACAAGCTCGCGACTGTCTCGCTCAACCGCATGGGCTACTTCGACCGCACGTTCCACGTGTCGAGCGCGGCCAAGCGGAGCTTCCGCTTCACCTACGCGCTCGAGACGAGCAACGTGGCAAAGCCGTTCGCGCGGCCGCGGGCGGGCACGCTCTATCCGCGCAAGCCGCCGAAGAAGAAAAAGCACTAGCGGAACTCCCTCCCTAGCATCTGCCGCATGTCCATTGCCGACGTGCGCCGCGAGCGGCTTGCCCGCGCCCGCCTCTACTTCGTCACAGACGCCGCCGGCGCCGAGCACGCGCTGCCGGCAGCGTTCGATGGCGGCGTGGACATCGTGCAGCTACGCGAGAAGGCGGGGCCGGACGATGCGGTGGTGGAAGCCGCCCGGCGGCTGCGCGCGCTCTGCAACGAGCACGACGCGCTGCTGATCGTGAACGACCGGCCGGACCTCGCGCTCGCGTGCGGCGCCGACGGTGTGCACGTCGGACAGGACGACGAGCCGCTCGACAGCGTGCGCGAGCAGGTTGGGCCTGAATTCATCGTCGGCATCTCGACCCACTCGCCGGAGCAGGTGAAGGCAGCGATGTCGTCCACCGCGGACTACCTCGGCGTCGGCCCCGTGTACGCGACTCCGACCAAGGAGGGCCGCGCCCCGGTGGGACTGGAGCTCGTGCGCTACGCAGCGGAACACGCCGCCACGAGGCCGTGGTTCGCCATCGGAGGGATCGATCCGGGCAACGCCGGCGCCGTGGCCGCGGCGGGGGCCACGCGTATCGCGGTCGTCCGCGCGATCCGCGACGCGGAAGACCCGCGCACCGCCGCGAGTCTCCTCCGCGGGGTGGAAGCGCATGCCTGAGCGGCGCAAGCGCAAGCATCGTCCGGCAGCACCGGCGCCCGCCGGAGCCACAGCCGCGGCGCCGCTCACGCGACGCGAGCGCACCGAGGCGAAGAACGAGGCGGCGCGCGCGGCGCTCGTGCCGCTGGCCGAGGGCGAGCGGCCGCCATGGGTTACCGTCGCCGCCGTGGTGGCGTTCCTGCTGCCCGTCGCGAACGCGGTTGCCTACGCCGCCGGCGGCCGCGGCAACGTCGGCACGCTCGCGTTCCAGGCGCTCCTCATGTTCTCGCTTGCCTGGGGCATGTGGAACGTCCGCTACTGGGCGGTGCTCGGAATGGAGGCGGTGCTGGCGCTCCTCATCGTCGTGCTCGCGATCCTGCTCCTGAAAGCGTCGACGGCGCTCACGGTGCTGATCGTCGTCGGCGTGATCCTCGCGGCAGGGCTGCTCTTCTGGAAGCTCGTGAAGGCGATGGCCCGCATCCAGATGCCGGACGAGCCGCGGTGAGCGACCGCTACCGCCAGGACGGAGGGCCGCCCGAGCGCGCCTTTTCGATCGTGCAGCGCGTGCGCTTCGGCGACCTCGACGCGATGCAGCACATGAACAACGTCGAGTACCTGCGCTTCTTCGAGACCGCGCGCATCGATTACCTGATGGGCATCCTGCCCGAGCACAACCCGGGCAACCGGCGGCAGTTCGGCTTCATCTTCGCCGAGTGCCACATCGCCTATCGCTCGCCCGCTCACTTCGGAGAGGAGATCCGCACGTACATCTGGCCGACCGATCTCCAGCGCTCGAGCTTGCGAATCGAATTCGCCATGCGCTCCGAGTCCGACGGCCGCGCGCTCGCCGATGGCTGGGGTGTGCTCGTGGGCTACGACTACGCGGCCGGCGAGGCCCGGCCGGTGCCCGACGAGCTGTGGCAGAAATTGGAGCCTGAGCTCGTTGGATAGGCTCCGCTGCCGTTATGCCTGAGTCGAAGTACGACTGCATCGTCATCGGATCCGGTCCCGGCGGCTACGTGACCGCCATCCGCGCCGCGCAGCTCGGGATGAAGACCGCGGTGGTGGAGAAGGACAGGATCGGCGGCCGCTGCCTCAACTACGCGTGCATTCCCGCGAAGGCCGTGCTGCGCGCCGCCGAGGTGTGGGGCGAGGTGGGCCGCGCCAAGAACTTCGGCATCAACGTGAAGGACGCGTCGGTGGACATGAAGGGCGTGGCCGCGCACCGGGACAAGGTGGTGAAGACCCTCACCGGCGGCGTCGGGATGCTGCTCGGCAAGAACAAGGTCGACGTGATCGAGGGCCACGGCTCCGTGACCGACGACGGCAACGTGAAGATTGGCGGCCAGTTCGACGGAACGGAGATCGAGGCTGGGACGGTCGTCCTCGCGACCGGATCCGTGCCGAAGACTTTGCTCGGCCTCAACTTCGGCGGCCGCGTGCTCGGCACCGAGACCACGTGGGCGCTCAACGAGATTCCCGGCACCCTCGCCGTGATCGGCTGCGGCGCATCCGGGGTGGAGGTGGGATCGGCTTTCGGGCGTCTCGGCACGAAGGTCACGCTGCTCGAGGCGCTGCCGCAGATCCTTCCGCTCGAGGACGAGGAGATGGCCAAGCTCGTGGCCCGCGAGCTCGGCAAGCAGAACATTGAAGTGGTGGCCGGCGCGAACATTGAGGGCGCGGAGGCCAAGGACGACGGCGTGGAGCTCACCTTCGGCGGCGAGACGAAGAAGTACGACTACCTGTGCATCGCCGCCGGCCGCGGTCCCGACGTGGAAGGGCTCGGCCTGGACGAGGCCGGCATCAAGGTGAACGACAAGACCGGCCAGGTCGAGGTGGACGAGAAGATGCGGACGTCGCTCAAGGGCGTGTACGCGATCGGCGACCTCGTGCCCGTCGGCCCGGCTCTCGCCCACAAGGCATCAGACGAAGGCGTGATCGCGGTGGAGGACGCCGCCGGGATGGACACGCATCCGCTCGACTACCCGTACATCCCGCGCGCCACGTTCTGCTACCCGCAGGTGGCGAGCTTCGGCCTCACCGAGAAGCAGGCGCGCGAAGCCGGGCACGACGTGGTGGTCGGCAAGATCCCGATGGGCGCGGTCGGCGCGCCGACCGTGTATGGCGACCGCGGCGGGCAGATCAAGATCGTCGGCGACAAGCAGTACGGCGAGCTGCTCGGCGCGCACATCGTGAGCGTGAAGGCGGCCGACCTGATCCAGGAGCTCGTGATGGCGCGCGACCTCGAGGGCGGCTTCCCCGAGGTCGCACGCAGCGTGCACGCGCATCCGACCTTCTCTGAAGTTGTCATGGAAGCTGCGCGGGCCGCTGATGGGTGGTTGATTCACGGCTGAGCCAGTGCCCAGTACCCAGTGCCCAGTGACGTAGCTCACGCTCGCCCGCGGAGGCCGCGGGTAGCCGTGAGGTATGGGACGTGCAGGGGTCATTGGAATTGCTGCGGCTGCGGCTCTCGCGCTCGCGGCGCCCGCCTCGGCGGCCAGCCGGATCGCGTACTCGGCGGGATCGCCGAGCCAGGTCTTCACCGTCGGCGCAAACGGCGGGCCCGCGCAGCAGCTCACACACGATGCCGCGGGGGCGGCTCATCCGGCTTGGTCTCCGGACGGTCGCTTCGTGGCCTATGACGTCGGCGGCCGCCGCATCGCGGTGGCGGACGCAAGCGGCGGCGGTGAGCGCATCATCGCGATCAACCAGAGCGGGATCGATCCCACCTGGTCGCCAGACGCCTCGCGGATCGCGTTCACCGGCGTTGAGTACGACGAGAACGGCAATCCGGAGACGACGTCGATCTACGTGATGCATGCGGACGGCTCTAGCTACGTCCGCATCGGCACCGGAAGCGAGCCCGACTGGTCGCCGAAGAGCGACTGGATCGTCTACCGCTCGAACGCGGCCAACTCCGACGGCTGCCCCGGCATCTGGCGGATGCGCTCGGACGGCAGCGACAACCGCTCCGTCGCGCCCGGTTACCTGAACGACGACGGCTCCACCTGCTCCGGCGGCGGCGCCGACCCGTCGGTCGCGCCGAATGGCAAGCGCGTGGCGTTCGTCTCACCGGACGGCACGACCATCTTCACCACGAGCCTCTACGGCGGCAGGCACCATCGTGTCGTACGCGACGCCACGGCGAAGAGCTCGCCCGTGTTCTCGCCCGACGGGCGCTGGATCGTCTACTCCGCGGGCGGCGGGCTGTGGAAGGTGAAGGCGAAGGGCGGCAAGCCCAAGCGCGTCGCGTCCGCCGCCGGCCCTGTGGCCTGGTAGCCGCGCTAGACGAACAGGCCGAGCGCGTCCAAGAGCTTCGGCACCTCCGCGGTGAGCGCGTTGCCGAGCCGCGTGCTCGCGCGGTCTTCGAGACGGTTCACTTCGCGCACGAGGCGGCGGTCACGGGCGCTCCGGTGGCGCAGCAGCATCGCCTTGACGTCGAGGCGTGCCGTCGTTGCCAACTCGTGCTGGAAGTTGCTGAGGAACGACTGCGCGCCCGGCGGCAGCTTCCGGCCGCCGTTCGCCGCGAGAGCTGAGGCGTCCGCGCAGAGGTCGCTCGTCATCAGCGCGAACGCGCGTTGCTCGGCGTCGAGCCCGCGCTGCAACCCGGCTCCGATCTGCGGCGTGGACCAGCTCAGCCTGCTGAGGCGCAGGTTGAGCGTGGCGAGCGGCTTGCGGAACGAAACGAAGGCCGACAGCAGGAGGTCCGCGCCGGCCTCCTTGCCGAACTGGGTGGCCGCGCCCTGCACGAAGGTGTCCGACATGCTCACGCTCTCGAGCACGTTCGGGCACTTGGCCTTCACCGCGGCGACGAACGCGTCGCCGTTTCGGCGCGCCGTTCCGGACTCGCGCAGGAGTGAGCTGGCGAAGGCGCGGTAGGCGCGCAGCCCGGTGTG
>JAICJR010000304.1 GCA_025928345.1 Thermoleophilaceae bacterium | reverse complement strand
GAGCTGCGGCCGGCGCGGCTGGGAGAGCTGTCGCGGAGCGCGCTCGACGTGTCCCGGGCGGCGCGTGAGTTGGGCTGGAAGGCGACCACGCCGCTCGGCGGGGGCCTCTCCGAGACCCTACGCTCGATCACCCGGTAGGCCGGGCCCGGAGCCCGGCTCGGCCGCGCCGCGCGTGCGCCGGCGGGAGGCCTTGCTCGCGCTGCGCTCGTTGGCCGCGATCGCGGCGGCCATCACCAGCGCCCCCACCGCCGCGACGATGACCCCGACGACCGTGATCACCGTGTTATCAAGCCCCATACAGATCTCCTTCCCCGGACACCGTACGCGGGAAACCAGGCGGAATTCCGCTCCCCGAGCGGGGTTTCGAGTCCGTCCGGCCCCCGGGCGAGAATACCTACCCCCGACCGGTCGTTCCTACTAGATATAGGGGTTCGGCAGGAGACCACCCACAAGATGTAGAAACGGGAGCGGGAGAGCACCGGGTATGAACTGTCCCTACTGCGAACACGGAGAGACCAAGGTCGTCGACACCCGCGTGGCCGGCAAGGGCGCCATCCGGCGGCGGCGCGAGTGCCTCCTGTGCGGCCAGCGCATGACGACGTTCGAGCGCGTGGAGCAGGCCGCCCTGCACGTGGTCAAACGCGACGGCACCCGCCAGCCGTTCGACCGCGCGAAGCTGATGGCCGGGCTCACGCGGGCGTGCGTGAAGCGGCCGGTGCCGCTCGCGGACATCGAGCAGGCGGCGGTGCGGATCGAGGCCGACCTGCGCAACGGCGTCGGCGACGAGGTCGAGGCCCGCCGGATCGGCGAGCAGGCCCTCCGGGTACTGCGGGACCTCGACCGGGTGGCGTATGTGCGGTTCGCGTCCGTGTACCGCGATTTCCAGGACGTGGACGAGTTCGAGCGGGAGCTGGCGCGGCTCGAGGGGCGCAAGAAGCCCGCCAAGCGAGTGGCAAAGCGAACATCTGTTCGGTAAACTTCAGACGGTGAGGAGGCGACGGGCATGGCGACAACCGTGAAGGGGACGAGGAATTCGGTGCTGGAAGGCAGGGAGGATGTCCGCATCGGCGTGCCCCGCTATTTCACGGAGGCCGGGACCGAGCCGTTCGACGCCGTCGAGTGGGAGACGCGCGACGCGCTCATCCCGGGCAAGGACGGCCCGTCGTTCGAGCAGCGCGACGTCGAGTTCCCGAAGTTCTGGAGCCAGACGGCCACGAACATCGTGGCCCAGAAGTACTTCCGCGGGAAGCTGAGCTCGCCCGAGCGCGAGCGCTCCGTGCGGCAGATGATCGGGCGCGTCGCCGACACGATCACCGCCTGGGGCACGAAGGACGGCTACTTCGCCGACGGCGAGGAGGCCGAGATCTTCCGCACCGAGCTGACCCACCTCCTGCTGCACCAGATGGTGGCGTTCAACTCGCCCGTATGGTTCAACGTCGGCTTCGAGGAGCACCCGCAGTGCAGCGCGTGCTTCATCCTCTCGGTCGACGACAACATGGAGTCGATCCTCGACTGGATCCGCAAGGAGGGCCTGGTCTTCCGCGGCGGCTCCGGCTCGGGCATCAACCTGAGCAAGCTGCGCTCCTCCAAGGAGCAGCTCGCCAAGGGCGGCTACGCCTCGGGGCCGGTCTCGTTCATGCGCGGCGCCGACGCCTCGGCGGGCACGATCAAGTCGGGCGGCAAGACGCGCCGGGCGGCCAAGATGGTCGTCCTGAACGTCGACCACCCGGACATCGAGGAGTTCATCTGGTGCAAGCAGCACGAGGAGGAGAAGGCCCGCGTGCTGCAGGCGGCCGGCTACGACATGAG
>JAICJR010000164.1 GCA_025928345.1 Thermoleophilaceae bacterium | reverse complement strand
ACTTTGCCTTCTTTCGTCGCGGCGAGCTCCGTCGTCATGTGATAGTCGCGCGCGAACGCGGTCGCGGTCAGGTTCTCGATGCGGTCCTCGACCCATTTCACCGGCTTGCCCGTGACGATCGAAGCCACCGCGGCGCAGATGTAACCGGGATAGGCGCCGACCTTGTTGCCGAAGCCGCCGCCGATGTCGCCCGTCTTGATCCGGATCATGTGCTCGGCGAGACCCGCCACGTGCGCGTAGATCGTGCGGTGCGCGTGAGGCGCCTGGTTTCCGTTGTAGATGTCGAGCTGGCCGGTCTTCGGGTTGAAGTCGGCGATCAACCCGCACGTCTCGAGCGGAGCGGGGTGGCAGCGCGGGTAGATGATGTCGCGCGACACGATCGTGTCCGCCTCGGCGAAGGCGCGGTCGGTGGCGTCCTCGTCGCCCGCCTCCCAGGTGGGCGAGGCGAGATTGTCGCGCTGGCCCTCCTTGTCGTCGCGAATGATCGGCGCGTCCTCGTCGAGCGCCTTGCGCGCGTTCACCACCGCCGGCAGGGGCTCGTACTCCACGTCGATCAGCGAGAGCGCGTCGTTGGCCGTGTACTCGTCGGTGGCGATCACGAACGCCACCTCCTGGCCTTGGAAGCGCACCTTGTCGCCCGCGAGCACGGCCTGAGTGTCGTAGGAGATGGTCGGCATCCAGGCGAGCCCGAGGGTCTCGAGATCCTTGGCGGTCACCACTGCGGCCACGCCCGGGTGGGCGAGCGCGCGGGAGGTGTCGATCGAGACGATCCGCGCGTGCGCGTACGGGCTGCGCAGAATCGCACCGTGCACCATGCCGGGCAGGCGGATGTCGTCCAGGTAGTTGCCCTTGCCGCGGATGAAGCGCGCGTCCTCCTTGCGCTTCAGCCGGCCGAATCCGATGGGGCGCTCGGTGTCGGGAGTGGGAAGGTTCTCGATGATCGACATGCTCAGACCTCCTGCCTCACGCCGGCCGACTCGTGCTCGGCCGCCCACTTCACGGCCGCGACGATGTTCTTGTAACCGGTGCAGCGGCAGATGCCGCCGGATATCGCTGTTCTGATCTCTTCTTCAGTGGGATTGGGGTTCTCGTCGAGCAGCGCGCGCGTGGTCATCAGCATGCCCGGCGTGCAGAAGCCGCACTGAAGCGCGTGCATCTCATGGAAGCCCTGCTGGATCGGGTCGAGCCGGCCGTCCACCTCGAGCGACTCCACCGTGCGGATCTCGTGTCCCTCGCACATCACCGCGAGCGTGGTGCACGACTTCACGGGCTTGCCGTCCATCAACACGACGCAGGCGCCGCAGTTGGACGTGTCGCAGCCCCAGTGGGTGCCCGTGAGGCCCGGCGTCTCGCGGATGAAGTGCACGAGCAGCATGCGCGGCTCGACGTCCCGGGAGACCTGCTGGCCGTTGATGTTGATCGAGACTTCCATGTCAGGCCTCCTGCTTGAGAGCGCGCGCGGTGGCGCGGCTGAGTGCACGTTTTGTGAGGACGCCGGCGAGGTGGCGCTTGTAGTCCACTGGCCCGCGGCCGTCCGCCATCGGCGAGCAGTCCTCGGACGCGACCTGCCCCGCCTGCTGGAACAGCTCCTCTGAGGGCGGCTTGCCGCGCAGGAGTTCCTCCGCCCGCTTCAGGTGGACGGTGGTGAGCCCGACGGCGCTGAGGCCGATGCCCACGTCGTGGATGGTCGAGCGATCCACCCACACCGCCGCAGAGGCCGCCGCGATGGCCCAGTCGCCCGCGCGCCGCTCGACCTTCTCGTGCGCGCTACCGGCGCCCGGGAAGAGCGGCAGACGGATCTCGGTGAGCAGCTCGCCGTCGTTCACGGCGGTCATGTACGGCGCCACGTGGAACTCGTCCATCGGCACGACCCGCTGGCCGTCCGTGCCGCGGATCACAGCCTTCGCCTTCACTGCGGTGCACACCGCCGAGAGATCCTCGGCGGGATCCGCCTGGCAGAGCGAGCCGCCGATGGTGCCACGGTTGCGTACGACCGGATCGGCGATCACCTCTTCCGCGTCGCGGAACACCGGGAAGTGCTGGGCGAGCAGCTCCGACTTGAGCAGGTCCACGTGCCTCGTGAGCGCGCCGATCGCGATCTCGCCGCCCTCGTCGCGGATGTACGAGAGCTCGGCCTCGAGGTCGTTGATGTCGATCAGGTGCTCCGGCTGGGCGAGCCGCAGCTTCATCATCGGCAGCAGGCTGTGGCCGCCGGCGATCACGCGGGCCTCGGGCCCGAGCCTGGCGAGGGACGCGATCGCTCCCTCGACGCTCGTCGCGCGCTCATAGTCGAAGGACGCGGGGGTCTGCAACTTGCGCTCCTCTCGTTGTCTAGCTCTTTGACGGCATCCGCTTGCGCGGCTTGCCGATGTCATCGCGCTGCTCGTACTGAACCGGCGCGTCAGTTCCGATCACGGGCGAGCGCGGCAACGGCTCTGGCTCCATCGGGCGGCCGCCCGGATAGAGGCTCCGCGCGGACGCCGTCGCGTACGCGGGATTGCGGATGGCCGGGCCGTTCGGGCTGGCGGCCGCCACGGGCGCCTCCCGACCGAGCCGCGCCAGCGTGAGCGTGCCCTTCGTGTACACCTCGCCGATGCGCGGCGCGTCGATGTCCTTGCTCTCCGGGTAGTTGCGCAGGCCTTCCGCTGCCGCGCCGGGGTAGAGGCCCTCCACGAGGCCCATGGCGTCCACGAGGCCCGCCTTCTTCACGAGCAGGCCCTCGAGCAGGTCGACGCCCGCGTCGAGCTGCTCGTTGATGTCGCTCACCACGTCGTTCACGGGCTTCGTTTTCTCGAGGATCTGGCCAACGCCGGCGATCACCCTGTCGAGCCCCGCGGTGATGTTGCGGAGCTGGAGGATCACGCCCACGAGGTAGACCACAAGCGCGAGGACGATCAGGACGACCGCCACGATCATCACAACGGCTGCGCCACTCATGCCGCCACCTCCGCGTCGTCCACGATCACGTCGAGCGAGGCGCCGTAGCCGGCCACGCCCACCACCGTCTGCCGCACCTGGTCCTGCGTGGTGAGCAGAAGCGGCACGGCGTCGAGGTCCTTGGACCCCGCCTCGGCCACCTGAGCGATCTCCTTCACGCTCGGATCGATGCTCCTCGCGGCCATGTACACGCGATGGAGCAGATACGCCGCGAGCGGGATCACCACGATGAACAGGACGATGTCCCCGATCCACCAGAGCGTCATCGCGGCCTCCTCTCGGCCACGATCGCGGCCTTCTTCCCGATCCCCGGCAGCGCGCCGAGGATGATGTCGAACTGCTCGTTGATGTCCTTCACGGCGCCCTCGAGCGGGCGCAGGTGATCGGACTCCACACCCTTGAGCGCGGACGCCAAAGTGGCGAGCCCCGTGGAGATCCGCTCGAGCCCCTGCTGCACGCGCACCAGCGCGGCCACGAGCACGAGGATCACGGCCGCCGCGAGGATCACGCTGAGGATGACGAAAGAGGTGGTGCTCATATCGCCTCCCCGAATCCGTCGGTGAGCGCGTTCATGTAGCCGTCCTGCACCACCGCCTCATCCACGATCTGCGAGAGCACCGGGGCGGTGGCCTCGAGCTGCGGGATGTGGGCGGTCTGCCCGGCGACCACGGTGGCGGTGGCGAGCAGGCCGTCGACGGATTTCTCGATGCTGCTCACCGCCTGGATGAGCAGACCGAGGAGCACGACCACCACGGCGGCCGCCGCCACGCCGATGATGAGCGCGATGCCCCAGTAGCCGTGGGCGGAAATCGCGAGAACGGTCATTTGCCCACCGCCACCTTTCTGAGCGCCCGCGCGGAGTGGAGTATTCGGACGCCCGAGTCGTTGATGCGCGCGATGCCGGGCAGCTCCGAGGTCTGGTCGCGCAGCTGCTCAACCGCGCGCTCGGCGGTTTGAGCCTGCGCGGCGATGCGTCTCGCGAGGAGCACGATCGTGATGACTATGGCCGCTGCCACCGCAATCACTACGACGCCGAGAACGAGCCCGATGATCCATCCAGTGGACGAGGCGGTCACCACGGTCATCTACGAATCCTCCTAACTCCCTCATGGGCGGCCAGCACGGCACCGCCGAGCCAGATCGATGCCCCACGGCGACGATACCCGGCGCCTCAGGTCGTGTCTAGCGAAGGCACTCGGTTGGGGACTGTGAGGATTCGGTGAGCGCCCACCCGTAGCTTCGCCCCCGTCATCACGAACGGAGGTTGCAGATGAGACTCGCGACGATCGCAGCCGTGCTGTGCGCGGCGCTATTCGCCCTCGCCGGGACGGCGGCGGCGAACACCTTCAACGTCACCACGACGGACGACGACATCGGGAGCTGCGATCCGGGCGACTGCTCGATCCGCGAGGCGCTCGCCGCCGCCCAGGCCAATCCCGGCGACGACACGGTGAACATCCCCGCGGGCCATTACGTCCTGACCAACGGCCAGCTCGAAACCGACGACATCGGTAACACCACCACCATCGTCGGTCACAGCGCGCGGGACACGATCATCGACGCGAACGGGCAGTCCCGCGTGTACTTCGTGAACGACGGCACCATCAACCTCTCGCACGTGACCATCACCGGCGGCGTCGCGTCCGGTACGGAGAACTTCGGCTCAGGCGAGGGCGGTGGGATCTTCTTCGACGGTCAGCTGATGACGCTCGACCATGTGGCCGTGATCGGCAACAAGGCCTTGTCTCAGCCTGAATTCGGCGGCCAGGGCGGCGGCATCTTCGGCGACGAGCCGGTGACGATCACGAACAGCCTGATCGCCGGCAACACCGCCGACGGCACAGGGGGAACGTTCAGCGGCGGTCAGGGCGGCGGCATCTTCGGCAACGAGGCGCTCACCCTCACGAATGTGACCGTGGCGAACAACGTCGCCCTGCCGGCGGATCCGAAGGCCACGTTCCCGCACAGCCAGGGCGGCGGCATCTTCGTGAACGAGCTGGGGACGGTGTTCAAACACGTGACGATCGCCGGGAACAGCGCGTCAGGGGACGACGCCGGTGGAGGCGTGTTCTTCAACGACGACTCGACCGTCACCAACTCGATCGTGGCCGGAAACACGGTGGACGGTGTGGCCCAGAACTGCGTGATCAACACCAACACGGTCGCCGAGCAGGGTCACAACCTCCAGGGCACGAGCGACTGTGGCTTCACCGCGCCGGGGGACATCACGGGCGACCCGCTGCTCGCCGCACTCGGGAACAACGGCGGCGAGAGCGACACCATGGCGCTCGCGGCGACCAGCCCGGCGGTGGATCACGCGGACTCCGCGAACTGCGTGCCCACCGACCAGCGCGATCTGCCGCGGCCGGCGCTCGCCGGCTGCGACATCGGCGCGTTCGAGCTACAGCCCGCGCCGGCGGTGGCACCGCCGCCCGCGCCGCCGGCGACGGTGAAGGACACGACGAAGCCGCGCGTCACGGTGGCCGGCGTTCGCGCGGCGTGCGTGACCCGCACCGTCTCGATCCGCGTGCATGCCACCGACTCCTCGGGCGTGCACAGCACGCGCGTGACGCTCGACGGCAAGCGCATCAAGACGAGGAACAAGACGAGCTTCACGCTCAAGATCAACGTGAAGAAGCTCAAGGCCGGCCGGCACGTGTTGCGCATCACCACAACGGACGGAGCAGGCAACACCACGAGAACGCGCCGCACGATCACGCGCTGCGCGAAGCGGGCCGCCAAGCCTCGGCGTCAGGTGGCGCCGCGCTTCACCGGCTGATTCGCCGGAAGCGTCAGTCCGAGAGGGCCATCTGGGTGCACGTGAAGACCGCCATCAGGCGGTCTTCGCGCGTCGTGCGCACTTCCCACACCTGGGTACGGCGGCCGATGTGGAGCGGCCGCGCGGTGGCCACGAGCTCGTCGCCCACGCGCGCGCCGGCGAACACGTTGGTCTTCAGCTCGACCGTGCTGAATCCGGTGCCCTCGGGCAGGTGGCGCAGCGTGGCCCAGGCGGCCACCGTGTCGGCGAGCGTGACCCAGCCGCCGCCGTGCAGGAAGCCGAAGGGATGGAGGTGCCGAGACTCGACCACCATCCGCCCGCGTGCCAGTTCGTCCGTGACTTCGAGCGGCTCGATGCCCAGCTCGTCCGGCAGCGTGCCCTTCTGAAACTCCGCGATCCCCTCGGGGGTGATCTCCACGCGGCTAGATCTAACTAGCTCTGGAGGACGCCGCCGTCGTAGAGCTTCTTCACACGCACGGTGCCCTTCGGCGCCGCGTTCATGCAGAGCTCGCAGAGCACGCACTCGTCGAGGTTGTCCTCGACGATCTCCACGTGCCCGTCGGCGTTTCTGTAGATGTCGACGGGGCAGGCGTCCTCGAGCTTCTGCGCGATGTCCGCCTGGTCGCGAATCTGGTCGTCGACCTCGACGTCGATGAATAGGCCAGCCATCAGGCAGCCACCTCCCTGCCGAGCTTCTGCTTGATGAGGTCCGGGATCTCGGCGATCTCCTCGGCCACGGTGATGCCCGCCTCGGCCAGGCGCTCGATCTTCTCCGCGGCGGTGTCGGCCTTGCCCTCCACGATCGTGCCCGCGTGGCCGAAGCTCATGCCCGGCATCTCGTCCATGAAGCGGCCCGCCATGAACGCGACGATCGGCAGGCGGCAGTCGTTCTCCTTCACGTAGCGCGCGAGCTCGGCCTCCATGCGGCCGCCGGGCTCGGTGTAGATCACGATCGCCTCGGTCTGCTCGTCGGCCTCGAACAGCGGCATCAGCTCGGCGTAGGTGGAGCCGATGATCGCGTCGCCGCCGATCGAGATCGCAGTGGACACGCCGAGGCCGGCTGCGGTCAGAGTGGAAGAGATCTCCGTGGTCATGCCGCCGGAGCGCGACATCACGCCCACCACGCCCGGCTGGTAGGACTTGGCCGCGTCCTTCGCGGGACCGCCGATGCCGCCCATCTTCGCCACACCCGGGCGGATGATGCCGAGGCAGTTGGGCCCGATGATGCGCGCGCCGCGCAGGTTGGCGAGCTCGACCATCTGCGCCACGTCGTAGCGCGGGATGCGCTCGGTCACGATCACGATCAGCTTGATGCCGGCCTCAATCGCCTCGAACACCGCGTCGCGGGTGAACGCCGGCGGCACGGTGACCACGCTGCCGTCCGGCACATGTCCTTCGGCCTCCACGAGCTGCGCCACCGAGTCGTACACCGGCACGCCGTGCACATCGCGGCCCTTGCGCCCGGGCGTGACGCCGCCCACGATCTTCGAGCCGTAGTCGAGGCACTCGCGCGTGAGGTTCACGGCCTCGCGGCCGGTGATGCCCTGGACGATGAACGTCGTGTTCTCGTCAATCAAGTGATTCATGCGGCCACACCCACCTTCTCGACGGCACGGCGCGCGGCTTCGTGCAACGACACGGACCGGTCGCAGT